>JAFRJV010000077.1 GCA_017432075.1 Mogibacterium sp. | reverse complement strand
GTCGAATACGTGCATAAGCGTCTTTGAACCCTCATAAGGATAACGCAGTTCTGAATCTGCAAGAAGTCTGTCCGATGTCGGCGTTCTTTTTAAAAACAGTTCCTTATCTCCAATATCACCTATCAGTTTACCATTAAGGTACACAAGATATCCTCCCATCATTGATTTTATTACAATATCACCGGCTGCAGAAAAACACTCACGTACATATTCATTAAATTCGTTCACTTTGATTACCTCCACAACCTGGAATTTGTCTACTTCATCCTCTTCTCAAATCTAAACATCCCATCCATGCTATCTTGCATGCCCTCGCCCGATTCCTTTTGTTCATTAGGATCTTTATGATACTCGTTAAAATATTCAACTATATGAAACCCGCAGCGGTTCACATAGAAATGAATGTTTCTGGTTTCAAAATATGGTGTGACTGTCTCCCAGACTTCCACTTCCGGGTGAAGCCTCTCGATCCCACACCAGGCTGCATAGCCGATTCCTTTGCTGTGGACTTTAGGTGAGGTAAAGAGCAAGTCAAGATATCCTCTAGTCCCGTCAATCCTGATTACGGCTCCGCCAACTTTTTTATCTCCATCCATGATTCGATAAGCAATGCCGCTATCAATAGACTTTTCTATCGTTTCTCGTGAGATTATTTGACCATCTTCTTCCAAATGGTCATCGCGCATCCCAAACTCTTCAAGAGCACCATAGTTAAAAGCTTCTTGATTGTCCAATATAAATTGTTCTCTGTCGTCCCGCTCGAGAGGAGCGAGTCTAATACTATTCATTACCCACCTCCGCAGATTCCGATTTGTCATTTTGTACTGCGACATCTTAAATATATCATATTTGATGTTCATGTCGTTGTTTCATCGTTTGCCCATACAAAAAACCGGATTTTTGTAATCCCTAAAAAGCATCATTTTTGTAATGTTATTTTGCAAAACTTGGACAAAACTTGGACACGGGCATAAAAATGCGCAAAGCAAAAGGCTCTCAGAATCTCTGAAAGCCTTGCAATTACTTGGTTGCGGGGGAGGGACTTGCGACGGCGCGCAGCGCCTAGTCCCTTTAGGGAAACCCGTAGGGTGAAAGTCCCTCCTGACAATAAAAGAGCCTTGCGTCAGCAAGGCTAAATGGTTGCGGGGGAGGGACTTGAACCCTCGACCTCCGGGTTATGAGCCCGACGAGCTACCAACTGCTCTACCCCGCGTCATCTTATTAAGTTTTGGAAGGTGGTACCGGAGACCGGACTCGAACCGGTACGAGAATCACTTCTCATAGGATTTTAAGTCCCAGGTGTCTACCAATTCCACCACTCCGGCTTAATTTGTATAAAATGGCTCCGAGGGTGGGGCTCGAACCCACAACCTACCGGTTAACAGCCGGTTGCTCTGCCATTGAGCTACCTCGGAACGTCTGTCGCTTTATGCGACTTGATTATTATAGTTCAGAGAATGTGTCGTGTCAACACCTAAATTCATCCTTTTTTCAGGAGTTTTTCCGATCAGCCGATAACTTCCTTTATTATCCTGTGGAAGTTTCCGTATGCGATCTTTTCGAGTTCATCCTCCCTCATTCCCCTTCCGCGAAGGATATCAAAGAAATCCGGGATCTTACTTGCATCTTCAATGCCGGGTGTTACCGCCTCAATGCCCGCGTATCCTTCCGGATCGTCAGGGTCGCCAATGAAACCGCAGAAGTCGAATCCGCATCCTACATGATCGATTCCCATTATGTCTATCATGTGCTCGCAGTGATCTGCCATCCTGCTGATATCTCCCTTCCTGCGGTCGTTGTCAAGAAACTCGTTCCACGTGTTGAGCCCCACGCAGCCGTTTGCATCCCTGACCGCCCTGAGCTGGTCATCAGTGAGATTGCGGGGATGGGAACTGAGCTTCCTGCAGTTGGAATGAGATGCGATGAACGGACGTCCGTCCATTATGCGGACGATATCCCAGAAACCTGCCTCATTCAGATGAGATGTGTCTACGATCATTTTCTTTTCGATCATGTGAAGGACTGCCCTTTTGCCGAGATCGCTGAGTCCCTCGTCGCTCCCGGACAAAGCACTGTGACCGAAGCCGTTCTCTTCGTTCCATGTAAGCATCCCGTGTCTTGCTCCGAAGTCGTAGTACTCATCGAGTCTGGTAAAAGTCTCGTCATACGAAGCGTATGCCATTCCTTCGAGTCCGATAAACACGTAAAACACTCCGGCTTCCCTGGCCTTCATCATCTCATCATATGTCTTTACGATCCTGAAGTCTTTTGTCTCTGCGATCTCATCATTTACGCAGCTGAAGATCTCACGGGTCCTTCTGGCGTAGTCTTCCGGTTTATCTACCCAGATAACAAATACAGAGCCCTCCACTCCGCCTTTCATCAGCCTTGCGTAATGGTGGTTGTGAAAGACATCGGTCTCTCCTGCCAGTCTCCTGACCGTGACATCAGTCCAGATATCGCTGTGCGCGTCAAAACATGTCATGTTTGCGTTCCTTTTTCTACAGTCCCAGTGTTACGGCTACTATTGTCCCCAGATAGTTGCCGATAACATAACCTAATGTTCCTATGAGCATGGCCGGCCCCACGAGATCGACCCATCCCTGGGAGATTGCCATGCCTGCAGCCGTCGTAGGACCTCCGATATTGGCGTTTGAAGCAATGATGGCGTCCTCAAGATTGAACCTTAGAAGTTTAGCCGCTCCGAAGCAGAAAATCATGTTCGTAAATACTATGATCGCTGTGAATACGAGGAAAAGCGGGCTCTTTGTGAAGACAGTGTAGATGTTTGCAGGTACGCCGATAACAAAGAGGAACAGGTATATGCAGTATGTGCCTATCTCCTGCGATCCGTGTATTTTCTTTACTGTACCGGCCATGAATGTGGCAACGAGTACAGAGATTGTTGTGATCCATACATACTGGGAGCCGAGAAACCTTACTACAAAAGTCATTAGCAGACCGCTTGGCTCGAAACCGCTGAACAGCCCGCCTATCAGTCTTGACACCCATACGACTGCTGATGCATATCCGATGTTTATGGCTATATCCTTGATCGAAATGTCTTTTCGGCTCCAGAAAGCAGCGGCAAGTGTCATTGATTCCTCCTGATCCACAGCACCGGATTCCACCTCATCTATCAGCGGATGTCTGAAATGTTTACGGAACCATCTGCTTCCCGCAAAGAAAATCAGCACAAAGAAATAGACCGCCATCATCAGATTATCCGCTACTATGGCAGCAGCTGTTACATCCTCACCCGCGGCATACTGGGATGCCATTGCAGCCAGGTTTACACTGCCGCCAGTGTAAGTGCCGGTCATCATCGACGCGACTCTTGCGAGATCCTTTACATTGCCGTATGGTCCCTTGAGCAGGAAAAATGCCAGGTATGCGCCAACCACAGTACCTGCAGCTCCGATCAGGAATATGGCAAGCATGCGGCCTGTCTCTGCCCAGATTTTCTTAAGGTTGCACTGCAGAAGCAGCATCGGAATACCGAGCGGAACGATGATCCCCCATACAATGTCGTCGTAGAGCACCGAAGATATCGGGATGAGTCCAAGGTTTGCAAGAACCATAGCTATGATCAGCGCTATGATGCATCCTGACAGCTTGGAAGCCCATGAATACTTCTGCTCAAGCCGGATGGCGAAGAATACGCTTATGGTCATCACTGCAAGAAGCCCCCATGTATCATCAGGTGCTATCAGTGATTCTCTTCCGACCAGATCCATCCAAAAACCAGTCATTAAAAACACTCCCTATGTTATATGTTTTTTCGGCCTAACAAGGCTGCAGTTTATTATACTCTCCGGCCTCACAAAACAAAAGGCGGGCTGTCCCGCCTTCATATTTATATTTATATATGATCTGTTTCGCGAATTGCATTCGAATTTCAGCTGTAAAGCGTATCCGATTTTTCCTCTTCGATGTTTCTGTTGATGATACCTATCTTTTTTCTGTACTTTTCAGCGTTGACACTGTCGCCTGTCGCCTCGTACAGATGCACCAGTTCCTCCATCGCGTCGATGTTGCTCGGTGAGAGTCTGAGCACTCTTTTGAATGACTCGATAGCAGCTTCCGGGTTTGCAAGCGAGGATTCTGCGATACCAAGGTAATACCAGAGCGGCCACCATTCGGAATATCTGCCCTCCTTGAAGCGTGCAAGCGTATCCCTGCCGCCAACGAAGTCACCTCCCATTATCTTGTTGCAGCCAAGCTCGATCTCTACCGGTTCTTCAAGCTCTTCAACACGCTCCGAGATCTCTTCTCTTAGCGATGCGAGCAACCGGTCGTCCATCTCGTGGGTCTCCATCTCGCTGCCTGCCGAATGCTTCAGGAAATCCTGCCATGTGAGCTTCGCCTTGAGGTAAAGTCCCATGTTCAGATATGCATATCCCAGGAAGTAGTAGCCCATCGCGAAGTCCGGATGGATCATCGTGAGGAGCTCAAAAGTCTCGGAAGACTCTGCCTTGAACATGCCGGTCTTTGTCTCATCACCCAGACCGTCAACGGATTCTGCCTCGTATATCTCCTTGCAGACTCTGGCGTAGAGGTAAAGGGCTTCCTTTGACTTAGGTTCTATGCGCAGCGCTCCTCTCAGGAGCATGCATGCATCCTCAAAATCTCCCATGTCAGCGGCATGAGCGCCTTCCGACACCAGCATAGGCGCTGCGTTATCTCCGGTTGCGTGCTTTATGAATTCCACATACTTCTCTGCGAACACAAAGTACGGATCGCCTCCGATCACCCTGCCCATGTTGAGCACGATGTTCTTCAGGTCGGTCTCTCCTTTGGCGTCGCTGCCTTCGATCCCCACAGGAACAGGAATGCCCGATAGTATCTCAAGAGCGCCTGTCCTGGAAAGATAGTCAGGCGAAAGCTCCGCGAACATCATGTTCTGAATTCGCGGAGAGAGGTATTTGCTTATTCTGTCTTCGTTTTTTACTTCGCTCAATCTATATCCCAGCCTTTTCTGTCGAATTTCTTCATGGCATCTTCGCCGACCATCTCTTCGAGGTCCGCATAGATGACGTCTTTGAGTATCTCGTGTTTGACCGGATCAGCCATGTCTTCGTAGAGACCTGCAGTAAATGCGAACAGTATGCGTGCAAGGTGATCCTTTTTGCGTGTCTTGCCTGAAAGGTCGTTTCTGGTAATGTAAGCCGTAAGCCTGCTGAAGAGATCGTAAGGCTTTATTCCCGTATCGTTCAGGATCCTCGGAATCGACTTTTTAAATCCGCCATCTCCGATGTATCTTTCAACGGTTCGGGAGACAGCTCTGATGCGCAGGAGTTCGTCGGACGTCATGCTGCCCGTTGCTATTACTTCGTAAGGAGCGTATTCGGCGTAAATGTAACCGAATTTATGCGCCATTGATCTGAGCGCGGTGCCCTTGCTCATGAATATGCTGTCGATATGAAGCGGCATGCCCTCTGCCATACCGTATGCCTTGTTGAAGGAGCGCGCGAACATCGCTTCCGTTTCAAGCGGGAGTCCTGCCTTAACATGGATCTCTGTACGCACTTTTCCGCTCTGAAGCAGTTTTGTAGTGTTGTACATCAGGCGGTAGATGTTCTCCCCCTTGCCGCATGCTGCGAGCACTTCTGCATTTGTGCTTGCGATGTCCAGATTGAATACTATCTGGCCTTCCCTGGCCTCGGCAAGAAGTCTGATGGTCTCTTCATCGAGCTCATCTCCGTCGATATTGAACTCGAACGTGGTGATGCCATTGTCATTATTTATGATGTACTCGAATATCCTGTACGCCCTTTCTGTATTGAAGTTGAACCACTTGTCGAGGAATACGACACGATCGACGTCATTGGCGAGAAAGTATCTCAGCTCCGTGCATACCCTGCTTAGGCTGAGTGCTCTGACTCTGGCATTCGGAAGGAACTGCGAGTAGACAGTCCTGTCGGAGGTACCTCTAATAGATTCGTAATATACTGTCCCTTTGCCCGCTTCAAATTTTTCGTACGGGAACGGCAGGGATTCCATTTCGACCGGAGCGTCATAAGGATTCACAACTACCTGATCGCCCTCCCTGTAAGCCAGTCCGGCGATGTTCTCGAAGTCAAACTCGTAATCGAGCACAGACTTGAGGAAATTGAAGAGCACACTCTCAGCTTCGCCTCTTATGACATAGTCAACACAGTCGTTCTGCTGGATGAATGAGCGTGTCTCAAACGATACTTCCAAGCCGCCGAAGATTATGGCGATGCTCGGAATGGCTTTCTTTACCATGTCTGCCACACGGAGCAGCTGTCTGATGTTGAGACTGTTAGCCTGGAAGTATACGATGTCGTACTGGGCTGTCGCGATACTTTCGAAAATGTCGGTGTAGAGATCGTTGCGCCCGAAAGTCTTCAGCTGCACGTCCAGCGGAGAGTCGGAAATGACGCTGTATAACGATTTGAGCTCCAGATCGGTGCTCTTGCAGTCTGATTTGATTGTTGTTAACAATAATTTCATATCCGTACACCTCACACATCATTACGGCAACGCCGTTATAATCAGTAAATGTGCTTCTATCGGAGGAGCTTTGCCTCCGAAGATCAAGCATTTCTACCTTGCGGCAACGCCGTTATAATCAGTAAATGTGCTTCTATCGGAGGAGCTTTGCCTCCGAAGATCAAGCATTTCTACCTTACGGCAACGCCGTTATAATCAGTAGAAATGCTTACATCCTTTCAGGTGCTGCAATGCCCAGGAGTCCCAGACAGTTTGCAATTACTGTCTTTGCAGCTTTTACGAGAGCCAGTTTTGCGTTCCTTTCTTCCTCATCATCGACCAGGATGTGCTCGTCATGATAGAACTTGTTGAATGACTGTGCGATATCTACCAGATGACGTGTCACTATTGACGGCTCGTATTTCTCAGCAGCTTCCACAACTACCTCAGGCACTCTGTAGATGAGCTTGGCCAGCGTGTAAGCACTGTCGCTGCCGAGATATGCTGTGTCGATCTTTCCGAGATCAGCTGTGTTCACGCCGGCTTCCTCAGCCTTGCGCAGTACGCTCGAAGCTCTTGCGTGCGTATACTGAACGTACGGTCCGGTCTCGCCGTCAAAATTGAGGACCTTGTCCCAGGAGAACACGTAATCCTTGATCTTGTTGTTGGAGAGTTCCTGGAAGATGACTGCTCCGATACCGACTTCCTTCGAGACCTCATCTATATCCACGCCCTGCGCATCCTTGTCGCGCATGATCTCCGCTGTCTTTGCAACGGCTGTGTTGAGAACATCTTCGAGGAATACTACTCTGCCCTCACGTGTTGACATCATCTTGATGTCGTCTCCGTCTGAGAGGCTGACCAGTCCGAACGGTACATGTATGCAGTCTTTCTCCCACTCATAGCCCATGAGCTGGAGGACCTTCTTCCACTGCTTGAAGTGGAGGTTCTGCTGTGATGCAACTACGTATATGCACTTATAGAAGCCATAATGTTCCTTGCGGTATACGGCTGCTGCTATGTCTCTTGTAACATAGAGGCTCGATCCGTCGGATTTTGTGATCATTGCAGCGCCAAGGCCATATGGCTCAAGGTCTACGATCTGAGCACCCTGTGATTCGATCAGGAGACCCTTGTCTTTCAGCTCCTGAATGAATCTAGGCATTTTGTCTGAGTAGAAGCTCTCGCCTGCATAGGAGTCAAATGTGATGCCGAGCATGTCGTATACGCGGTTGAACTCCTCGAGGCTCAGTGTTCTGAACTTCTCCCAGAGCTCGAGTTCAGCCGGTTCGCCGGCCTCGAGTCTAACAAATGTCTCTCTGGCTTCGTCTTCGAGTTCAGGATGCTCCTTTGCTTCTTCGTGGAATCTGGTGTAGTAGCCGAGAAGTGCCTTGATAGGCTCCTTGGCGAGCTCCTCTTCGCTGCCCCACTTGCGGTAAGCAACGATCATCTTGCCGAACTGTGTGCCGTAGTCGCCGAGGTGGTTGATCCTTACGACATCAAAACCGACCGCATCATAAAGCTTGTAGAGCGCGTTACCGATAACGGTGCTCCTGATGTGGCCGATATGGAACGGCTTTGCGATATTTGGCGAAGAATACTCCACGATGACCTTGCGTCCGGCCCCGCCGTCCGACTTTCCGTAGTCAGCGCCGAGCTTTTCAACTTCTTCAATGACTTCTCCTGCGAAAAACGCTCTGTCGATGAAGAAATTGACGTAAGCATTGACGTTCTCGACCTTTGCGAAAGCTTCAGCATCGCCTGCCTTGGCAGCGATGTCCGCAGCGATCAGCTGCGGAGCCTTGCGAAGCGCCTTCGCAAGCCTGAAGCACGGGAACGCATAGTCTCCCATCTTCTCATCGGCAGGGATCTCGATCATGTTCATGATCTCATCCTTCGTAAGTCCGAGTTCTTCGCTGTAAATTGAATCTGCTATGAGTTCTTTGAAATCTACCATATTTATTTCCCAAACACTTTCATGAAATGATTTTCGTCGCAGATTCTGAAATCATCTGCGAACACTCTGTCTTCAGCTTCTATTGCCGCATTTGCCCTCTCTTCAAGGCAGGCATCTATCAGCTTGTCTGTGAACATGCCGTTTCCGCCGGTCAGCTTTCCGCTGAACGTTCCGTCATAAATAACTCCGGATCCGCAAGACGGGCTGTTTGCCTTCAGGATGGCACCTTCTATTTTGCATGTGCCGTGCTTTCTCGATCCCTGCTCCACGAGCACAGAATTGAGCGAAAGCTGTGCACCTTCATCGAATGCCCTTGTGAGGTCATTTCCGGACTTATCGAGCACTTTAAAGTACTCATCGTCTATCGGAACGATCTCAGCCGGTTCGCGCGGCACAGACAGTCCTGCGGCTGTCTCAGGGCATATTGTAACATAATCATGAGTTTTGCAGAACTCTATGACATCATCATTTTTGTTATTGCCGCCATTGTATTTACAGTCAAATCCAAGGAGGCATCTGCTTACTATAAACATATTGATCTGTTTTCCTTTTGTGATAATTTGCTCTTATGTGCGGTCGACCAGAGTGACTATGGTGTTGCCTTCTCCGCCCTGGTCGTACGGTGCTGACTTGTACGACTCAACGTGCTTGTTTCGTCTGAGTTCAGCTCTCAGGCCCTTCCTCAGGATACCGGAGCCTCTGCCGTGTATTATGTTAACAGTCTTGAGGCCCGCCAGGAAGGCGTCATCGATGTATTTGTTCATCCTGTCAGTGGCATCATCGAGATTCATTCCTATCAGATTGATCTCGGTGCTGACGGTCTTTGTTTTGCCGAACGACATGTTGCCGTATCTGGCCTTTTTCTTTTCTTTATTGCCCTGCGGTTCGGACTCGGCGATCACAACGTCCTTTACGTTGACTGTCATGCGTATAGATCCCAGCCTGATCCTGAAGTTTCCCCTGGAATCAGGCAGGCTCTCCACATCGCCTGTCTGATCGAGCTTGGTGTACTTGACCCTCATGCCGATCTTGAGATCCTCCGGATCAGGCATCTTGCCTGTCTGTATGGTCTCCACCTTAGGAGCTTCTGCAGGTTTGAGCGCGGATTCAGCCTGTCTGAGCTTTCTCCGGCCTTCCGCTGCGCCTCCGGCTATATGGCCTTCGTTGAATCCGGCATTCTTCTTTTTGTGCTGTATGTCTCTCAGCTCGCTTGCGATCTCATCTATTGTTCCCTGAGCATCTCTCAGCATGACACCGGCCTTCTTCCGGGCGTCTTCAACTATCTTCGCCGCTTCTGCTCTCGCTTTCGCGAGCTCCTTTTCGGCTTCGCTCATGGCCTCCTGCGCAGCTTCCCTTTCTCTTCCGGCTTCCGCCAGTCTGGCTTCAGCTGCTGCCTGATCAGCCTCGACCCTGCTCACGGCCTCTTCGAACTCGAGCTGCTCCTCACCCATGAGCTCCGCCGCCCGCTCGATAATGGACTTGTCGAGACCGAGCTTTTCGGAGATCTCGAAAGCATTGGATTTGCCCGGAAGTCCGACTCTCAGCCTGTACGTCGGTGAAAGCGTCTCCACGTTGAATTCCATCGAAGCGTTTTCGACTCCCGGCGTCGAAAGTGCGTATTTTTTGAGTTCCGTGTAATGCGTCGTCGCTGCCACGAGAGCGCCTGCTTCTTTCAGCCTTTCGAGTTCAGCTATACCGAGCGCGGCTCCTTCCAGCGGATCCGTGCCGGCTCCCAGCTCATCGAGCAGCACCAGGCTGCCTTCTCCCGCATTTCTGAATATCTCTATGATATTCTTCATGTGTGACGAGAAGGTACTGAGGCTCTGCTCTATGCTCTGCTCGTCGCCTATATCTGCGAATATCTCTTTTAGCACCGGCAGGCTGGTCCTTTCGTCTGCAGGAACGTGCAGGCCGCTCTGCGCCATGAGGCACAGAAGACCGATCGTCTTCAGCGTTACTGTCTTGCCGCCAGTATTAGGCCCGGTTATCAGGAGAGTAGTCCAGTCGCGGCCCAGCTCTATGTTTGTAGGTACCACCTTGTCCGCCGGGATCAGCGGATGGCGTCCCGTCTTTATGTCTATTATATTCTCCCCGTTCAGATGCGGCTCTGCGCCGTCCATCATCACTGAAAGCTTGCCCTTGGCATTGATGAAGTCCAGCTCGGCCATCAGCCTCTGGTCGTTCAGCAGGCTCTGATGATGCTCGCCGACCCTGCTGCTGAAGAGCTCGAGTATCCTGACGATCTCTGCCTGCTCATCCAGCTCAAGCTGTCTCAGTTCGTTGTTCAGAGTTACCACAGCCTGAGGCTCCACGAAAAGTGTGGCTCCCGTAGATGACTGGTCGTGCACCATACCAGGGAACAGGCTTATATACTCTCTCTTGACAGGTATTACGTACCTTCCGTTGCGCATCGTTACGATCGCATCCTGAAGGTGCGACTTCGCCGAGGACGAGCTGACCATCTTCTGCAGGCGTGACTTTATGAGATCGTTCTTGTTGCGCATGTCGCGCCTGATCGACTTCAGCACAGGCGATGCGTTGTCTGACATCTCGTCTTCGCTGATAATGGCGTCATAGATGTCATGCTCGAGCTTTACCTGCGGATCGAGAAGACCTGCTATCTCGGATATGACTTTCAGGCCTTCCGGCATGTCTTCCTTAAGGAATGTCTTTACCGCGCGCGATGAAGCTATGCTCGTACGCACCTGCAGCAGCTCTCTCATGCTGAGGCATCTTCCCCTTCTCGCCATTGAAACGATGCTGCTGATATCTCCGATCTCTCCGACAGGAATGCTTCCCTTATGAACAATAACGGAAACCGCTTCAGTAGTTTCCGTTAGTGCATCCTTTGCCATGCGCATGTTGGTCATCGGCTCGAGCTGCTCAATTCTTTCCTTGGCAAGTCCCGAACCTGCCTGATCGCGCAGGAGGTCAAGTATTTTATTGAATTCGAGGAGTGTCAGTATCTTAGAATTCATCTTCGCTGTTCAGTCTCTTGATCGATTTCAGCTCGTTCTTGAGATTGACGTTCTCCATCTGAAGGTCGAAATAAGCGTTCTCCATCTCCACGAGCTTCTCCTGAAGCTTCTTCTGGTCTTCGGAGTTCTGGGTCTGTCTGTCAACTTCAGAAGACATCTTGTCCTTGAGGTCCGTGACCTGCTTTTTCGACTGCTCCCACAGCTGGATGTAGTGCTTAACGTCGTTGTCGAGCTGATAGTTTTCTGTCTGGAGCTTGAGTGTCATGTCGGTGTTATCCATCAGTTTCTCTGCGATATTAAGTGCTGTCAGTACCGCAGCCTTGTAATTAGGATTGACATTGAGCGCCTTGCTTACTGCTCTGAGCTCCTCATCCACCATCTTAGCGATATCCTTGATGCGCTCTTCGCTCTTTTCGCTTGA
The DNA here is from genome assembly GCA_017432075.1 of Mogibacterium sp. Taxonomy (GTDB): domain Bacteria; phylum Bacillota; class Clostridia; order Peptostreptococcales; family Anaerovoracaceae; genus Crickella. Next base: position 18,639 of record JAFRJV010000077.1, on the reverse strand, counting down.
AAGCACATAATTGGTTCCGCAAATGATTACATCGGCTCTGTTCTTTTCCATTTCTTACCTCGCATTGATTATTTCTGTTATCTGCCGCGGACAGCCTCATACATCAGTATGGCCGCCGCGACAGCTGCGTTCAGAGATTCGATCCTTCCGCGCATCGGAAGCGTCACCTTAATGTCCGCCATTTCTATCATGGCGTCGGATACACCGCTTCCCTCGTTGCCTATAATAAGGGCCACGCCCCTGCTGAGATCCTCTTCGTAGTATGGCACGCCGCCGTCTACTGCAGTGACGGCAATGCGTCGCCCCGATCTTCTGAGAATATCCCTCAGCCTGTCTTCACCCGTCACATATATGACCGGGATCTCAAAGATCATTCCCGCGGTAGCACGCAGCACCTTAGGTGAATAAATATCCACTGTGCCGCTCATCGCGATAATGGCTTTGTAACCCGCAGCGACAGCAGTCCTTATCAGGGTGCCCATATTGCCCGGGTCCTGGATGCGGTCGAGCACCAGCAGGTTATCATCCGGATCGAAGCTGTCGATGATCTCCGGGCCGCATGCCTGCTGTTTTACTACAGCCAGCATACCTATCCCGACTACAGCATCCGTCAGAGCCGAAAATTCGCGCTCCGGGATCTCGCAGACGGTCATGTCCGGGGACTTGATGCAGTCTTTTATGAAGTCCGGCGCGTCATCCGCTGTTCCCGCAGGGATCATTATGAAATCAACGTCGAGACCTCTTTCGAGGACCTCGCTGACGAGATTCCTGCCTTCGACCGCAAAGCGGCCTTCAGTCGTGCGGCCCTTGCGTGTCGCCAGCTTTCTGACGAGCCTGATCCTGCTGTTGTCACCTGATGTTATCCTGATCAGCATAGTCTGGCGTACGGATCGATTTCTTCCGGTTTACTTGAGGAATTCCGGAATATCGAAATCATCGGATCTGCCCGATGAAACTGAGTCATTGTCGTCGAAAAGTCTGTCGAGCTCAACCTCAACAGCATCGAGTCCGTCAACTGTGATCCTCTTTGCAGTTGCAAGAGTATCCTTCTCAGTCTGCGGTGCGATGGAGATACCGCCATCGATGCCTGATGTGTTGCCGAAGTCTGTAGCGATGATGGTGACGGAGATCTTGTCTGTCATCTCCTCGCTGATCGTAGCACCGAAGATGATGTTGGCATCTGCGTCTGCCTCGCTCTGTACTCTGTCGGCAATAGTATTGATGTCGAGCATTCCCATGTCGTATCCGCCCGTAACGTAGAGCAGGATGGACTTGGCTCCTGAGATCGATGTCTCAAGCAGCGGGCTGTGTACTGCATTTGTGATCGCGTCTTCGATCCTGTTTTCGCCTTCGCCCTGTCCAACGCCCATGTGCGCGATTCCGCGGCCTTCCATGACTGTTCTGACATCTGCGAAGTCGACGTTGACGAGTCCGTATTCGGAGATCAGATCAGAGATACCCTGTACGCCCTTTCTGAGAACATCGTCTGCCATTGCGAACGCTTCGAGCATCGAAGTGCTTTTATCGCTTGTATCGATGAGCTTGTCGTTAGGGATGACTACGAGCGAGTCAACGAAGTTGCTGAGATACTGGATGCCCTTTGCAGCACGGTTCCAGCGCTTCTTTCCCTCGAATGTGAATGGCTTTGTGACAACAGCTACTGTGAGAGCTCCGCAGTCCATCGACGCCTTTGCGATGATCGGTGCTGCTCCTGTACCTGTGCCGCCGCCCATTCCTGCAGTAATGAATACCATGTCGGCATCCTGGATGTTGGAGATGATCTCGTCGATGCTCTCCTCAGCAGCCTTCTGGCCTACCTCAGGGTTAGCTCCTGCGCCGCGGCCTCCGGTGATCTTTTCGCCGAGCTGCACTTTGATCTCAGCTTTACATCTCGATAGTGCCTGTCTGTCTGTATTCACACCAATAAAGGTCACGCCCTGCAGTCCGGCGTCGACCATGCGGTTAATAGCATTGCATCCGCCGCCGCCGACACCGACGACCTTGATGATTGCGGCATTGTCCGGTTCGGAAACAAAGTCGGAAACAAATTCCATAGTGAAGTCCTCCTCAAATAAATGTACTTATAAATATATATGGTAATAGTAACATATGAAAACCCTGAATGCATTAGTTTTTTGGCAAAAAACACAACATTTAGGGGGTATTTGCTTTACATGACACAATTACTTGTAAACTAGAAAGTCGGCATGAACGACGCTGAGCCGTCCTCATTGAATGTAATAGTGCCCCTTTCGATGCCATCCTTGAACAGCTGCTCCACCACCAGATGAAGCTTTCCGTTCTCCATATTGGCCATCAGCGTGTCATAATCCGTCTTTACGATGAGCGTATTATAGATAAATGCCTCGATGGTTTTTACATTCGAAATATCGATCTTTACGAAGTAAAGGTCTGACTTGATCATCATTTTTATGAGATCAAGAGCCATGTCCATGCGCGTGCTATTCTCGGTGCCGATCTTCTCGCCAAGCTTTATCTTGCTGACTACTATGCCCTGGATGATGGTGGTCTTAGGCAGGTTCCTCGTCTTCCTGAGAAGGATGCCATCCTCGTCCATGACCAGATAATCGTCATCGTATTTGAATGCCAGACGTTCCTGCCTCTCCGTGACCTTTATGACCAGTGTCGACGGCAGCCTGCGCCTTACTTCAGCATGCTTTATATACGGGTTCTGCTCAAGGAACTCTTTTGTTTCCTTGATGTTTGCCTGGTATATGATATTATGCCCCGATGTGGCATGTCCTATGTTGATTATCTCTTCTGCAGTATAGTGCGAGTTGCCCTTTACTTCTATCGCATCGATAGTGAATATCCCTGTGTTCGACAGTATGATCCAGGCAATAAGAAGTATTGTAGTTGTTATAAAAATGTAGAAGCGCGTTCTGAAACGGTTTTTCTTTCTTTGTTTGTAACGCCTGCGTTCTTCCTGTTTCTTGGCAAGCTCACCCATTCCCGGATGGTTGGCCGGAAGTCCGTAACGGGTCTTTTTCCCGTCTTCTGCATCTGCGCCACCGCCCGGTGCCCGCTCCATGACTTTCGTTTCTGCAGACAGTATCTCAGTACTGCCAGGTAAGATCTCCCTTGCAGCCCTGTCGATCGCCCGTTTGGCTCTCTCGGCTTCTTTCGCTGCACGCTCTTCTTCAGGATCAGGCTCCCTGTAGATCTCACCCTTCGGAACTACGAAAGTGTATGTTATGTCGTCATCGTCCGGAAGACCGGTCTCATCATATACAGGCGGTTCGATAAAAACAGTCCTGCCTGTAGGATCCGCTGCCTTATACGTCTCGAAGAATTCATCACCGGCATCTGCTTCAGCGGCATCTTCGAGCGCATCGTTTACAGCCTCTGTAAAGCGCTTCCGGTCTGCCACTATAGTCTTTTCAGCTTCGGGTTCGTTATTCTCCGGTTCCGGAAGGGTCTCTTCCGCCTCGCCGTCCGCCGTTTCCTCAGGTTCTCTGTAGACCTCACCTTTCGGCACAACAAAAGTGTACTGGATGTCATCATCCATTACACTGTCAGCAGCCGGCTCCGTCTGTTCAGCCTTTGTCCCGATGACTTCTTCGTTATTCTCTACGATAGCTTCCCTGTTGTCTTCCAATATGTTACCTGTAGGTCTGTACGACCGTGTTGTAGATTATATCCGTAGCGTCCACCGGGGCTATGCTGCGGCTGGCCTTTTTCATGGCCTCGAGCCTCTCTCTGTCTGCATCAAGCCTGCGGACTTCTTCCATGACCTTGTCCGCTGTGTCCGCGTTTTCTCTTACTATTACTGCACCTCCGGCATCCGCTACGGCCTTTGCGTTGTAATACTGATGATCAGCCGTTACGTTCGGTGACGGGATGAATATGGCCGCTCTACCGGCCATCGTTACCTCTGCTACAGAGAGCGCTCCGCTCCTGCTTATCGTGAGGTCACATGCCGAAAGCTGTGCCGGCATGTCGTTTATATATGCGCTGATCCTGACGTTTGAAGGACAGAATCCCTCTTCTGCCAGCCGCTTGCTGATAGCGTCATAATATTCTCTTCCGGTCCCCCAGATCACTGTGTATCCTTCTTTACCGGCATATTCCCTGGCGATCGCCTCGCCTATGCTGTTTGTGGTCTCGGATCCGAGGCTGCCTCCGAATACCATTATGACGAAGTCGCCTTCCGGTATCCCGAGTGCTTTTCTGTCAGCGGCCCTGTCCCTGCCGTCGAATTCGGCTCTTACAGGATTACCGCTGTAGATTATGTTGTCCTTGTTCTTAAAATGCTCGCGCGCGGACTCGAATCCGAGGAATACCTTCCTTGCATTGCGCGCTCCGAGCCTGTTTGAAACGCCCGGGAATCCGTTCTGCTCATGCAGATAGACAGGTATTCTCAGTCTTCTGGCAGCAAGCACAACAGGTACACTCACGAAGCTCCCGGTGCTGATCACTGCATCCGGCTTGAACTTCTTCATGAGCTTTATAGCGTCGCGTCTTCCGTTCAGGGTCCTCCTGATGGTGGTCGCGAGCCTCACCGGATTGCTGCGGTCGAACCATGTTGAGTCGACCTCGAGCAGCTCGTATCCGTGAGCCGGGATTATCTGGCGCTCAAGTTCCTCGCCCTTGGCTATGTATATGACCTCTCCGGACGGATCCTCCGCCCTGAATTTATCTCCTATCGCGAGAGCCGGATATATATGGCCGCCGGTGCAGCCTCCCGTCAGAACGATCTTCATGCAGCTGCCTCCGTTTCCATTTTGACTTTGCGCCTTGGTATTCGCTTTTTAGACACATTAAGCACTATGCCCATGGCTATCATGAATGACCAGATGGATGTACCTCCGTAACTGATGAACGGCAGCGTGATACCTGTCGCCGGCATCGATGATGTAACGACCGCAACGTTGATCACCACCTGCAGTCCGAGCATTACTCCTACACCCGTGGCAAGGTAGAATCCGAGTCTGTCCTTTGCCTTGAGAGCTACCATGAAGATCCTGAACAGCAGGATTATGTAAACGAGCATCAGGATCGCAAATCCTATGTATCCGAGCTCCTCGCCGATAACAGCGAGAATGAAGTCGTTCTGAGGTTCAGGCAGGTAGAGGTTCTTCGCGATACTGCGGCCGAATCCAAGCCCCTTCAGGCCTCCGTTGCCGAGCGCTATAAGACCCTGGGACACCTGATATCCGCTGCCCTGGAAGTCAGCGAAAGGATCCCGGAAGCTCGTGATCCTCTGATACCAGTGGGCCGGAGTCTTCGCTGCCATGATGTACATGTAGCCTGCGACCGCTCCGCCTGCCGGGATCGCGAGGAACAGATAGTTGAGTCCCGCCACCAGCATGATAGCAAGCATGATGGCGACGATTACGATAGCCGTAGATAAGTTAGGCTGTCTTACGATCAGATAGAAATGGATGCCCATTACCGCGACCAGCACAAACAGTCCCTGCGGTGTCCGTATATTACTCGGGTCCTTGATGAGGAAGCATGATGTGAACACGATCATCGCTACCTTCGAGAACTCACTCGGCGTTACACCGATGCCTCGTATGCCTCGCTGAGCTCCGCCGACGGTGGAACTTGTAAGGATAACCAGTACAAGCAATACGACCGATACCAGCACGATCAGATAGCTGACCTTCATGTATATGTGATAATCGATATTTGCGACTATGAGCATTACGAACAGACCGGTGCCGACCCAGAGCATCTGTCTGAACAGATAATAAGTCGGATCCGGATGTGCCGTATTGATGGTCTGGTAATAGCCTGCGCTGAATACCATTGCGACTCCGAAGAGCGAGAGCACTATAACAAGTACAACTACTCCGAAGTCGTAGCCGCTGACTACCCTGCCGAGCCCGCGGCCGAAATCTCTCGCTTCCTCGACGGCGCTGGCCCTTTTTGATTCGCGCCTGCTGCGCCTGATGGCCCTGCGGGTCGCGGCCTTTTCAGCCCTGGTCATTTTCTTTTCTACTTCAGCATCTCGTTTATGCATTGTTTGAAGTGTCTGCCTCTTTGTTCAAAATTAGCGTACATGTCCCAGCTGGCGCATGCAGGCGACAGAAGGACTTTCTCCCCTGCTCTTGCGAGCTCTGCTGCCTTGCGGACGCACTCAGGCATGTCCTTGCAGTTATAGATATTGGTGAAACCTGCTTTTCTTGCGGCTTCTTCTATTATCGGCGCATCCCTTCCGAGAAGGATGAGGGCTTCTACCGCTCCGTCGAAGTGTTCGACCAGTTCGCCGAACTCCTGTCCCTTCCCGTCTCCGCCGGCGATAAGGATTATTCCGTCCTTTAGGGCCTTGATCGCGATGACTGCAGCGTCAACATTCGTGCCCTTTGAGTCATTGTAGTAATCGACCTCGTCTACTCTTCCGCAGAACTCGATGCGGTGCTCAACTCCCGGGAACTCCTTTATAGCAGAACTGATGACATCAGTACTGATACCCGCGAAGAAAGCTATGGCCGCTGCCGCAAGCACGTTTTCAACGTTGTGGTCGCCGATTATGCGGAGGTCGGATCTGTCGCATATGAAATGCTCAGCGCCTTTGAGGTCCTTTACGATAATCCTTGTACCGTCAAGATATGCTCCGAGGTCGAGTTTCTCCTTCCTGCTGAACGGGATGACCGTTGCCCTGGTGTTTTTCGAGAGCTCAAACGCCTGCTTATCGTCCAGATTGATCACCAGGAACTCGTCCTCAGACTGATTTGCGGCAACCCTGGCCTTTGCGGCTCCGTACGCCTCCATCGTTCCGTGCCTGTTAAGATGATCAGGCGTGAGATTGAGGATCGCTGAGACTACCGGCTCGAAATCCACAGCTGTCTCAAGCTGGAAGGAAGACACTTCAGTCACGAACCAGTCATCCGGTGCGCTGTCCATGGTCTGGGCAACTACCGGATTGCCGATATTACCTACAACGGCCGTATTTCGCCCTGAGGCTTTGAAAATCTCGCCTACCAGTGTAGTTGTCGTCGTCTTGCCGTTAGTACCCGTAATGGCAACAAATCTGCCTTCTCCGAGCCTGTATGCGAGCTCCAGCTCACCGATGATCTCGGCTCCGGCATTCCTTGCTTCCTGAATGAAATCCAGTGAAGTCGGAACTCCCGGGCTCAGTATGAGCATGTCATATGCGCTCATGTCTTCCGGCACGCTGCCGAGATAAGATCTGATCTCCTCGTTCTGCATGTACTGAAGGAATTGCGTGTCGAGTTTGTCAGGAGTCTTGGAATCCTGGATGCTGACTATAGCGCCGGCATCATTGAGTGCCTTCGCAGCAGCCTTTCCGGACTTACCGAGACCAATTACGAGAACATTGCGTCCTCTGAGTATCTGTTTGTAAGTGATCCCTCTTTTCATTATTTGATTACTCCTTTTATTTATAGTCAGCGGACAGAGAGGAATGCGATGACGCAGCACACAAAGGTGAATAAGCAGAATACGCGTACAACCTTTGTCTCATGCCAGCCGCCGAGCTCAAAGTGATGATGGATCGGTGCCATCCTGAACACTCTCTTGCCGCCTGTCTTTTTGAAATATGTTACCTGAATGATCACGGACAGAGCCTCGATCACGTAGATGAGACCGGCGATAGGCAGCAGCCATTCCATGTGGCCTACGATCGCCATTGCCGAAAGCACTCCGCCGAGCGCCATCGATCCAGTGTCTCCCATGAATATCTTTGCCGGATAGTGATTGTAGAGCAGGAAGCCGAGGAGCGCGCCGAATACGGCCTGGCCGGCAACGGCCATCGGCTCGTTGCCGCCGTGCACGGTCATGCCCACGATGGCAAACGTGCACGCCACGATCGACGAAGTGCTCGAGGCCAGGCCGTCAAGTCCGTCTGTGAGGTTGACAGCATTGGCCATGGCTACCTCTATGAATACCACGAAAGGAATGTACATGATACCGAAGTCGACGGTCCTGCCGAAAAACGGGATCAGCATGGTGGTGCCGGCTTTCGTCATCATGTAAATGGCAAGCGCTATGCCGAACACCAGCTGAAGTATCAGCTTTTGCTTTGGGGTGAGGCCTTCGTTCTGTTTCTTGGCCACCTTGTTGTAGTCATCGATAAAGCCTATCGCTCCGAACGCGAACATGCTGAGAAGTATTGCGATCTTCTCTGATGTCATGCTCCCCTTCATGAACATGCTTACCACCATTGCGGCTGTGATTCCTATGATGAAAGCTATTCCGCCCATGGTAGGCGTTCCGGCCTTGCTGAGGTGGGCCTGAGGGCCCTCTTCCCTGATGAACTGCCCGAACTGCTTATGCTTCATAAAAGGGATCAGCCTGGCTGTCACCAGCATCGATACTGCGAATGCGACCGCCGCTATAAGTGCGTATTCTCCTATTCCGTGACTGTTAATCATATGATTTCTGTATTCTCCGTTCTGTCACATATCACTCGCTGTATATGTATACGACCGAGCCTTTCTGTACTTTGGTGTCTGCCTTCGGATACTGATCGATGACCACGAACGACTGGTCGCTGTGATCCTCAGGCATGACTGTATATTTGAGACCGGCAGCCCTGATATTGCGTATGGCATCCTTGCTGTCCATTCCTGTCACATCAGGGACCTTAACGGTATCCTTCTCCAGGGCCTTCTTCTCTTCCTTTGTGAGCTTGCGCTCGACTCCAAGGTATTCAAGAGACTTCTCAGTGATCTCCTTGACTATAGGTCCGGCTGTATAAGCACCGTACTGGACCTTTGTAGGCCTGTAGACTATGCATATCATCGAGATCACAGGATCGTCCATAGGCGCCATCGCCACGAAGGATGTGTTGGTCTCGTCGCTGTACTTCTTATTTGCAACACGGTTGGCCGTACCGGTCTTTCCGCCGACTCTGTAGCCCGGTATATATGCCGTGGTACCGCCGGCATCGGATACGTAGTATTCCATGATGTCGCACATCTTGGCCGCTGTTTCTTCGGAAATGACCTGCCTTACTTCGGTATCCGGGATCTCTTCCACCACCTTGCCGTCAGAATCCACGATCTTGTCTACGATCTTAGGCTTCATCAGTACGCCGTTGTTTCCCAGGCTGTTTACGGCGCAGAGTATCTGTATAGGTGTGATCGCGATACCCTGACCATATCCCGTTGTAGCAAGATCTACATCGCTCATGGTAGCCGGATCCTTTACGATGGAGAGTCCTTCTCCCGGAAGATCGACACCCGTCAGATCGTTGAATCCGAAGAGGTCTATGTAGTTATAGAAGGTGCTTGCTCCCATGTCGAGGGCTACCTGTGCCAGCGCCGGGTTGCAGGAGTTTCCTACTGCCTCTTTCAGGTTCTCTTTTCCGTGGGTGAACAGACAGTGCAGGTAGTAGCCGCCTACTTTGATCGCTCCTGTACACTTGTATTTGGAACTTACCTTGGCACTTCCCGAATCGAGCGCCGCAGCAGCCGCTATCAGCTTGAAGGTTGAACCCGGCTCGTACACATCGCTCACGGCGGTGATCTTCCACATGTTGCTGAGGTAGTCGGTCTTTTCCTGGTCTGTCATAGCCTGGAATTTTTCCTTTTCCTTAGGGTCAGCCGGCTCATTGGAATCATTCGGGTCGTATTCAGGAGTCGTCGCCATGGCCAGAATGTCACCGGTCTTCGGGTCCATCACTATGCATGTGATGGCATCCGCTCCCGTCTTCTTCATGCCGGTCACCAGAGCGTCTTCAACGAAGTGCTGGATCACGGAGTCTATGGTGGTCACGATACCGTAACCGTCCTGAGCCTTATAGTATCTTGTCTTGCTGTTTGACAGCGTGTCACCGTTGTTGTCGGTCGTCCTGACCGTTCTTCCCTTTATTCCGGCAAGCGTGGAATTGTATTCATACTCGAGGCCCGATCTTCCGACATTGTCCTTGTTGACTCCGCCGAGGACCTGTGCAGCAAACGCGCCGTTCGGGTAATATCTCGCAGCATGGGTCTTGACGACCACGTCACCCGGATATTCTTTTTCTGCTTCCTCCACCTGCTGTCTCGTGAGGCCTTCACCGAGGAGAACGAGGTTCTCTTCTCCCTCGAGAAGTGCCTTCACCTCTGCGGGATCCCTGCCGGTGATCTCAGCAAGTTTGAGTATCCTCTTGGCCTTGTCATCCGCACTGATACTGTCGTCTTTATATATATACTGCGTATAAGCGTAGAGCTCGTATTCAGTGACCGTCTCTGCCAGGGTGTTCATGCGCGAATCATATATTGCACCTCTGACCGGAGCGATCTCGGTGTCGACTTTCTGCATGTCTGCCGCCATCACCTTGAGCTCATCGGATTTATATATCTGCCAGTATCCCATCCGGAAGATAAGCGCAAAAAGAAGCGCAAGAATGATCCCGAAGCCGAACGCCAGACGGTTGCGGTTTCTGGATGTGATCAGATCACTGTTATCTTCGAGGGCTTTTCTTCTTATCTTTTCTCTTTTCTTATCTGTATCCATACTTCCTCATTTAAGCATACATATACGGATATACTATACCACATATGGTATTCTGATTAAAGGGGCGATACTGTATTTAGGAAGAAGCAATCTTATAAAAAATGCCACCGAACCGTCGCCGGGTCAGTGGCATTCAGATATCTGCTTTTTGCTTTAATTGTAGGCTTCGCTCCTTATGGCAGCAGCAAGATTCTTGACCTCAGACTCCATGTTGCCCAGCTTAACTACGTTTTCAGCTGACGGATATACCATGCCGAACTGCTGTGTAGCTACGTTCTCTATTCTGGTTACCCTTGTCTCGTCGACTATCTGGCTCTGCAGCGAGTCGATCTCTGCCTGAAGGTATTCGTTCTCTCTTTCGAGAACATTGTTTTCGTGCTGGATGATCGCGGCGTATGATCTCATACCTACGAGTACGAATATACCGATCATTATTACAGTCAGTAATTTGACTGCGCTTTTTCTGTCAGCTCTTACTCTGTCTGCTCTGATTCTCTGTGCTCTGCTTTCCATGGTCGTATCCCTTTGAAGTGTGTCTTATCGGTGCTAATCGGTGTTACAGCTTCTCGAGCACTCTGAGTTTGGCGCTCCTTGCCCTCGGGTTTGTCTCAGTTTCCTCTTCCGAAGGTGCTATCGGTTTTCTCGTTACCCTTTTTACGTCGGCCACCTTGCCGCACACGCATACCGGAAAGTCTTTCGGACATGTGCACGGGTCGAGCCTTCTTTCGAACTCCGTCTTTACTATCCTGTCCTCGAGTGAGTGGAAGGTTATTATCGCTATCCTTCCGCCGCTCTCAAGCAGGTCCGGGAGCTTTTCGACCGCCTCTCTCAGGTGGCCGAGTTCGTCGTTGACTTCGATCCTTATCGCCTGGAAGGTCCTCTTTGCCGGATGCGGTCCGGTGCGTCTGGCCTTTGCCGGTATGGCTGCCTTTATGATCTCTGTCAGCCTGCCTGTTGAATCTATCGGGGACTCTGCTCTCTCCCTGACGATGAATTCGGCGATCCTGGATGCCCAGCGTTCTTCGCCGTATTCCCTTATCATCCTCGTGAGTTCGTCCCTGCTGTAGCCGTTTACTACGTCATAAGCCGTGAGTCTGTCGGAGTCGTCCATCCTCATGTCGAGAGGAGCATCCTGCATGTAACTGAATCCTCTTTCGGGATTGTCCAGCTGGTATGAGCTGACTCCCAGGTCGAGCAGTATGCCCTGCACCTTTTTGCCAGCGGCTTCGGCTATCGCTTCCACATCGCTGTAGTTGGCATGTACGAATCTCTTTTCGCAGCTGTACTCTTCGAGTCTCTTCTCTGCTGCGGCCAGAGCTTCGCGGTCTCTGTCCACTGCTATCAGCGTGCCCTTCTCCGTGAGCCTCCGGCAGATCCCTGAGGAATGCCCGCCTCCTCCCACGGTACCGTCGACATATATGCCGTCCGGCTTGATATCCAGAGCTTCCATCACTTCGTTAAACAGTACCGGTACGTGTTCGAATTCCATGTGGAGCCTCTCTATATGCTGAATTCTCTGAGCTTGTCAGTGAACTTGCTGTCCTTCATTTTCTTTGCAAGATCGAAGTCCGCTTTTGTCTCCGCGCTCCATATCTCCACTTTGTTCATGGCGCCTGTGGTTACCAGGTCTTTCGTTATATGAGCGTAATCTCTGAGATTCTGCGGGATCTTGATCCTTCCCTGACCATCCAGTTCGCAGAGCTCCGAATTTCCGAAGAAGTCTCTTATGAACTCACGGAAATCCGCATCTGACTGCGGAAGCGCTGCTATCTTTGCCGCCATCACTTCGAAGTCCTCCATCGTGTAGATATAGAGGCATTCATCGAAGCCTTTCGTGAGCATGCACTTACCGCCAAGCTGGTCCCTGAACTTTGCCGGGACTGCCATGCGATTCTTATCGTCTATTTTGTTCTGGTAAGTGCCTAAAAACATTTTTCCTTGGAATTTCAGGGCTTTGCGGCCTTTATTTCATTAAATAGTAAGGTGGTGTCAAGTAGATTTTACCCCACTTTTCCCCACTTTTACAAACTAAAATCTTATTTTTTGTTATGTTTTCCCCACTTTTTTGTGTAAAGTTGCCTTTACAAAGCCGATTTTTTAAAAAATAAAAAAGCAGACACAATATGTAGTGTCTGCTTTACATTTTTGCACTATATGTGGGTAAAGATTTCTTTACATTTTTTAACCTTGTGCCACCTTAAATGTGCTGCCACAAGATGTAGTCAGGCCTAGATAATAAGGCCTCCGTTGACGCTTATAACCTGTCCCGTAATGAATGATGCATCGTCTGACGCAAGGAACATCATGGTCTTTGCGACATCAGCCGGAGTTCCGGTCCTGCAGAGCGGTGTCTCATCGACTATCATGTCTACGGCATCTTCACTCACTGAAGCGTTCATGTCTGTATCTATCATTCCCGGCGATATGCAGTTGACCCTTATTCCGGAAGGACCCACCTCTTTCGCAATAGCCTTTGTAAGACCTATAACGCCCGCCTTGGCTGCCGAATACGCAACCTCGCATGATGCGCCCACTTCGCCCCACATCGAGCCTACAGTGATGATACAGCCGCACTTGCGGCTTATCATTGCCGGAAGAGCATATCTGATGCAATAGAACACGCCGCTGAGATCAGTGTTTATTACCTCTTCCCATCTGCTTATGTCCATGTCTGTGATCAGGCCGTAGTCCGCGATCGCAGCATTGCAGATCAGAACGTCTATATGTCCCAGTACCGATACGGCCTTGTCGACGGCTATCTTCACCGAGTCGTGGTGTTTCACATCACATCTCACCGGGACTGCTCCCGTCTCCTGTCTGAGCCGGTCTGCATCCAGCTCCGATTTAAAATACGTAAACACCACTTTATGGCCGGCAGCTGTGAACTGCCTGACGGCTTCAGCGCCAATACCGCGCGATCCGCCTGTTATAAGGATATTGGCCATGACTGCGTCACTCGCCTCCCTCCAGGAACTTATCTATTTTTTCCATTGCCTTGCCCGCCACTTCGCTTACATCAGAACCGTCAAGCTTGCCGTTGCCAAGAGTGCTCGGCTTGCCGCCTGCAGCGATGCGCTCCTGCTCGAGCCTTTCCTTTTCAAGTCTGGCCTGCTCTTTTGCCTTTTCCCTCTTTGCTTTTCGGATACTGTGTCTGATCAGAAGTATGAGGATCAGCATGACAGCGATTATGACTCCTGCCACTGCGAAGCCGAAGCTCGCCTCAGCCTTGAACCGCCTCCAGTTGAGTCTGACAAACAAGTAAGCCACCACCATCGCAAGCAGTGCGACGATGATCAGATAGACTGTAGCATTACCTTTCTTGTTGTTTTTCATACGAGTTCTCCTCTGTCAGCCTTCGCCTGCTCCTCAGGCGTCATCTTTGTCACGGTGATCCCCAGGACCGCCATAACGAAGCAGATCACAGGCATGGTGTAGTTGAATACCGCCCATGGCGCATACTGTGACCAGAGAACGCCGAGATTTGTTGCGATGAATACTCCGCATGTATTCCATGGGATGAGGCAGGATGTTACAGTACCCGCCGACTCCAGAGCGTTGGACAGGCTCTTCGGATGGATGCCCTTCTCCCTGTAAGCCGGTGCGAACATGCGGCCAGGGATGAGGATCGAGATGTACTGCTCAGCCATGATGGCATTTGCAAATATAGCAGTAAACTCTGTCGCTCCAACGAGGGCTGCCGGGCCTTTTACGACCTTGAGGAGAGCCTCTATAATGACCTCCATCTGATGTGTACCTTCCATGATGCCTCCGAACATCATAGCCATCATTACCATCAGGATGGAGAACGCCATGTTCAGCAGGCCTCCTGATGAGAGCAGGTCGTTAAGAGACTCAAGTTCTGTCTCACATACGAAACCGTTGAGCGAAACATCAAGCATTGCGCCGACGGTGACACCCTGCTGGCAGAGAGGAGCGAGTATCAGAGCCATTATGAATCCCATTGTAATTCCCGGGATAGCCGGCACTTTGAACGCTATTGCCAGAATGACGACCAGCGGAGGCAGGAGCAGTATAGGACTCACGTTGAAGTTGTTCCTGATACCTTCCATGATTATGACTGCCTGAGAGCTGTCGACAGAACCCGATGACACGTGTACGAAGCCGTAGATCCCGAAAAATACGAGAGCTATGATATAAGCTATAAGAGTCGACTTCAGCATGTACTTGACGTGTGTGAAAACGTCAGTGCCTGCCATGGCCGGTGCGAGGTTGGTTGTATCGGAGAGCGGCGAAAGCTTGTCTCCAAAATAAGCTCCGGAAATCACAGCACCTGCAGTAGGACCTACAGGCATCCCGAGTCCTGCTCCGATGCCTATGAGGGCCAGACCCATGGTGCCCATTGTACCCCATGATGTACCTGTGGCAAGAGATGTGATCGAGCAGATCAGCACCGCTGCGACCAGGAAGATCTTAGGCGAAAGCAGCTTGAGTCCGTAATAGATCATCGTCGGGATGGTTCCTGACAGAAGCCATGCTCCGACCATCATGCCTACGATCGCAAGGATCAGCATGGACTGCATCGCCTTGGATATACCGTCTATCATCATCTGTTCTATATCCGCCCACTTATAGCCGAGCGTCATGCTCACTATCGAGGTTATGATCACTCCGATGAACATCGGTATATGCGGATCAGCTCCGAATCCGACGATACCGATCATCATCACAGCGATGAGACCGAGCATCGATATCAGCGCATGCCATATCGTTGGTCTTTTGATTTCCCTTTCTTCAGTAAAAATGTTTTTCATACCCTTTGATTTACCTTTCTATTAGTTTTTTGCGGACCGTTACCGGGTCCGAATTATTATCCATGCTATATAATACACTATATGTTGTATGTTTTACAAATTCTCCACACAATCCTGCTGCTTTTAATAAAAAATAAGCGCGTATCCGCTGTACGGCATACGCGCTTTTCCTCATTCGATTTTATTTTCTAGGCCCGATGAACTCCCTGAGTATGGCGTTATCAGGTACGGCATCGGTCGACTCGATCCTGTCGAAATACTTCATGAAGGTCAGTATCCTCTGAGCCTCTTCATACTGCGGGCTCGATTCCGGTATAGCCTCAAGCAGAGGTTCCGCGAAGGTCTTTAGCATATTTGTTTCATAAACTGTACTCGAGTTGAACACAACATCAGCTGACGAGCTGTACGGGAATATGTTGACGCTCTCTCCTGCCCTCACCTTAGGCCACATCTCAAGAGTCAATTCGGCGTTATATCCTCTGAACTGATTGTCTCTTACCATGCGGCGCAGAAGTCTCGCATCCGCCGTGGATATTCTGTTATGCCTGTCGATGCCGATCTGTGTCAGCGGGCTGATGTATATCTTGAATTTATCTTTCCTCGGGATATTCTCCGTCAGCACATCGTTCAGACTGTGGATGCCCTCGATGACAAGGACCTGATTCTTTCTGAGCTTCGTTATGCGTTTTCCGAACACCTTTGTACCGTTCAGGAAATCGAACTCCGGCAGATCCACTTCTTTTCCGGCCAGCAGATCCTCCATCTGCCGATTGAAAAGTTCAAGATCCAGACAATTGAGGCCTTCGAAATCAGGCTTTCCGTCAGGTCCGATCGGGCTGTCCTTCCTTTCGACGAAGTAGTCATCCGTACCGAGGTAGAGAGGATCTTCGCCCGTGAGTCTGCCGATCTCAGCACATATCCTTTTGGCAGTCGTGGTCTTTCCGCTGCTCGACGGTCCTGCGATAAGCACTACCTTTTTACGCCCTTCCACTACCTGTTCGGCGAACTCCTCAAGCTGCCTTGACTGGAGCCACTCGCTCGCCATGATGATCTCTTCGGTGTTTCCCTTTCTGATCTCATCGTTGAGGTCTGCAAGATAATCTATGCCCGTATATTTACGCATGCGCTTGCAGTTTGCATATGCCTCGTACAGCTTGTCATCGTCCCTGTATTTAGGGATCGTATGATTATGCAGAGCATTAGGAAGCCTGAGCAGAAGACCGTTTCTGTACGGCCTGATGTCGAAAAGATTGATATATCCCGAAGAAGGCAGCAATTTGCAGTACATGCAGTTCCTGTAGTTATGCAGTTCAGCGATCTCCACTTCCTCATCGGCAGGGCGCCCTTCCAGGAGTCTGGCCTTTTCAGGATTTCCAAATGATCTCCACTTTTCCGCAGCCTCTGCTGCTGAATACTTTTCCATGACGATCTCAGTGTCGTGCTCTATTATCTTCTCCATCTTGTCTCTTATCTTATGGATGTCTGAAGATGTAAGATGTGCACCGTCCAGATTTACATATGCGTAATACCCCTGATTGAGCGAATTACCGATAGTAACATCAGCATGCTCAAAGGCGCTTTTTACAGCTTTGAGGAATATGAGAATGGCCGTATTGTGATAAGCGCGTTCTTCCGTGAATGTCGTTATTTTGAATTCTTTTGCCATCTTGTTTTCTCCTGTTTTTCTCTACTGTCCCACGTCTGTATTTTACCACTATTTAATTGACTAAAAACACCCCATGCTTTAAAATGAAACTGATATTGGACATTCAGTTTTTTGATGTGCATTTTTATCATATTGTTAACCAATTGAGGCCAACTATTTTTTTATTCTTTAGGGAGGGATAATAAATGAAGAAGGAATATGAACCTCTATTCACCCCTTGGAAGATCGGCAATGTTGAGATCCCTAACAGGATCGTTCAGACATCCATGGGCGGAACATCGCTCTTCGGATGGCTCGAGCCTTGCCACTTCGACAAGGAAGCTGCTCATCACATCCTCGGCCGTGCTCAGGACGGTGTAGGTCTGGTACTTCCGGGTATGCAGTGTGTAAGAGACACAATGGGCAGAAGATGGCTCTATCAGAACAAGAAGATGTTCAAGGATCTTGCTGAGTGGATGCCTGAATTCCACAAGACAGGATCCAAGCTGTTCATCCAGCTCGCAGGCGGATTCGGACGTTCGATGGCTATCAACGATATGTTCGTTAAGATGCTTGAGAACAAAGCATTCGGTGCTGTTTCCAAGCCGTTTGTAGACATCGAGTACTGCTGCGCTTCCGCAGGTGAGACTCCAAACAGATGGTATCCTTCGATCAAGTCGAGAATGATGACCATCCAGGAGATCCAGGAGATGGTAGAGGCTTTCGCAAAGACAGCAAAGCTCTGCAAGGATGCAGGTGTTGACGGTGTTGAGATCCACGCTGTACACGAGGGTTACCTCCTCGACCAGTTCACGATCGCAAACATGAACTACAGAACTGACCAGTACGGCGGTTCCTTCGAAAACAGATTCAGATTCCCTGTCGAGATCGTTCAGGCTATCAAGAGAGAATGCGGACAGGACTTCCCTGTTGCTCTGAGATACTCCGTAGTATCCAAGACAAAGGGCTGGCTCCAGGGCGCACAGCCGGGCGAAGAGTTCGAAGAGTTCGGACGTGATATGGCTGAATCCGAAAAGGCCATCAAGTACCTCGGCGACATGGGATATGACATGTTCAACTGCGACAATGGTACATATGACGCATGGTACTGGGCTCACCCGCCTGTCTACATGCCGGATAACTGCAACTATGAAGACGTTGCGCACATCAAGAACTTCACTGATAAGCCTGTCGTATGCGCAGGTAAGATGGACATCAAGTTCGCTGCTGAGAAGATCAAGGAGGGCAAGATCGACGCTCTCGGTATCGCACGTCAGAACCTCGTAGACCCTGACTGGGTAACCAAGCTCAGAGAAGGCCGTGAAGATGAGATCAAGCCATGTATCAGATGCCATAACGCTTGCTTCAACTTCGCTAAGTCGAAACATACTGCAAACACACAGCCTCTGTTCGACTCGCTCCAGCTTGCACGCTGCGCTCTGACACCTTCGACAATGCAGCACAACAAGTACAAGATCGTTCCTACAAACAAGCCTAAGAAAGTCGCAATCGTCGGCGCAGGCTTCGGCGGACTCGAGGCAGCTCTCGTACTCAAGAAGAGAGGCCACCAGCCGGTAGTATTCGAGAAGAGCGACAAGATCTTTGGTCTGTACAATACAGCATCAGCAATGTCCTTCAAGGACGCTGACAAGCAGCTCATGCAGTGGTATGAGAGAGAGCTCAAGATGTGGGATATCGACATCAGACTCAACAGCGAGGTCAAGGACATCAACTCCCTGCTCAAGGCATACGATGATGTTATCGTATCGGTCGGTACATTCCCTAAGGCTC
>JAFRJV010000076.1 GCA_017432075.1 Mogibacterium sp. | reverse complement strand
GGCATTTATATACACAAGGGGAAAATGCCTGAAGGGGGCAAGACCCTGCATAAAGAAGACCTCGTGCGCGCGCGAACATGAAGAAAACAATCAATTTTTGACAAAACTTTGCTCGATGAAGAGGCTTTCAAAACGGCCTCGTATTCGGGCCCTTTTTTCGACAGATATCCAGAGGACGAATGAACAAGACGACAGACCTGAGAATCGAGATCCTGGGCATAGATCAGCTGCAGGAATACGAGAACAACGCCAGGGCGCATGGTGAGATTGACATCGCAGCCATCCGGGAGAGCATCGAGACCTTCGGCTTCAATGATCCGATAGGCATATGGTCCGAGAACAATGTGATAGTCGAAGGCCACGGAAGACTGGCAGCCGCCAGGATGCTCGGAATGACTGAAGTGCCATGCATCCGCCTGGACCATATGTCAGACGAAGAGCGAAGAGCATACGCACTCGCTCACAATAAGACAGCAGAACTCTCAAAGTGGAACTTCGCAGAGCTGAACATCGAGCTGGCAGGCATCAAAAAGATAGACATGACAAAGCTCGGCTTCGAGGAAGTCAAAACGACCGAAGAGTACGAAGCGTTCGAGCAGAAGTTCATACCGGAGAAGACGACCGATGACTGCTATACTCCGCCGAAGGTGTACAGGGTCGTGGCTGACTATGTGGCAGATACCTACGATGCAGATCCGAAGAACTTCCTCCGGCCATTCTACCCGGGAGGGGACTACCAGAAAGAAAAATACCAAGCTGAAAGCATAGTAGTCGACAATCCGCCATTCAGCATCTTCAGCGAGATCGTGAACTGGTACGAGGAGCATAATGTGAAGTACTTCCTGTTCGCTCCATCTCTGGCAGTGCTGAACTACGCAAACCGCGCGACAGCTATCGCGCTGCAGGCCACTGTCGAATATGAAAACGGAGCAAAGGTCGCGACCTCGTTTCTGACAAACCTCGAAGACAGATGCATAAGGGCAAGAACAGATCCGAAGCTTTACAGAGATATCACAGAAGTCAGCAAAGAAGCGGCAAAAGATAACCATCGAGAAATCCCTAAGTATGACTATCCGGATAACATAGTCACGGCAGCCATGATGGGAAAATGGAGCAAGTACGGAATCAATCAATCCTTCACAGATGAAGAGGCCGTTCTTATATCCGCACTCGACGAACAGAAAGAAGCCGGCAAGGGAATCTATGGTAAGGGATTGCTGCTCTCGGAGAGAGCAGCGGCGGAGAGAGCAGCGGCGGAGAGAGCAGCGGCGGAGAGAGCAGCGGCGGAGAGAGCAGCGGCGGAGAGAGCAGCGGCGGAGAGAGCAGCGGCACATAGATGGAAATTGTCAGAAAGAGAGATGCAGATAGTCGCATCACTGAAATGAAATGAAAAACAAACAAGCACTATACACAAGCAAGAGCGACGAGTGGGCAACTCCGCAGTCCTTATTCGATGAGCTCAATGCGGAGTTCGGTTTCAACCTGGATCCGTGCGCAACAAAAGAAAACGCAAAATGTGAAAGATTTTACACTGCAGAGTGTAACGGGCTTG
>JAFRJV010000075.1 GCA_017432075.1 Mogibacterium sp. | reverse complement strand
GACAGCAGAACACCCGCAGTTTCGATGAGAAACATAACGAAGACATTCGGAACCATAGTCGCCAATAACAAAGTCGACCTGGATATTTACCGCGGCGAGATCTTATCTCTTCTCGGTGAGAACGGTTCCGGCAAAACTACTCTGATGAATATGCTCTCAGGTATCTATTATCCTGACGAGGGTGAGATTTTTATTGACGGACATCCTGTTCAGATATCATCCCCGAAAGATGCCTATGACTATGGCATAGGCATGATCCACCAGCACTTCAAGCTGGTCAATGTATTCACTGCAGCACAGAACATCATTCTGGGCATAAGTGAGACAGACGGGAAGAAGATACCGAGATGGAGCAAGCTCGACATTGAAAAAGCTTCGCAGAAAATCCGTGAGATCTGCGATGCTTACGGATTCGATGTCGATCCGAATCAGAAAGTATATGACATGTCGGTATCTCAGAAGCAGACTGTAGAAATCGTAAAAGTCCTTTATAAAGGCGCGGATATCCTTATCCTTGACGAGCCTACAGCTGTACTTACTCCGCAGGAGACGGAGAAACTTTTCAAAGTTCTCCGTAACATGAGAGAAGACGGAAAGACCGTCATAATCATCACCCACAAACTTCACGAGGTGGAAGCGATCTCTGATAAAGTCGCAATACTCCGTAAGGGTGAGTATATCGGAACACTGATAACAAAGGAGACCAACGCCCAGGAGATGACCAACATGATGGTAGGGCGTGAGGTCAAGCTGAACATAGACAGGCCGGAACCTAAGAACGTAAAGCCAAGACTTGAGATCAAAGGCCTTACGGTAAGGACTGAGGACGGTATCCTTAAACTCGATGACGTATCCTTCACTGCAAATACCGGAGAAGTCCTCGGCATTGCCGGAATTTCCGGATGCGGTCAGAAGGAACTCCTTGAGGCTATTGCCGGACTTCAGCCTATTGAGAAGGGCGAGATCCTTTACGTCGAAGATGACGGGTCCAGAACGAACCTTGTCGGTATGGATTCGCTGGAGATCGACACCAAGGGCGTCTCACTTGCCTTCGTTCCTGAGGACAGGCTTGGTATGGGACTTGTAGCCAACATGGACCTGGCAGACAATATGATGCTGAGGTCCTTCAGAAGAAAGGGAAGCATTGCCGGATTTACGGACCGCAAGACGCCTAGAGAGCTTGCCGAAAAAGTTGTGGAAGAGCTTGAAGTCGTTACACCGGGAATCGAAACTCCGGTCCGCCGGCTGTCAGGCGGTAATGTTCAGAAGGTGCTGGTAGGCCGTGAAATAGCCATGAATCCTACTGTGCTTATGTCAGCATACGCTGTCAGAGGACTGGACATCAATGCTTCGTATACCATTTACGATCTTATAAACCAGCAGAAGGAACGCGGAGTAGCAGTAATATTCGTTGGTGAAGACCTGGATGTTCTGCTCGAGCTCAGTGACCGCATCCTGGTACTGTGCGGCGGCAAGGTAAGCGGGATCGTTGACGGCAGGACGGCAGATAAGAATAATGTCGGACTGCTAATGACAAAACTCGGAGGTGGTGAAATTGGATAAGCAAAAGAAAGAACCGTTGATCCATATCACTAAGAGAAAAGCGATCTCGAAAACCCACGAATGGGGTATCCGTCTCGGCAGTATCCTGATCGCTCTCATAGTCTGCGCTTTCATTACGACCATTACCACGCATCTGAATCCTATCAGCGTCTACGGCGCTATGTGGGAAGGCTCGTTCGGAAGTCCGAGAAAGATGTGGGCTCTTCTCAAGGAACTGTCCATACTGCTGATGGTCTCGGTAGCGCTGGCTCCGGCTTTCAAGATGAAGTTCTGGAACCTCGGCGGAGGCGGTCAGGTAATGGCAGGCGTACTTGCTACAGCCACATGCATGATAACACTTGATGAGAAGCTGCCTAACGCTGCACTCATACTTGTGTCCCTTATAGCTGCTCTTGCTGCAGGCGCTCTCTGGGCATTCATTCCTGCATTCTGCAAGGCGAAATGGAACACCAACGAGACACTGTTTACGCTGATGATGAACTATGTAGCGACGCAGATAGTAGCGTACTACATCATCATCTGGGAGAACCCGAAAGGTTCCGGCAAGATCGGTATCATCAATCCTAATACGAACGCCGGCTGGCTCCCGGTAGTTGCAGGAAAACAGTATCTCCTGCCGGTACTGGTATCGATCATCGTAACCATATTCATGTTTATCTATCTGAAATACAGTAAACAGGGTTACGAGCTTTCAGTAGTAGGTGAGAGCCAGAACACCGCGAGATACGTCGGCATCAACGTAGGAAAGGTAATTATCCGTACACTGGTGCTCTGCGGACTGATCTGCGGTCTTACAGGCTGGATGCTTGTTGCCGGTACCGACCACACGATGACAACTACGATCGAGGCCGGAAGAGGCTTCCTCGGAGTCATGGTCGCATGGCTGGCACACTTCAATCCTATCGGAATGATATTGTCGGGACTGCTGATGGTATTCATGAGCCGCGGCGGATCTGAGATCTCCACGGCATTCGGACTGAACAACTCGTTCGGAGACATTCTTACCGGAGTCATCCTGTTCTTCGTAATAGGAAGCGAGTTCTTCATCAATTACCAAGTACATTTCCGCAAATCACATGGAAAGGAGGCTGCCTGATGTTTAGTCTTATAACATTCATACCAAGAGCGATCGTACAGAGCGTACCGCTTCTGCTCGGCTGTGTAGGTGAGACCTTGAACGAAAAAGCCGGCAGCCTTAACCTCGGTATTCCTGGCGTCATGTACGTAGGAGCAATATCCGGTGTAATCGGATCATTCATTTATGAAAACTCAGCGGCTAACTTCAATCCTGTGATAGGCCTGCTGATACCGATACTATGCTGTATGCTAGGTTCACTGCTGATGGGACTGCTGTTCTGCTTCCTCACAGTAACACTCAGGGCAAACCAGAACGTAACAGGACTTGCCATGACGACCTTCGGAGTCGGATTCGGCAACTTCTTCGGCGGATCCATCATGAAGCTGACAGGAAGTGAAGTTCCTTCAATCATCCTTTCCGCAACCAGTAAGGCTTTCAAGACGCCGCTGCCGTTCGCCGGAAAAGCCGGAGTTGTAGGTGAGCTGCTGCTGTCATACAGCTTTATGACATACGTTGCTATCGCGATCGCTATCTTCACATCATATACACTGAAGAAAACACGTACAGGACTGGAGCTGAGAGCCGTAGGCGAGAATCCTGCAACAGCAGATGCTGCAGGTATCAACATCAACAGATATAAGTATTTCTCGATCTGTATCGGCTGCATGATCGCCGGAATCGGCGGACTCTACTACGTACTCGACTACGCCAGCGGAGTATGGTCGAACGACGCGTTCGGTGACAGAGGATGGCTTGCTATAGCACTGGTAATCTTCTCGATCTGGCGTCCAAACTGGGCTATCTGGGAATCGATGCTCTTCGGCGGACTTTACATACTCTATCTGTATATCCCTACAGGCGCAAACTTCGCTATGAAGGAGATATATAAGATGCTGCCGTACATTGTAACGATCATTGTACTGATTGCCATAAGTCTCAGAAACAGACATGAGAATCAGCCTCCTGAAGCTCTCGGACTACCGTACTTCAGAGAAGACCGATAACAGTTCATTATTTCAGATGTTATAACCGGAAAGGCGCGAATTTGCGCCTTTCACTGCATAAGCAGAGAGGAGGGAGTCTTGAAATACGAAACATATAAGAAACTGGCTCCGGCCGCTTTGGGAAAAGTAAAGGCCGACCTCATCTTTAAAAACTGCAGCATAGTCGATGTATTTACCGGAGAGCTCGTTGAAGGAAATATCGGAGTCAAGGACGGTATCATCATCGGCGTCTCAAGATCGATACAGGGCAAAAAGGAGATCGACCTCAACGGCGCATGCATCGCCCCGGGATTCATCGACGCCCATCTGCATCTTGAGTCAACGATGGTTGCACCTGCGGAGCTTGTAGCTACGGCAGCTTCATTCGGTACGACTACATTCATCGTAGACCCGCATGAGGCATGTAATGTATCCGGAGCTGACGGCATACAGTATATTCTCGACCAGACTGAAAAGTCGGACGCGAACGTATTCGTCATGCTGCCTTCATGCGTACCGGCAACAAATATCGATGACAATGGCTGCATGTTCGCTGCAAACGACATGTATCCTTTCGTAGGAAATGAGCGTATCCTTGGCCTCGGCGAGGTAATGGACGACGACGCAGTCATCGACGGAGATCCGAGGATGTTCGCGAAGTTTGCGCTCTTTGATCATCAGACTATCGACGGACATGCGCCTTTCCTGCCAAACAGGAAACTCTCGGCATATAAGCTCGCCGGTGTTGATACCGACCATGAAGCTTCAACGTTCGAGTACGCACTTGAAGAAGCCAGAAGAGGCATACATGTTCATGTCCGCGAAGGATCTGCTGCTCACAATGTTGACGACATAATCAAAGGTATAGTACGGACCGGCATAGACACCGAGCACTTCAGTTTCTGCACCGATGATAAGCACATTGAGGATATACTCAGGGAAGGCCATATCGTATATAACGTAAGGAGAGCCGTTCAGCTGGGTCTCAATCCGTTCAAGGCGATCAAGATGGCCACCATCAACACCGCAAAGTGCTACGGCCTCAAGCATATGGGAGCTATCGCTCCGGGCTATCAGGCTGACTTCGTCATCTTTGACAACATGAAGGATTTCAATGTCCTTGATGTTTATTTCAAGGGTAAACGCATAGACAGGAATGCTCCGGTAAAGGTCAAAAAGTGCCCGCCGCACCTGAAACATACGGTGAATATCAGCAAGGTCCATGCTAATGACTTTGCACTCCCGATCAGGTCAAAGACCACACATGTCATCGGAATGGAACCTAAGCAGATAGTAACCAATGATATCCTGGCTCATTTCCCGAAAACTGACAACTTTGTTCCGCATGACGGATATCTTAAGATCGCCGCGGTAGAAAGACATCAGAACAGCGGAAAGATCGGTGTCGCTGTCACTAAAGGTTACGGCATTAAGGGCGGAGCCATAGCGTCGTCTGTTTCCCATGACTCGCACAACATCATCGTAATAGGCGACAATGACGAAGATATCGCGATCGCCGTTAATGAGATAGCGCGCGTGCAGGGCGGATATACCGTTGTTGAGAACGGCAAGGTCTTTGAAACGCTGCCGCTTCCTATCATGGGACTTATGACGGATGTGCACTTTAAAGAGGTGAACGAGAAACTGAAGGTGATGAAGGATAAGGCTTATGAAATGGGCGTGTCCGAGGACTTCGATCCGTTCATCACACTTTCGTTCATGGCGCTCACGGTCATTCCTGAGCTTCGTGTAACACCGAGAGGACTTTACAGAGTATCGGCTAAAGGATCCGGATTTATAAAATAAGAAATGTTCGAAAAGAGAATAATGACTGAAGCTGTGAACCTTGCGGACAAACACCGCAAGGTTCTTCACGGCATACCGGAAAGTGCGCTGGAAGAGCGCAGAACAACTGAATATATCAAAAAGATCTGTGGGGAGTATCCTGTAGAGCTGATAGATATCGGCATGGAGACAGGTGCGGTCTGCTATCTTGATGCAGGACGTGACGAGACTGTAGCTCTGAGGGCAGACATAGACGCGCTCCCGACAGAGCAGGGACCGCAGCATCTGTGCGGGCATGATGCACATGCAGGTACGATGCTTGGTGCGATGCACTATCTGTGCGCGGTCAGGGACGACCTGCCGTACAACATACTGTTCGTGTTCCAGCCTGCAGAGGAGGGGACACGCGGAGCGAAAGCCATGCTTGATCACGGTCTGCTTGAGAAAGTCCCTCAAAAGCCTGTGCGCATATTCGGTATACATAACAGACCTGAGATAGACTGCGGCGATGTGGTGGTTCACAGAGGACCGCTGATGTCTGAAAAAAACATCTACAGGATCACATATAAAGGTGTCCCGGGACATGGTTCGCTGCCTCATAAATGCGTCGACCCGATAATTGCAGCCGCTTCGTTCGTGACCGGTCTTCAGACTGTAGTGAGCAGGAACGTGGATCCGTTTGAACCGGTAATCTGCACTGTCAACAGCATAACAGCCGGAGCACCGGATATCCCGGTCCCTAAGGAGGCGGTCATAACCGGATATTTCAGATCTTTCGATCATGAGACGCATATCAGGATGGAAGAGCGGCTCAGAAGGCTTGCGGAAAGCACTGGGGAAGCGTACGAGTGCGGATGCGATATCAGCATCGTTCATGCTGTACCGGCAGTAGACAACTCAGAGGAGATGTACCGCATAGCACTTCGCGCAGTTGAGGAAGCTGTAGGCAAAGCGCATATAGTCGACAGTAGGGCGTGCCTTGCTTCCGAAGACTTTGCGGTTTTCGGTGAGGAGATACCGTCGTTCTTCTACTGGGTAGGAAGCGGAACGCCGGGTAAGAAATGTGCATCGTGGCACGATCCCGCATTCTGCGTAGATCCTCACTACGTGGAAACAGCTGTACCTGTACTATGTGCGTCAGCCCTGATGATATGAGCTAAAACGGTTTTAGTTTTGAATTTCAAAAAACAGCCCCCAAAAGGGCTGTTTTTATTGATTTTACGCTTATTTCGCGCCTATAATAATACAACGGTTTTAATTCTTATAAACCACAAAGCACTATCAAATAACGAGGACTGAGATGAGACTTATGAAGACAGAGGATGCCGTTGGGCAAGTCATATGCCACGACATCACTCAGATCATTAAAGGCGTTACGAAAGATGCCGTGTTCCGCAAGGGGCATATCATAGCTGAAGAAGATATTCCCGTGCTGCTTTCCGTCGGGAAGGATCACATTTATGTATGGGAAAATGACGAGACCATGATGCACGAGAACGAAGCTGCTGAAGTGCTCTGCGCCATCTGCAAGGGCGATAACATGAGCCGCGGCGGAGTAAAGGAAGGCAAGATCGAGCTCGCAGCAGAGTGTGACGGTGTACTCAGGATAGACCGTGAAAAGCTTATGGCAGTCAATTCATTCGGACAGATGATGATCGCTACACGCCACGGAGATTTTCCGGTGAAGGAGGGCGATAAGCTTGCAGGCACCCGCATAATCCCGCTCGTCATAGAAAAAGAAAAGATGGATCAGGTCAAGGCGGTTGCAGGCGATGATCCGATCATGAGAGTCGAGCCGTATATATTCCGTAAGGCCGGCATCGTAAGCACGGGCAATGAGGTTTTTTATGGGCGCATAAAGGATGAGTTTACGCCTGTGGTAAAGGAAAAACTTGAGGAATACGGTGCCGAAGTCACAGGCATAAGAATGTCTGACGACAATAACGAAAACATAGAGAAATGCATCAGAACGTTTATAGACGAAGGATGTGACCTGGTGGTCTGCACCGGAGGAATGAGTGTAGACCCTGATGACAGGACTCCGCTGGCGATCCGCAACGTTTGCGGCAGTGCTGTTACATACGGAGCGCCTGTGCTTCCGGGTGCGATGTTCATGCTTGCATATTACGGAGAAAACAACATTCCTGTCATAGGACTGCCGGGATGCGTCATGTATGCACGCAGGACCATATTCGATATCGTGCTTCCAAGGGTAATGACCGGAGAGATACTGGAAAAGAAAGACTTCGACATACTCGGAGAAGGCGGACTCTGTCTTAACTGTAAGGTCTGCACTTTCCCTAACTGCGGATTCGGAAAATAAATATAAGGGTTTTGGAACAAGCGGCTGAAAGGAGGGACGAAAATGAAAAGGAAACTATTCGTTATCACTTTTATTCTTGCGCTGGTGTTCATCTTTACCGCCTGTGGAAGTCAGGGACGCGGTGAGGAACCTGCAGATGATCGGCTTGCTGTCAATGTGTTTGCAGCGGCTTCACTCAGCAATGTTATGGCTGAATTCGAAGCAGCATATGAGGAAGCAAATCCGGGCGTGGACATAGTGGTCAATGCTGACAGCTCAGGCGCGCTTCTCACACAGATCCAGGAGGGAGCTCCGTGTGACGTTTTCTTCAGCGCAGCACAGAAGCAGATGGATGAACTCGAAGGCGCAGGCATGGTCGTTGAAGGAACAAGGACCAATGTCGTCAATAATCAGCTTGTTGTAGTTACTCAGCCTGACAGCGACACTGCTGTTACGGGACTTGCTGACATCGGTAACGCGAAGAGCATTGCTCTTGCTGACGGAAGCGTTCCTGTAGGAAAGTATACAAGACAGGCAATGATCAATCTCGGACTCCTTGCCGAAGTTGAAGATCCGGCATCGATCACGACACAGGAAGTTTCCGATCAGCTCGGAGGAGTAGAAATAAGCGAGCAGGGCAACGTGAGCAAGGTGCTTTCAGCAGTTGAGGAAGCATCCTGCGAAGTCGGAACTACATATCTCTCTGACACTGTCGGCCATGAGGATGGTGTAAAGATCCTCGAGGTAGTAGGATACGATGTAACAGGCAACATTATATATCCGGTTGCACAGATCGCTAACCCGGATGCTGATGACGCCGAATCTGCAGCAGCAGCCGACTTTATCGCATTCATAACTAACGATGACGCGAAGGCACTTTATCAGCAGTATGGATTCGATACAAACGTAGAATAAAAAGGGTAAGTGAGCAGTTTTATTGATTTAGCAAAAACACTGGACTGGAGTCCTCTATGGATATCCCTTAAGACCGGGGTAGTGGCGACCATCATATCGTTCTTCCTCGGCCTTTGGGCTGCCCGCAAGGTCATAAAGAAAGATCACAGAGCAAAGTCGATCCTGGACGGGATACTGACTCTGCCTATGGTGCTTCCTCCGACCGTAGCGGGTTTCTTTTTGCTTCTTATCTTCAGCCGCAGGAGGGCATTCGGGATCTTTCTGAACGACGCCTTTGACATACAGGTCGTTCACACGTGGCTCGGATGCATAATAGCTGCGACTGTCATAGCTTTTCCATTGATGTACAGAAATGCCAGAGCAGCTTTCGAGCAGATCGATGCCAATCTTGTATATGCAGGGCGTACACTCGGAATGTCCGAGCTTACAATATTCTGGCGCATAGTAGTGCCGACTGCAGGACCGGGCATAGCAAGCGGTACTATACTGACATTCGCCCGTGCGATGGGTGAGTACGGCGCTACGTCGATGCTCGCGGGCAATATCCCGGGCAAGACCGGTACAGTCTCTCAGCGCATCGCAATGGTCATCCAGGATGGAGATTACGTCACAGCCGGATTCTGGGTCGTCATTGTGCTGATCATTGCTTTCTTTGCAATATTCCTGATCAACATGATCACGGGAAAACATATGAAGAATGTCAGGAAGTGGTAGGTGCGCGGCATGAAAAGACTGTATGCGGATATCCACAGGAAAATAGGCGGATTTGACCTGGATGTGCTGATAGACAGCGATGCTTCCAGGATAGGCATTCTCGGCGAATCAGGGAGCGGAAAGAGCATGACGCTGAAGAGCATCGCCGGTATTGAAGCGGTGGACTCAGGCCATATAGAAGCAGACGGCAGGGTGCTGTACGATTCTTCGGATAAGATCGATCTGAAACCCCAGAAGCGCAATGTCGGATACATGTTCCAGAACTATGCGCTGTTTCCGACAATGAGTGTCATGAAGAATGTCATGGCGGGACTTGGCAGGCCGACAGAAGAAAACAGAAACAAAGCCATGGAAATGCTAAGGCGCTTCCGCATGGATGGCTTTGAAGATAAACTTCCGGGTGAACTGTCCGGAGGACAGCAGCAGCGAGTGGCTCTTGCGCGGATAATGGTGACAGAACCGGCTCTGATACTTCTTGACGAGCCGTTTTCAGCCCTCGACAGCTATCTCCGTGACCGTATGCAGGTGGAGATGCTTGAGATGCTCGAGGATTACAAAGGGCAGGTCGTGATGGTATCTCACAGCAGGGATGAGCTTTACAGGTTCAGCGAGGAGCTGTTCGTAGTCAGCGAAGGACATGTCATAAGGCGTGGAGAAACAAAGACAGTGTTCAGGGAACCGGTATGTGCAAAGGCTGCGAGACTTACAGGATGCAAAAACCTGTCACCGGTAAAGCGGATCGATGAGCATACAGTCAAAGCCATTGACTGGGGCATCGACCTCAGACTTGAAAGGGAAGTGCCTGAATCAGTCAGCCATATTGGTTACAGAGCACACAGTTTCAGGCCGGTGTGGGGACAGAAGCAGGAAAACTGCGTAAAGTTCGATCCCATGAGAGTCGATGATCTGCCTTTTGAAAAGAACTACTACATCCGTACTGCCGGTAATAATGATCCGCTCTGCTGGTTCGTACAGGGAGAAGAGCAAAAGATACTCACAGAGAAGGGCTTGCCTGACTATCTGAAACTTACTGAGGATGATATACTGCTTCTGGAGTGAATAAAATGAGATTTTATGATGTCATAAGCGAACTGAATATAAATCTTGAGAACCGTATGTTCACAGTCTGCGATGGGGATCACGCCGGAGAGAAAATGATAGTCTCCGCGGGTGAGCCGGTCTGGATGAGTGATGAGTCCGGATTCTTTTCTCTGTACGCATCTGAAGCAATACCGGCTGAAGACGGAACTCTGACTGTGATCGGCGGGGAGAGAGTATTTGCTGAGCTGATCGGCAATGAGAAGAAAATAGTCATCTGCGGCGCGGGCCATGTATCCATGCCGGTCATCGAGATAGCGAAGATGATGGGCTTTCATGTAACGGCCATAGATGATAGACCGCAATTCGTGCAGAATGCCATGGATCATGGCGCAGATGAAGGGATATGCAGCGGCTTTGAAGAAGCGCTGGCAGGTATTCCCGGAGACCCGGATACGTTCTTCATTATCGTAACAAGAGGACACATGTCCGACTCGGAATGCCTGCTGAGCACCGTTAATAAGCCACATGCATATATTGGAATGATAGGCAGCCGCCGTAAGGTCGGACTTGTGAAGCAGATGCTTGCGGATAACGGCATCCCTCATGATGTAATAGAATCAGTTCATACACCTATAGGCCTCGATATCGGTGCCGAGACACCTGAAGAGATCGCGGTCGCGATCCTTGCTGAGATCATAGAGATAAAGAACAAAACAAGAAAGAGCTCAGGAATTCCGGCAGAAATAATGAAAGCACTTATGTCAGCTGAGCGGGGACCTGCCGTTCTTGCGACGATAGTATCCAAAAAAGGATCCTCACCGAGGTCTGCGGGTACCAGGATGCTGATCTCCGAAGACGGAAGAATCACGGAGACCATAGGAGGCGGACTTGCCGAAGCAAGGATCATTGAACGCGCCGGTGAAATGCTTGCAGCAAATAAAAACGGGCCTTTAAGACCCGTGATGATGCATGTCGATATGACAGGAAAGCAGATCGCAGACGAAGGCATGATCTGCGGCGGAGCGGTAGAAGTGCTCCTCGAAGAAGTATAGCAGCCTGTCACAGGCTGTCGATGTCTCTCACTTCGTCCTCGCTGTCCGCTTCGACCGGAAGGAGATCATCTGTATGTGAGGCGATTATCTGACGCCCGCCGGTATCACCTGATAAAGCCATCAGTTCCTCCCTGTAACGGGATGAAAAAATCTTGGGATTGCACATCTTTCCCTGCCACGCAAGGGAAACGATGCCGACAGTTCCTTTTTTATATGCTCCGATAAGTCTCTCGAGTGTTGATTTGGTAATTCCGGGCTGATCACACACACAGAACATATAGGCGTCAGCATCACCTGCAGCTCTCAGCCCCAGCTGCATGCTGCGTGATATACCAAGGTCCGGCCTGTCGTTCATCACGACATCAAAATCAGGAGCCATTGCGGCGACGTCATCGTACTGAGTGACGAGTATCTTTTTATATGCGTCAACAGAACGTGCTGCCTCGAATATCGGTGCTGCCATCGGGCGCCCGTCGTCCATGATATGAAGCAGCTTGTTGCTTCCGAATCTGCTGCTGTTGCCGGCGGCTTCCAGTATGACTGCGATCTTCGGCTCTTCGAGAAGAGTTCCCCATGCACTCTGTATCCCCAGCACGGCAAATATCTGCTGCAGTCTGAAAGCAGCGGCAAGCCTGTCAGTATCATCATCGACCTGATTCATGAACACACGGAACTCTCCGCGTACGCCTTTCTGACCTCCGTCACGTGATGATAAAACGGCATGGATCAGATTCATGTCTACGATCTCGCGCTTAAGTCTGTCCGGCAGTTCATCAGCACGGTATACGACATCAGCCGTACTGCGGCCGAGTGATGAAAGTCCTGCGACGCATACTGTAAAATCAGTATAGTCCGGTATGACAGGTTCCCACGGAGCCGGCCATTTCAGAGGCATGCGGCGTGATCCGTCAGCCTCTATAAATACTACGTCTGCAGTCTCTCTGAGACTGTTCAGGACATCATCAGGAGGAGCCATGACCTTATCAGGTCTTTCCGGATCATCAGACACAACTATCCTGATGCCGCCTTCCTCCATGCGCTCAGGACGATACATGTGGGTCGTTGTAGTGATGACAACGCTCTTTCCCGCAGCTGCCAGCTCGCGCGCCCATGCGAAAATAAGCGATGTCTTGCCGCCGGCGCCTGTCACACTGATAACGGCATGCTCAGGCAGCCTGATCTGCAGCGCATCTGTTATATTGTTTTGCTTGCCTTTAAAATTCCATAAATCCATAGTTGTTATTTTACAGATATGGAAATGCGTGGTCAACGGGACTATAATAAAACCATGTTAGGGGGATGAGACTGTAAAATGGAAAATGGGGGAGGAGGTATCATGAGTAAAGAGAAAAAGGTAAAAGACACAAGCGTAAGCGTAAGTAACGTATACCGGCTGGAAGGCAGAGTGCCTGTAAGCAGAGCGATCCCGTTCGGACTGCAGCATGTTCTGGCTATGTTTGTAGCAAACGTGGCACCGCTTATCATCATTGCTTCAGTCGCTGTATATGACGGCCAGCCATTCAGCGCGGTAGAGACAGCCAGACTGATACAGAACTGTATGCTGATAGCCGGTATCGGAACAATGGTGCAGCTGTATCCTGTATGGAAAGTCGGTTCGGGTCTGCCGATCGTTATGGGACTGTCGTTCACATTCCTGGCGGCTGCGATGTCAGCGGCTTCCAAGGATTACGGTGTAATGGTAGGAGCCATTATAGTCGGTGGTATTTTCGAAGGCATCCTCGGCCTTACGGCAAAGTACTGGAGAAAGATCATATCGCCGCTGCTTTCGTCATGCGTAGTTGTTGCGATCGGACTCAGTATCCTTAATGTAGGTGTATCGTCTTATGCATCATCAGGCAAGTATCCGGTCGGAGCATGGCAGAACCTCCTCGTCGCCACTCTCACTCTCATAGCAGCTCTGGTGTTCCACATTAAGATGAAGGGCGTTGCAAAGCAGATGTACGTTCTTTTCGGCCTGATATTCGGATACATTATTTCGATTTTCTTCGGAATGGTAGACTTCGGGGCAATGGGTGACACCATAAAAGAAATGGGAGTGTTCTCAATACCTGAACTCTTCGCTTTCAAGCCGAAATTCCAGGCCGGTGCGATAATCTCGTTCTGTCTGGTCTTCATGGTATCCGCTGTAGAGACAATCGGAGATACGACAGCCGCGTGTACCGGAGGCCTTGGCAGGGATATCACCGAAAAGGAAGTTTCCGGATCCCTCTGCTGCGACGGATTCATGTCGGCGATCTCGGGCGGAGTATTCGGTGTTTCACCTATCACTTCGTTCAGCCAGAACGTAGGACTCATCGCCATGACTCATGTAGTCAATCGCTTCTGCATCATGTTCGGAGCACTGGCAATGATACTCGGCGGACTGTTCCCTCCTATCGGAGCGTTCTTTACTACACTGCCTGACTGCGTACTCGGAGGATGTACGGTAATCATGTTCGGTTCCATAATGATGGCAGGCGTAAAGATGATGATCGACGCAGGACTCGACAACCGCAATACTCTGATAGCAGCGACTTCATTATGTCTTGGAGTAGGCGTAACTCAGGTAGCCGGATTCTTTGACTATCTGCCGCCGATCTTCGGAGAGATCTTCGCGGGAAACATGGTAGCCGGAGTATTTGTAGTAGGACTTATAATGGAGCTTCTGCTGCCGAAAGATCCTGCAAAGTACGAAGCATATGTAGAGCACGGTATTGACGGCATCGACCTTGATCCGGCACTCCTGCACAATCAGAATGAGGATAAGTAAATAAGACAATATAAGCAGATAAATATTTGACCGGCAGCAGTTTTGCTGCCGGTTTTCATGTTTTTACGGAACACTCACGGGCATGTTTTTCCCCGGGGAAAAACAGCAACCCAAAATTATTTTAGGTTTTTGCTTATATGTTCTTGTTTTGGTACAAACAAGCTCTTATAATTGAATTGGAGAACTATAATATGGTGTTTTTTTATACGGGGTAGACTGATGAAAAACTACTATGACCGGACATGGAAAATAGGCGAACTTGCCAGGATGTTCGACATAAATGTACAGCTCCTCAGACACTATGACAAAGAGGGACTGCTGGTGCCGGAGATCCGGAATCCGCATAATAACTGGCGCTCCTACAAATACGACCAGATATATCCGCTTGGCATGATCCGTTTCCTCAGGCAGCTTGACTGTTCACTTGAAGAAATAGGCTCTTTCATGCCGGGACGCAACCCGGATACTTCTGAAAAATACCTGAGACGGCGCATAAAGATGGTACGTGCGAATTACGAGAAGCTGCTCAAAACGGAGTCGCTGATGAACGACAGATTCGCAATGATCAACCGTGAGATGAAATATGCTGCATTCGATCAGGTTTTTGTTTGCTCTGAAGATGAAATCTACTACATCGAGATCGG
>JAFRJV010000074.1 GCA_017432075.1 Mogibacterium sp. | reverse complement strand
TTTTTCTTTCTTCTTTTTTTCTTTTTTCATCAGAATGCAATGCCGTTCCTATATTTCTATTCCGGCTGTATCGCTTGTATATGTCGCGGTTTCAAAGCCCACGACTGTCATATTGCCTTCAGTGAAGCTGCCGTGCTCACCAAACTTCAGTACAGTTACGCTGCATCCATTGGCGATTGCATCAATATTTGCAGGGATCTTCGAACCGACTATTACAACATGAGCATATCTGTCGTCAGCCATATCTCTTGTAATGCCTGAGAATGCACTTGGCATTACTACCGGTACCGACATATATTCATCGGCAGCAGCTGCTGCCTCATTATCATCAGCTATTCTGCATATTACCGCTTTGCCTGTGTCCGGATCAGTCCATCCCGCATAGCATGTTGTATCTCTCGTTCTGAGAGTATGTATCAGCGATGCATATACCGATGCGACCGCGTCAAGTGCCGCAGGATCATGAGCCAGATCTGTCGGATTATCGAGTATTATCAGGTACTGATCGGAAACAGGGTTTCCAAGCACCTTAACCAGTGCTTTGCCCGTCTTCTCAGAAAGCTTCCAGTGGATGTTCCTTACAGGATCACCCGGCACATATTCCTTTATGTCTATCATGTCACCGGAAACCGCGCCTCTCGTTCTGGCTGCCTCCATGTCACTTTCAGGCATGGCCGTAACACCCGCCTGCAGCATGTTCATATCAAACAGATGCGGCATGATCGTCACACCCACATGCTCTGTGAATCCTGTCTTACGGCTCCATAATCCGAGTGTATCCCTTAACCGGACAGAACTTACGGTAAGTTCATACCTGCCTGCATGCCCGGGAACTACCTGAAGATAGATATCTTTTGTCTTGCGCGGTCCCAGACTTCTTCTTATGTCAAATGACTCCGTCTCTCCTGTACGGAGGTTGACACAGACAGCCTTTGCCTCGACAGAAGCGATCGGAAACAGGCCCTTATTCTTCATGCTGAGTACAAAGGTCTTGAGCTCATCCGGTACCTCTGCCTCTTTCAGTGACAATTCGAGCTTTCCCTCTGTCAGTCTGAGCAGAGCACAGGAAATCGGCAGCACTGCTATCAGTGCTGCAATCAACGCAAGCGTAACGGTCCCGTTTGAGAACAGATACAGGATCAGCGCAGATATTATAAGGAGTACCCAGGTGATCACACTTTTGCGCATCAGCTGCTCCCGTTCCTATACAGCGTACGGCGGTATGACGCTTTCGAGTATGCGCTCGAGCACATCCTTTGTCTGAGTGCCGGCTGCACGCGCCTTCTGGGTAAGTATGATACGGTGGGAGCAAACGTCACAGAAGACATCACGGATATCTTCCTCATTTACGAAGTCCCTGCCGTGCATAAGTGCCGAAGCTTTTGCCATATGGCTCACAGCGATCGAACCACGCGGGCTGATTCCCAGCTCTGTGCTCTGGCTCGAGCGTGATGCCTCGATAAGGTCTACGATATATCCGACCAGCGAATCCTTGATAGTGACCATGAGTGTCGCTTTCTGCATAGCCTTGACCAGCGAAAGATCTGCTATCTTTCTCAGACCCGCATACGGATCCTCGCTCTGTCTGCCCTGAACAACACGGATCTCACTCTCTTTGTCAGGATATCCCAGTGTAAGTCTTACGAGGAATCTGTCCATCTGAGCATGCGGCAGCATCTGAGTGCCTGCGGCACCTACCTGGTTCTCTGTTGCTATTACGATAAAAGGATCAGGCAGAGCATGCGTGATACCGTCCACCGTTACCTGATGCTCTTCCATTGCCTCAAGAAGCGCAGCCTGAGTCCTGCTTGAAGTACGGTTTATCTCGTCTGCAAGCAGAAGGTTGGTGTTGTTTATGACGCCCGGCATGTATGTGAATGCATCTTTCTCTTTGTTGAAAACCGAGAATCCGACTATGTCTGACGGCAGAACATCCGGTGTGCACTGTATTCTGTTGTACTCAAGACCAAGAGTCTTGCCCAGTGCGACCGCAAGTGAAGTCTTTCCTACACCCGGTACGTCATCGAGAAGCACGTGGCCGCCTGCGAGTATGCTCATCAGGACCTTTCTTACCACGTCGTTCTTACCTATTATCACTTTGCCTACTTCAGCTTCTATTGCCTGTGTTACCTGATAAATGGCTTTTACAGTTTCTTCCTGCACTTTTTGCCTCCTGTTTATACAATTTTTCAGTCCTGTTATTTTTAGCCCGAATTTTATTATATACCATTTAGCGGTTTTTTCATTCGCTCAATTGGTACTTTTCTTATTGATATTATCTTCTATTTTGATTACTGCAGTGCCCGGCATCACTTTACTGTAGTATTCCGTACCGATCAGGCCGTCATCAATACCGCCTTTGTAAGGATCCGCCTCCCCGGCTGAGCCCATGTCATGCTGACCATTCTCATCATATCTGCTTATTTCGATCCTGTCATTATATATCGATATAACGCTGCACGTGAGAGTTTCATCTGCCGCACGGTATTGTGAATCCGGATCGCTGCTGTACTCTCCCGGTCCGCAGTTCATGTAATATCCGGTATAGCCTGCATTCATGTAAGTGAAAGCCAGCGTTTTCTCTGTGAACTCATCTGTGGTGACTCTTGTCTCATCGAAGACCGGCAGAAGTATCGTGTCTCCCGGAGCCTTGTAAACGCTGCTTCCTCCCAGATAGCAATCCCAGCCCTTTGAATGGTTGTGTCCGAACAGATAGATGATATCCAGATCGGCAGCCGCTTCATTCACAACATCGAAAATCAGCGATGAGTACAGGTTATCTCCCGTCGTATGCCTCGATGATGTCCTCGCCGTGTAATGGAGAGGCACATGTCCTGTTATGATGAGCGGGCGGGTCTCGCCTTGCGCAATGAGACTGTCCAGACAATCTTTCATGGCTTCAGATGCCTCTGTCACTTTTTTGAGGCATCCCGGTGTCACACCCTGCTTCCACGGAAAATCATTCTCGGTATTGAGCACGTACACCAGATAGCTGTCGAACTCATGAAGCCCGCTTTCGGAGATAGACTCCGTGAGCCGGTCGTGATTGCCCTGTACGAAGATGACATCATCGCTCTTCACGGACGGAGCCTCTTCTTCCAGCACACTTCTGATCTCCGCTATTGAATCTTCAGGGCTCAGCTGATAGTCATGCAGCTTCGCGTCATTCGTGTAATCACCGCATATGAGAGCGGCATCCGGAGTCAGACCATCTTCTGACACTGCCTTAAGGAGCTCTCTCAAGGTCTGCTCCGGCATATCGAAATTCGGATCCGCCTGATAATCCGATGCAGTGAATATGACTGCAGCCGGGTCCACGTTCTCTTCTGTCTGTACCGCAGCCTCATCGGTATTCTGTGCAGAGAGATCTGCATCCTCCGCTGCCTTGCCGAGCTTAAATATATATGCTGAGGCTGCCACACATGCGAGCAGCAGTACCAGCAATATCAATACTTTAATTCTGTTTTTGCTTTTTCCGCGCTCCATTTGCATCAGGACCCTCTAACGATGATACAGCCGGGCTGTTTGCCCGGCTGCGGAAAAGTAGATTTTGTTATCTTGCAACAAGCCTGCCCTCGGCTACAGCCTTAAGATGGCTTCCGTACGGGCTCTTGCCGTACTTTTCAGCTGATTTCAGCAGCGCGTCCTTATCTATCCAGCCGTTTCTGAAAGCGATCTCTTCAGGAGCGGAGATCTTTACGCCCTGTCTCTTCTCGAGCATCCTCACAAAGTCCGCGGCGTCCACCAGCGAATCCATCGTGCCGGTATCGAGCCAGGCGAATCCACGTCCCAGAAGCTGCACATCGAGCTTATTCTTGTGCAGATACATCTCGTTCAGAGTCGTGATCTCGAGCTCACCTCTGGCTGAAGGCTTGACCTCCCTTGCCATCTTGCTCACGCCTGACGGATAGAAGTACAGTCCTGTCGCTGCGTAATTGCTCTTTGGCTTCTCCGGCTTCTCTTCTATCGAGAGCACCTTCCCATTATCATCGAATTCCACGATGCCGAATCTCTCAGGATCGTTCACGTAGTATCCGAATACAGTAGCGCGTCCGTTTTCTTCAGCATTGACAACAGCCTTCTTCAGTATCTTTCCGAAACCATTGCCGTAGAAAATATTATCACCGAGTATCATGACACCCGCCTCGTCTCCGAGGAACTCCTCGCCGATTATGAATGCCTGCGCGAGCCCGTCCGGAGAAGGCTGCACCTTATATGAAAGATCGATACCAAACGGGGATCCGTCTCCGAGAAGGTTCTCAAATCTCGGGGTGTCCTCCGGTGTGGAAATGATCAGTATGTCTCTGACTCCCGCCAGCATCAGGGTCGACAGCGGATAATAGATCATCGGCTTGTCGTAAACAGGCAGAAGCTGCTTACTGGTTACCATTGTAAGCGGATAGAGTCTTGTGCCGGCTCCTCCGGCAAGGATGATTCCTTTCATATGGCCTTCCTTTCTCACTGGATCAACGTGCTGCGTTCATCTATATTTTATTCTTCAGGCGCTTCCTCTTCAATCGGATTGCCCTTTTCATCGACATCCTTGATGACGAGTTTTGTTCCGTCGCCGTGGCCTGTATATCTCATGACATACTTTGCTCTGTTATACATACCGCTGGCTTTGCTGATCGTAATACTTCCGGCTCCCCAGCCTTCCGTCATTGCGTGAGCTACTTTGCCGTCTCCGATATATATGCACACATGGGCAGACAGACACAGGACATCTCCCTTCTGAAGATTGCCGAGGCCTGACTTTCCGACAGACTCCCAAGGGCCGAATTTAGTGAACGAACCTGGGGTGTACCCTACGCTTTTTCCGCGCTGGCAGGCCCTGAGCATCTGCGGGTCTCCGGCTCCGTGAGCGTACGCTGCATGAACGAACGGATTGCAGCAGTATGTCTTTGCGTAAGAGTGTCCGCTGACCTTGGATTTACCTTTTTTATTGAGGACAGGTCCCACATTGGTGCCGCAGAAATAGCATCCGGTATTGTGAGCTCTCTTTCCCGTACCATATGAGAATGAGTTGTCATTTGCGATGTCAACAGCCCAGTCACAGGCCAATTCGCGCGCTTCCTCGCTCGTCAGCTCTTCTTCAGCCACGAGGAACCGGCGGTCACACTCCGGACTCTGCGTATTGTCTTCGGCATAGCCCACCAGCTTCACATCCATGACCTCATCCAGATTGAAGTCGCTCAGAGTGTAGCTCCCCGCTCCTGTTTCAGTAAGAAGTTTGTCGCCGTTGTACAGCTTGTATGTCGTATAGTACTCACTCTCGTTCCACGTGAACACGAGATCTTTGTCCATCGTCTTTACATTGAAATTCTGTACAGCGTGGAGTATGCCTTTCGCTTTGTTGCTGAACTTGCTGTATACAGGCTTTTTCTTATATCTGACCGCCCTGACTTCGTACTTGTAAGTCTTGTCGCTTTTTGCGCTTGTATCAGTATATGTCGTATCGTCGATCTTATCGATGACCTCTCCGTTCCTTATGATCTCATACGCAATGGCGCCGTCGATCTCATTGAAACTCAGATTCATCTTTCCATCGCCGGTGTCAACTTTGAGTTTAGGCTTATTAAGGCTAGGGATCACATCGATCTTTTCTGCCTCTGCTGTATCACTTGTAAGAAATCCATTGCGCGAGGCGATAAGGTATGAATAGGTATCTCCTGTTCTGAGATTCTTATCCGTGAATGAAGTATCTGTAGTATATTCCAGATATTTGTATTTTCCGCCGTTCCTGGATCTGTATATGCGGTAACTTTTTGCGTTTTTCGCGGCGTTCCAGCTGATCGATGCGGTGTTATATGTGCTGTCGCTGACTGTCAGTCCTTCTACCTGCGCAGGATTTGACGTTGCAAGCAAAATGCCTGCGACTGTAAGAAACAGCAGCAGATCCGTAATCAGGAATTTCCTTTTATTCTTTCTGAACCAGGCGCGAATCTTCTTCATAACTTGTTAATTATAAATTATGTGCAGGTATAAAATCATTAATTTTCATAAAAACCTTACAAAATATCATTAACAATTATTAATGACATACTTAAAGGATATACAGAATCGTTGAAGGTCTTTTGATGGCCAATATAATTAGTATGAATATCATGCACAAATTGTCACTTGGAACAGGAAGGTCTTTTACTATGGCTTCAAAACAGAGAATAACAAATATCATTGTCAACGCAGCTCTTATAACTGTAATGCTGATCATCGGCATGATGGTTTTTGGGGTCTCTTCGCATGCCGCGTCATCAGATCTTGAAGCCACCGGCCTGATAAACAGCTATAACGGTGCCTTCCTGAGAGCCCGGGCAAGCACGAAAGCTCCTGTCGTTACAGGACTTGATGACAATACTCCGATAGTAATAAAAAATGAAGTCTTCGTCACATTCCGCCAGTATAAGGCCAGCAAGAGATGGTATTTTGTCACTGACGGCAGACACACCGGCTACGTCAGGGCAGATCTTGTCAACAATATAAAATATGCCCCGAAGAAGGCCAAAACCAATGCCAAGGTCAAATACAGAAGAGGCGGCGGGAATTTAATGAAAAAGGCCGGCACAATCAAGAAAAACAGAAACGTCAACGTGGTGCTCAGGGTAAAGATAAAGGGCTCCAATAAAGTCTGGTATAAGATCCAAATCGGGAAAAAGTATTATTACGTAAGCAGTAGTCATGTAAAGCTCGCGGGCGAGTCTACGTCCTGGGCTAAGATCGAGCAGATAGATCCTGATGATATCGTTCAGTCCTCTGCCGCGCGCAAGATCGCCAGCGATGCTGCCGACTGGGCACTGATGATCGCAAACGATAACACCTTCCATTACGGAAACGGTCTGCACTCTCATCACAACGGATGTTATTTCTGCGGCACACAGCCTAAATCCAAGCAGAAATATGTTGTGCAGTGGGAAAAGACTTACTGCTGCAATCCGTTTGTAACAGCTGCCTATGCACATGGCGGAAAAGAACCTTTCATGCTTAACTCGGTTTGCTCGAAAGGCAATTCATACATGGCACCGGAATTCAAGAAATGCTCTCTCTTTGCAAATCTCGGTCATCCGGATCAGGAGAAGCTTGTCAAGGGCGATGTATTATGCGCAAGTGCACATGTAGCAATATATATCGGTGACGGCAAGATCGCCGAGGCCTGCACAACTGATAACGGCAAGCCAGGCACCTCAAGCTGGAACAATTCCATAAGGATCTCCACTCTGACCGCATCGAGGTACAGCGGATTCAAGGCCGGAGTATTCCGCTACATAGGTGAAGCTCCGCAGGAACCGGAACCGACGCCGACAGATACCCCTGCAGATACAAATACCGATGCAGGCAATCAGCAATAAAAGATATGAGAAAACCTCCCAGAGTTCATTCCGGGAGGTTCTTTTGTTTACGAGAGTGTGTGAAATAAAGTCTGTAAATAGCTCGCTATGGTAGCTAACTTACGCAGGGTGACTGGCTGTAAAGTCGGTCACCCTGTTTTCAACACTGTAATTTATAGCATTTTGAAAGTCAATAACAATCTCATGGACTGCCCCGAGCGACCCGCGCTGGCGGCGGGCACTAGAAAGCCCTGACGCCAGCTATAGGGCGTGTGTCGATCGGCTCGGCAGTCCCCGCAAGCGCCCAGGAGCGCGAGCGGCTAATCCGGCATTCTGCCTTCATACATTATGCAAAACTCGCTGTATACACTACCCCAGTTCCGGATCGACTGGGTCCATTTTTTTGTTACCTCCATAGTTGAAAGATACAGAGATTTGAGAAGAGCTGTAGGATTAGGGAACACGCTTCTCTGACGATTCAGCTTCTTGTAGGCGCTGTTAACACTCTCTATGGCATTTGTCGTA
>JAFRJV010000073.1 GCA_017432075.1 Mogibacterium sp. | reverse complement strand
GATCGTGATTCCTCTTTCTCTCTCTTCCGGTGCCTTGTCGATCTGATCGAATGCTACATCGCCGCCAAGTCCGTACTTTCTGTTGAGTACTGATGTGATTGCTGCTGTAAGAGTTGTCTTACCGTGGTCAACGTGGCCGATCGTACCAATGTTGATATGCGGTTTGGTTCTTTCGTATTTCTGCTTAGCCATTTTTATCTCCTTTAATAGATAGAAAATAAATTTTGTATTAAGTTTGTTTCTTTAATGTATGTCTGCGGGATTACTTGATCATCTTGTCAGCAAGTGATTCCGGCAGTTTCTCAAAGTGGTCGAACTGCATCGTGTACACGCCTCTGCCCTGTGTCTTCGAACGGAGGTCTGTCGCATATCCGAACATTTCAGAGAGCGGCACATAGCCTCTTACTACGGCTGCGCCGTTCTCGATGTCGGAGCCTTCGATCCTTCCGCGCCTTGAGCTTATATCGCCGATGATATCGCCCATATGGTTATCAGGCACGGTGACCTCTACCTTGAAGATAGGCTCGAGCAGTACCGGTTTCGCTTTCATGACAGCCTCTTTGAAGGCCTTTGAACCTGCGATCTTGAAAGCCATCTCCGAAGAGTCG
Source organism: Mogibacterium sp. (assembly GCA_017432075.1). Taxonomy (GTDB): domain Bacteria; phylum Bacillota; class Clostridia; order Peptostreptococcales; family Anaerovoracaceae; genus Crickella. Next base: position 1,912 of record JAFRJV010000073.1, on the reverse strand, counting down.
ACTTCGTGGTAACTTCCGTCGTAGAGCTCTACGCCCACATCGACAACATTGTATCCGGCAAGCGGTCCTGCCTGCATCGCTTCTTCGATACCGGCCTGTACACTTGGGATGTACTCCTTCGGGATCGCTCCTCCGACGATTGAATTCTTGAATTCGAACCCTTCGCCAGGCTCTCTCGGATAAAGTTTGATCTTGACGTGCGCGTACTGTCCGCTTCCGCCTGTCTGCTTCGCGTGTTTGCAGTCCACATCGGCCATAGCCGTAACTGTCTCTTTGTAGGAGACCTGCGGTCTGCCGACATTAGCCTCGACCTTGAACTCTCTCAGGAGACGGTCAACGATGATCTCCAGATGGAGCTCACCCATTCCGGCGATGATGGTCTGACCCGTTTCAGGATTCGTGTAAGTCTTGAATGTCGGGTCTTCCTCAGCCAGCTTGGCAAGCGCGATGCCCATCTTTTCCTGACCGATCTTGGTCTTTGGCTCAATAGCGATCTCGATAACAGGATCAGGGAATTCCATCGACTCAAGCACGATAGGGTGCTTGTCGTCGCAGAGCGTGTCGCCCGTTGTCGCAAACTTGAGACCTACCGCAGCAGCGATATCTCCCGAGTAGACTGTTTCCAGCTCGCTTCTGTGATTGGCGTGCATCTGCAGGATACGTCCGAATCTCTCCTTGCGGTCTTTCGTCGCGTTGTATACATGCGAGCCCGAATTGAGAGAGCCCGAGTATACCCTGAAGAACGCCAGCTTACCCACGAACGGGTCAGCCATGATCTTGAATACGAGTGCTGAGAACGGTCCGTCATCTCCGGCCGCTCTTTCTTCTTCCTTCTTTGTATAAGGGTTTTCGCCCTTGATAGGAGGAATGTCGAGCGGTGACGGCATATAGTCTACGACTCCGTCGAGCATCAGCTGAACGCCCTTGTTTCTGTAAGCCGAACCGCAGAACACAGGGTACATATTGCCCTTGATCGTTTCGCGGCGGATGACACGTTTGATGTCTTCTACAGGCATATCTTCGCCCTCGAGGTACATCATCATGAGATCCTCATCATATTCGGCTACAGCTTCGAGCAGTCTGTCTCTCCACGCCTTGGCCTCTTCAAGCATATTCTCAGGGATTTCCTTCTCTTCGTATACCTTTCCGAGGTCATCATCATGATAGAGCTCAGCCTTCATCTTGATCAGGTCGATGATGCCAATGAAATCAGCTTCGGACCCGATAGGCAGCTGTACTGCGACCGCGTTTGCCTTGAGCCTGTCACGGATCATGTCTAATACGTGGAAGTAATTTGCACCGAGGATGTCCATCTTGTTTACGAAGATCATTCTAGGAACTCCGTACTTCTCGGCCTGTCTCCAGACGGTCTCGCTCTGTGGCTCGACTCCGCCCTTCGCGCAGAGAACCATTACGGCTCCGTCGAGAACTCTCAGGGATCTCTCTACCTCAACTGTGAAGTCGACGTGTCCCGGAGTATCGATGATGTTGATCCTGGTGTCCTTCCACTGAGCAGTAGTTGCGGCGGAAGTGATGGTGATGCCGCGTTCCTGTTCCTGCTCCATCCAGTCCATGGTGGCTGCGCCCTCATGGGTCTCACCCAGCTTGTGGGTGCGTCCTGTGTAGAAGAGGATTCTCTCCGTTGTGGTTGTTTTGCCGGCATCGATGTGAGCCATGATACCGATATTACGTTTTTTTTCAAGAGTAAACGCTCTTCCCATTACTCCCTCCTTTCTAACTGCTTAGCTTGTGTAATAACTGTTTCTCCAGATTAGAATCTGAAGTGTGCGAATGCCTTGTTGGCCTCTGCCATCTTGTGGGTATCTTCCTTCTTCTTTACGGATGATCCTGTGTTGTTGGCAGCGTCCATGAGCTCGCCTGCAAGTCTGTCAGACATTTTTCTCTCGCCTCT
>JAFRJV010000072.1 GCA_017432075.1 Mogibacterium sp. | reverse complement strand
CCTTTCCGGCAGGATACAGGTGCAATTGTAGCTAAAACTTGGGCATGAAAAAACGTGAAGTTGAAACTGCACTACAGCCAACTTCACGCCTCCGCGATCCGAAATGCACTTTTTATTTACATTTACTTATACAATTAACCTTTAAGCGATAAAAATATGAAGTGTAATGGTATTTATCCTTTGCAGTATTATGTAGGCTTAAAAGCGAGATTATCTACAGTCGGTTAGGGGTGTGCGTAGAAATAACAGCCTCTGTACGCTATCTCCAGACAGGATGCTTCATCAACTGTGAAAAGGGCATATCATATAGCACTTGTTTGATGCTAAGCGGTTGGATGAGTGGTTGGATGAAAAGAGATGGCGTGCTGTCCTCCTTTCATTTCAACGTGTTCAGAAATAGCGTCTAAATTCGAACCTCGTACGCTCCACCATAGATCTCTCAACCTTAGTGATAGCAAGGGGTTGAGAGCTTTTGTTTTTCATAAGCAAACGAAAAAGCCTTTTTCTGCACTCTTGATTTTATCACTCAGTTTTTAAGGATTAGGAGGTCAGCAAAATGGCAAAAATTAAATTCAATTCATCTACTCTCACAATGGTATTTATCCTCTTAAATGATTATACTGATAAAAAGCATATAACATATAAATCGGAATATTTGGAAGATCTATAGTGGCATCCAGCAAAGAAAAAGAAGTAAACAAAAGCGCTCTGCTTGAGTGGGGAAAATATGATGGATAATGATAATTGCTTTTAGAAAGGGGGCACATTAATGAAGAAATTAATTATCGGTGTGATGCTTACCATTGCAGTGTTATGTCTTGCAGCTTGTGGGGGCTCGTCTGTAAAGGTGGGCTCGTTCTCATCTCGCTACTTTAACGGGGATGATTATGATAACGCTGTACAGGAAGTCTTTACATATTTCAGCGACTGGGAAGGCTGCACTATGACAGAAATCGGATATGCCGGAGATGACGCTGTCAAGGCAGAAGCGGAAATCCGTGGGCTGGCGCCAGAGCAGGTTATGGTACTGACATCCACCTTTACTACGGACGGGGAAGACCACCAGAACGGCCTCGAACCAAATTACACATATGAGGATTACAAGTGGATCCTGACAAGAAACACTACGGCGGAGCCATGGAACCATGAAGATCATGGTTACGGCTAAACCGGTCAAGAAAGTGCTAAGTGGTTGGATGAGTGGTTGGATGAAAAGAGATGGCGTGCTGTCCTCCTTTCATTTCAACGTGTTCAGAAATAGCGTCTAAATTCGAGCCTCGTACGCTCCACCATCGAAAAACCCGAAGATTTTAACGTCTTCGGGGTTTTTAGTATTCCGACGCGGCTTTTGCAGTCAACTTTGATGTTCTTAATAGTCATCTTTGTATTATAATTAATATGTTAGTTATATCTGTTATTTTTGATTCACAGAATCAATCTGTAGAGAGATTATGGTAAAAGAAGTAAATCAAAACATTTTCGTCAATGACTGGGATTATCCTGATAAGGGTGACCACCGCTGCGACGATCCTGAAAAGAAAAAGCTTATCGAGAAACTGTCCAAAATGATCACCGACAGCCTGGACCGCAAGATCCCTGGAGGTCTGAAAGAGAATCATTTCGATTTCTGGATCCTCGACAGACTGCTTACTAAAGAAGAAGTCAAATTCATGCTCAGCTTCAAGAAGCGCCGTGTTGGATATACAACACGCCAGCTCGCTAAGATGAACAAAATGACTAAAGAAGAGGCCCAGAAGATCATCGATCATCTGATCTGGATCGGAATCCTCGAGCAGAACAGAGACAATGAGGATAAACACATCCAGTACTGGATCCCTAAGTGGGTAATCGGTTCAGGAGAATATATGGTGGAGCACGCGACTCTCTGTGATGACCATCCTGAAGTTGCTACGATGTTCAACCTCGCTCCGCAGGAACCTCTTGAAATGACAGCAAAGATGATCCCTCCGGGAGGCGCGGGCATCGGAATGCATACCATTCCTGTCGAAAGCGCCATCGAAGCAACGCCTCAGACTGTAAGTGTCGAGTACCTTTCACACTGGCTCCAGAAATACGACAAATTCTGCACCATGGTATGCGCCTGCCGTAAAGCTCAGTGCTTCAGAGGAGAAGGTGTCGGCGATATCGAAGGCTACATGTGCATTGGTATCGACGATATCGCGGAATTCCTCGTAGAAACGGGCAAGGATGCCCACTATATAACGAGAGAAGAAGCTCTTGAAATCATAATGAGAGCCGAAAAGAAAGGCTATGTACATCAGATCGTAAACGTTGACGGACCGAACAGGATCGTGGGTATCTGCAACTGCTCGCCTGGAAGCTGCTACGGATTGAGAACATCTCAGCTATTTAACACTCCTAACATGTCCGCTTCCGCGTGGCGCGCTCATGTCGATCATGAGAAGTGCGTAGCGTGCGGCAAGTGTGTTGAAGTTTGTCCTGCCGGAGCTGCAAAACTCGGTCAGAAACTCTGCCACAAAGATGGAAGTAAGACTTTATACCCTATGCGTCTTCTGCCTGACGATACTCCTTGGGGCGAGGACAAGTGGAGCAAGACTTACAGAGAAGACAACAAAATCAACTGCTATGCGTCCGGAACAGCACCTTGTAAAACAGCATGTCCGGCTCATATAGCAGTCCAGGGATATATCCAGATGGCAAGCGAGGGAAGATACGCCGAAGCCGTACGCCTGATCCGTCAGGACAATCCGTTCCCTGCTGTCTGCGGAGCTGTGTGTAACCGCCGCTGCGAGGACAGATGCACAAGAGGAACGATCGACAAGCCTATTGCTATAGACGAGATCAAGAAATTCCTCTGCCAGTATGAGAAAGCCCATCCGGAAGAATTCGTTCCTGATGACTGCTATAACATGGATGGAAAGCAGTGGACCGAGTACCCGATCGCAGTTATCGGATCGGGCCCGGCAGGTCTCACATGCGCATACTATCTCCGCAAAGAAGGATATCCGGTAACGGTCTTTGAAAAGGAAGCTAAACCGGGCGGAATGATGATGAACGGGATCCCTAACTTCCGTGTAGAAAAAGACATCGTACAGAACGAGATCGACATCATTACAAAAATGGGCGCCGAGATCAAGTGCGGCGTAGAAGTCGGTAAGGACGTTACGATCGAAGATCTGCGCAAGCAGGGATACAAAGCCTTCTATGTAGCGCCGGGACTTCAGTCGCCTGGCAAACTCGGGATCCCGGGTGAAGACGCTGACGGCGTGATCGCCGGCATAGACTATGTCAAGGACATCAACCTCAACGGACCTAACAAGCTTGACGGCAGAGTCGTTGTCATAGGCGGAGGAAATATCGCTTCGGATATCGCCCGTACAATCGTAAGACAGGGCGCTAAGTCCGTTGATCTCTACTGCCTTGAATCATACGAAGAAATGCCTATGGGCGGCGAGGATCAGGAACTCTGCGAGAGCGATGGCGTCAAACTCCACGCAGGCTGGGGCCAGACCGAGATCCTCAAGGATAAAAAAGGAAAAGTTTGCGGCATCAACTTCAGAAAGTGCCTGAGCGTCAAGAACAGCGAAGGAAACTTCGATCCTAAGTTCGATGATTCCCAGACAGAGCCTGTCGAGTGTGAATTCGTAGTATTCTGTATCGGTCAGAAGGCCGACCACGAAGCTCTCCTCAAGGGGACAAAGGTTGAATTCAACAGGAACAAGACCATCAAAGCCGACCCTGTTACATACCAGACGGCTGAGCCTGACATCTTCGTTGGCGGAGACGTTTACACCGGACAGAAATTCATCATCGACGCAGTCGCTGCCGGCCGTCAGGGCGCGGTTTCCATCAACCGTTACGTACACCCTGGTCAGTCTCTTACGATCGGAAGGGATCTGAGAGAGTTCATCGAGCTCGACAGAGATGATATCAGCAAACCTGCATGGTATGATGACACAAGCAGACAGGTACCGGGCCACAGGAAAGGCGATCCTGCTAAAACGATGGATGACCTGAGGCTGCCTCTCACAGAGGAACAGGTCAAAGCGGAAACTTCACGCTGTCTTAAGTGTGGCGCTACTACAGTCGATACCAACATGTGCATCGGCTGCGGACTCTGCACAACGAGATGTGAATTCGATGCGATACATCTCACCAGAGATATGCCTCATGGCGCGGATATGTATACTGCCGAGGAGACGATCGGACTTGCTCTGAAGTATCAGGCAAAGAGGATCAGAAAGATCATGAAGTACAAGAAGACCGGAGTGCATGAATACCCTATCCAGCAGACCGGTGAAGAGAACTGGGAGCCATACCACGGCATAGAAAAGTAGAGCCGAAAAACGGCTTTGATAATCAACATCCCAAAACAAAGGTGGGCTGCAGCGCTGATACAGCGTTGCAGCCTGTTTTATGGTATGACGGACATGTCTTCAATCTGTGCAAAAAAAGGTGTTAAATGTAGGTACAGTGCAGGTAATTTTTGATAGAATTAAAAAAATATCTATTAATTAAATAAAAGGGTTCAGATATGACAGAGAAAGATAAAAAGATGGCTGTTTATAAGAGGCAAAAGGCAGTTATTGCAGGCTGCGCAATGCTTATATGCCTCATGATGCTGGCCGGATTGTTTTTTCCTGCGAGAGCCTTCGCTGTTGACAATAATAGCGTAACAGTAAAAGTTGGCTATTATGAGAATGAAGTGTTCCAGGAAGGCGCCAGACAGGGTGCTGTCAAGACCGGCTATGCCTATGAGTACTATCAGAAGCTGTCCGAGTATACCGGCTGGAATTACGAGTACGTATACGGTGATTTCAGCGACTTGTATCAGAAACTGCTGGATGGCGATATAGATGTGCTTGCCGGCCTTGCGTGGAAAAAAGAGCGCGAAGAACTGATAGGTTACCCGGACTCGCCTATGGGTAATGAGACCTATAACCTGATTAAGCATACCGGCGACGGGAGCATTACCGTCGAGGCTGCGACTCTGGAAGGAAAGCGTCTCGGCGTGCTGAACAGCGCCATGGCGGATTCTCTTAAAGCATTCCTTCAGGATCACAGCGTGCAGGCTGAAATCGTGCTTTTCGATGATTATAATCCGCTCTTCAAGGCCTTCGATGACAATGATGTGGATGTACTGGCGGTAGAAGGGGACGGCGCCTACGGACGGGCTAACGCAGAACTGCTTTACGCTTTCGGCGCATCAGATTACTTCCTCTGCGTGAGTAAAAAGCGGGCGGATCTGCTTACAGATCTCAACATAGCTCAGACTGAGCTCTCTGTTGATGAACCAAATTACATAAACTTTCTTCGCAGTAAATACTATCCTGTGAGCATATCAAGCCGTGCCTTCTCGGAGCATGAGAAACAGTGGCTGGCCGGACATGACTCATTGCGTATAGGCTATCTTAACAACTATCTCCCGTACAGCGGTACAGACTCTGAAGGTGAGGTAAACGGACTTCTTAAGGACCTCATTCCGCGGATGCTGAAAGAACTTGGTCTCGATTACCTTAAAGTCTCTTATACGGGTTACGACAGTTCCGACAAGATGATCGCAGGTCTGGAAGACGGAAGTGTCGATATGGTCTTTCCGGTAGGCGGCGGACTGTATTATGCGGAAGAGAGCGGAATATTCCAGTCGAATGCGGTCGTTTCGGCTGCGACAGAGCTGGTATATAAAGACGAGTACAATGACGATACGGTGCGGAATTTCGCTGTAAACGAAAACAACAGCATGCAGTACTATTTCGTGAAGACATACTATCCGGATGCGGAGATCACCCTATATCCTTCGATAGATGAATGTCTGCATGCAGTGAATGACGGAAAGGCGGGCTGCACCACACTGAACGGACTGAGAGCAAACGATATCCTGCGAAACAGCCGCTACAGAGGCCTGTCACTGCTTCAGACCGCATACAATGATGACAGGAGTTTCGGCGTGCAGATCGGAAATGAGGGACTGCTGAAACTGGTCAACCGCGGCATAAACGTTCTGGGCTCTGACTACGCACAGAACCTTGCTTTCCGGTATACGGACCAGCTGCATTCCTATTCTTTCGGTGATGTGATACGGAACAACCTGGGTGCTGTCGCAAGCATAATGCTTGCAGTCGCCGCGATTATAATCATGTTCCTGGTACGCGACTCGAAACGCTCAAAGCAGCTGCTGAAACAGCAGGAGCGCCGCGAGCAGCAGGACAAGATGATAACTGCGCTCGCTTCGGACTACCGCTGCGTATATCATGTAGACCTGGACAAAGATGATGCTGTCTGTTACCGGGCTGACCCGGACGATACCGATCAGACACCTGAAGGCGTGCATTTTCCTTACCTTGAGCGCTTCACATGGTATGCGAACAACGTTGTTGCGGAGAACTACAGGGAGGGTTTCCTGGAATTTATCGATCCCGGCAACGTGCGTAAAGCGCTCGAAAATGACCTGATCATAGCCTACCGTTATCTGGCAGAGCGTAACGGAAAAGAATACTATGAGATGATCCGCATGGCAGGCGTGAGGCACGCTGAAAACCGTGAAGATCATATTGTCCACGCAGTCGGTCTTGGTCTGACGGTAATCGATACAGAAATGCGCGATACGATGGCAAAGAACCAGGCGCTCGGCGAGGCTCTTGCGGCTGCAGAGGAGGCCAACAAGGCGAAAACAGCGTTCCTGTCAAGTGTGAGCCATGAGATCCGGACGCCTATGAACGCAATCATAGGACTGGACAGTCTGGCTCTGCGCAACGAGTCGCTCCCTGACGAAACGCGTGATTATCTTGAGCAGATAGGCGGCAGCGCAAGGCACCTGCTGGGTCTGATCAACGATATACTCGACATGAGCCGTATCGAATCAGGAAGGCTGGTTATTCGCAAGGAAGAATTCTTCTTCCGCGATATGCTGGAACAGATCAATACTATGGTCATGTCACAATGTGAAGAAAAGGGACTGAATTATGAGTGCAAGGTGCTTGGTGGTGTAAGTGATTACTACATAGGCGATGACATGAAGCTCAAGCAGGTTCTGATCAATATCCTGTCGAATGCGATCAAGTTTACGGATGCGCCGGGGAACATCATGCTGACAGTAGAGCGCACGGCTGTCTACGGAGACCATTCGACTCTCAAATTCATTATTAGTGATACCGGGATCGGTATGGATCAGGAATTCCTCCCGAAAATATTTGACACATTTACACAGGAAGACAGCAGCAGGAACAGCAAGTATGGCAGCACCGGTCTCGGTATGGCCATCACGAAAAACATCGTTGAGCTGATGAATGGTACGATCTCTGTCGAATCTGAAAAAGGTGTCGGGACAGAGTTTACGGTCAGCATTACTCTGAATAACAGCGATCACCAGGGGCTGTCTTCATACTCCCTGAACCCGAAAGACATACGGGTACTGGTGGTGGACGACGAAGAGATCGCTGCTGAGCACGCACGGATCGTGCTGGATGAGGCAGGTATCAAAGCAGATACATGTTACGATGGACCAGCAGCCCTTCATATGCTGGAAGTGCAGCATGCAAAGCACGAGCCTTATAACCTTGTCCTGCTTGACTGGAAGATGCCCGGAATGGACGGAGTTGAAGTGGCAAGGGAAATACGGAAGAAATATGACAAGGAAACTACGGTCATCATACTGACCTCTTTCAACTGGGATGAGATCATGGATGAGGCTATACACAGCGGAGTCGACAGCTTCCTGGCAAAACCGTTGTCTGCATCTAATGTGCTTGATGAGCTGGAGAGAATCGCCCGGAAAAACAATATGAGCCTCTTTAAAGAGAAAAAACGGGCTGAGCTCAAAGGCAGAAAGATCCTGATGGCAGAGGATGTCTTCGTCAATGCAGAGATCATGAAACAGATCATTCTCATGCGTGAAGCAGAGATCGATCACGCTGAAAACGGCAAAATCGTATTGGAAATGTTTAAGAATAGTCAGGTGGGTTATTATGATGCGATCCTGATGGATGTGCGTATGCCGGAAATGGACGGTCTGGAGGCAGCGGCAGCCATCCGGGCTCTGGACAGACCGGATGCCGGAATGATACCAATCATTGCATTAACTGCCAATGCTTTTGATGAGGATGTTCAGCGTTCGCTGCAGGTAGGTATGGACGCTCACTTGTCTAAACCAGTGGATCCTGAGCATCTGTATCAAACACTGGAAGAGCTGATATGGGAATACTCTCAGACTCGCGCGCTTTAATGCTGCCGTAGGTTATGCAAAAGACAAGCTGTGTGGCAACAAGTGAAAAGATCAAATGGAAAATAATACAGGTAAAGATAATATGGTAAAAGAGGCGAAAAAGCCGAATATTTCAAGCAGTGCCGTAATTGCGTGCCTGGTAGGGATCGCACTGATAGCATGTATCCAGATAGCCGGCAGCTATCTGAACCTCCGGTCGTTCCTGAAGCGGGAAACTGCTTATCCGAGTCTTGAAGCCGGGATCAGGGGTTCGATCGAGCAGCTGTCTTTTTCTATTGATAACCAGTATGAAAAAGACAAAAGGGAGGCACTGGCTGATACATATTTCAGGGCTCTTTCTCTCAGAGATCAGGTGAACCGCAGCGACTTTCTGGACAGCACTGTCGATGATTACGGAAAATCCTATGTTGTAAGAGTCAAAGACGGAAAGCTCTTTGCTCCTGACGCTGCTGAAAAACTCCCCGGGATAACAGCAGATTCCATTAAGGGAGAGCAGGGAATAATAGATACATCGAGAGATCTTGACTGGCGATGCTTTACTGCATACAGCAGTATCGGCAATGGTTATTATGCTATGCAGGAATTCAATGCGAGCGACGGTGCTGACAATCTGGCATCCATTGTGCTTAGTGAGATCGAGACTGCTTTTGACGGAAAGGCCATACTTCTGGACGAAAACGGCAGATTCGTATATTACAACTATGATCTGGAGATACCTGAATTACGCAATGATAACGGACTGGACGAAACGGCTTTTAACGAGTTTCTTAAAAAGCACGCACCGTATTACGTCATGGCAAAGTCCGCAGATGAGAGGTATACCCTTGTACTCTTCCTTTCAAAACACGATATACTGTCGGATTCCCTGAGCGTGGACCTTCTGGTTGCACTGGTTGCGTTTATTCTGCTGGTAGTACTGATCGTCTGGATAACTGAAGTCAAGAGGCTGCTTAAAAGCGGAAATGCGGATAAACAAAAAATCAGTGATTATGAACCTTTGCATATAAGACGAAGGATCAGAACATTCTGCATACTTGCTGTCATTCTTGTTTTGCTTGCAGGTATGTTCTCGAGTGCCATCGGGTCACTGTACGGTGTCACCTGGGATGCACAGAATACTCTCTCAGCCGTAGCGCAGATGGATGAGGGAGTAAAGACTGTTACTGACTTCAGGATCGGTGAAATGAAAGAAAACGATGCTGAGCATGCAAGGATAATCGCTGATGCAATATACCGTGATCCTCAGCTTCGTACAAAGAAACAACTAAGTGCTTTCAGAGAGATGCTTTCCGCTAACTACTTAATGGTGTATGACCGTGACGGCAGGGAGATCCTTACTGATTCATCTTACATAAATATGAATATAGGAGGACTCAGCTCTTCAGACATGCATGCCTTCAGACGGGTGCTGAACGGTGGACCGGAAGCTTATCTTGAAAATGTTACGGATAATGTGACAGGGACAAAGAGCAATCTTGTCGGAGTGCGCATGCCTGCCATCACCGGAGAAAATGAAGACGGCTACAACCTGCTTGTGATATCTTTCCCGCCATCTGCTAAAAGAGGAATTTCCTTTTTCGAGAGTTCTGATGACCTGATCATGTCACTGGTTTCTTCATATAACGGGTATATGCTTCTTGACAAGAACAGAATAATAAGATTCATTTCCAATAAGTCTTTATATGGAAGGAATCCGCTTGAACTTGGCATGAATGAAGACGAGATCCGTGACAACTTCCTTGGAGAGTTTGAGCTGGATAATGATGTTTATTACGGAGCTTCCAACGAGATGAACGGTGAACTGTTCTATTACATCGCAAAATCTTCAGTTCTGCGTGACGGAATGTTTGCTTTCGGAGCTCTTGAGGCTGTGGGATTCCTGCTGGTATTGATGATAATTATCCGAATTCTGATGAAGGATTATGACCTGATCTATAATAAAAGTACTGCGGGGGAATACGATCATACGGAACAGGAAAGCAGCAGAAGGGACTGGACTTCAAGATTTCCGTGGATCAAAAAAGCCAACTCTCCGGAAGGAAGGGCGAGGGCTGTGCTCAATATAATAGCGGGACTGTGTATCCTCATCATCGGCGTAATGGCTATCACTTCCTCAGGTGCGGACAGCAATGACAGTCTCATCCCGTATATTTTCAGTAATAACTGGAACAGGGGACTCAATCTGTTTGCTGTTGCCCGTGTGATATTCATGATATGCGGAGTGGCGGTAATATGGAGCATAGTATCATTCGTCATAGGAGTCGCAGCAGATCTGCTGGATACAAGAGGGGCAACAGTTGCCAGGCTTGTAAAAAGCGTTCTGAGTTATGTAGTGGTGCTGTCAGTGATATACTATTCTGCATTGTATCTTGGCTTCGATCCTGCAACACTTCTCGCATCTGTAGGTATAATAGGCCTGGCTGTTTCACTCGGCGTAAAGGATATCGTTGCAGATGTATTCTCAGGGGTTTCTCTGATATTTGAAAAAGCTTTCCAGGTAGGAGATATAGTGGAAATAGATGGTCTTGTCAGAGGCACGGTGCAGGAACTGGGAGTAAGAACCTTAAAACTCTTTGGTGACGATAACAATATCAAGATCGTCAGATACAGCGATGTCCATAAGATCAACAATCTCTCAAGAAGCAATTCATGGTGTATTGCGGAGTTCGCCATTAAAAACAATGTGGATACTGAAGAACTCAAAAAGCTTCTATGGGCAGAACTGCCGGAGATACGGGAAAGGCACAAAGAGATCCTCAGCGATCCGGTGTTTACCGGCATAAGTGCTATCAATATAGGAAGCATAACCTTCGGTGTCAGGGCTGAGTGCAAAGAATCAAAAATGCGCAGGGTACGCAGTATACTGAACTATGAGATAAGAGACATGCTCATCCGTAACGGAATAGACATGATGTAAAAGATAAAAAAAGAAAAAGCTCAATGCGATCGGTGATCGCATTGAGCTTTTTGTTTGTTTATATTGAAGAAATCAGCAGAAGAATCCCTTCTTTTCAAGAACCTTAACGATTGCACGTCCTTCCTCAGTACCTTCGATGATCCTTCTCTGTCTCTTGGAGTCGCCGATGTTCATCAGTTCGACATCAGCAAACTCTTCCTTCAGCATGTCGAGTACCGGATTGTTGGACTTGAGTCCCATGCAGATGCATCCGTAATCGAACTCAACT
>JAFRJV010000071.1 GCA_017432075.1 Mogibacterium sp. | reverse complement strand
TCTCACTGCCGGATGACTTCGACAAGATCCTATCTGTAATGAGATCCAGAGGCGTGTCGGTCAGCATTATCCTGCAGAATCTGGCACAGCTGAAGGCTCTGTTCGAGAAGCAGTGGGAGAGCATCGTAGGCAATACGGACGAATTCGTATACCTTGGGGGAAACGAGCAAGCGACACATAAGTACGTAAGTGAGTTGCTCGGTAAGGAGACCATAGACACCAACACATACGGAAGGAGTACCGGTCGGAACGGCAACTATTCCACGAATTATCAGAATACGGGAAGGGAGTTAATGACTCCTGACGAGGTGCGGATGCTGGACAACAGATACGCACTTCTTTTTATTCGCGGAGAAAGACCGGTCATGGATCTCAAATATGACATCCTGAAGCATCCTGACGTGCGGATGACGACAGACGGAGACATGGAGCCGTATATCCACGGAGTGCCGTGGGATGCGGGTTCATCCATAGAACTTGTCAGCGATCCGGAGCTAATCAAGGAAGCTGTAGAAAACGCTAAAGTAATTGAACTGCCTGAGACAGACTATGAGCTTCTGTCCGAGGCAGACGTAGAGAAGATGATAGCCGAAGAGGCTAAGAAGAATGGAGGAAGCAAATGATCAAGAAGGAAAACAAGATAATCGATCTCAAGGGAGCCAACAGTACGATGAAGCTGGGCTTCGTGCTCTACTCGGTAATGGTAGTGGCGTTCATACTGTGTGCGTGCGTTGCATACGCTGCGGGTGACCCGATCAGCACTGTAAACAAGCTGAGCGACTTCATATTCAGTTTGATACGGGCCATCGGACTCATACTGCTCGGCCTGGGCATCATGCAGGTCGGACTATCACTGAAGTCCCACGATCCGAGCCAGAGAGCCAATGGGTTTCTGACAGTAGCGGGCGGCATAATTATAACTTTCACCCGTGAGATACTCACGATGATTACAGGATAGGAGGCATCTATGAAGAAGACGGAATTTCAGAAGAGACTGACGAATTCACTTATGGAGGCTATACTGGCAGAGGTGCTGCAGGACAACAGCCTCCCTTGTATAAGATTCACATCTAAGGGCAGGACTGTTCGCCTGCAGATCGGGGACGGCATGGACAAGGTGCAGATCTATATCAACCGCTCTGCCGAGGTGAGCTATATGCTTTACGGATTTTGCGGGAATAACGTGCGAAGGATTTACTACAGCTATGGCGATAATGATGACCACGAAGATGTCATAGACAAGGCTACTGAAGATTTCGCGCTTCTTGTTAAGGCGTTCCTGAAGAACAAGGATCTTCACGATTTCACGGAAATGATCCTGACGTTTGACAGAGATAATACCCCGACTATTGAAAGGTATCTGCATCTGTACGACTGGGATGAAGACGAAGAAGATGAGAATCTGTAGTGATACTCACTGTCAGAAGGCAGCAGAAATGCTGCCGATACATGACACAGGCCTGTGTTCGATATATACTATTACGAAAGGACGGTGACAATATGACTAAACCAAAGACAGTAATTGCAATGCTTTTGAGCCTTGTGCTCGTATTTGCTCTGACAACATGCGGTTCAAAGGCTGAGACTGAGCCTGAGGCGGAGCCTCAGACAGAGACCGGGCGGGAGACCACAGAGGATTCGGACGACTATGACATCGCATCCAATCTGCAGCTTGCAGGCGGCGGTGATGAGAAGGCGATAGATACTGATTATTTCACGATCTCGCTTACTCACGGCAGCAGCTGGGATTACACTGTGGACAGCAGGACGTCCATCACGATCTATAATGTCGCAGCCAGAGAAGCGAACTGCGGCGGGAGACTCGTGTCGATCATCGCGTATGATCCAGATGACAAGGACTACGAGATGCTTCCGAGCTACAGCGTCATAGGCGAGAAGAACGGGAAGATGTATATCGCTGAATATCCGTCAGATGTGCAGTTCGACCCTTCGGATGAACAGGCGGCTGCGGACTATCAGGCGGTATACGAGGAAGTGAACAAAATCAGGGAAGGTGCGGCAGACAGCCCGCTCGTACTGAAATAAGGACTGAGAAATGAGTGAACTGGCGATCCAGGCTATAGGGTTCGCAGGAGTAGCGTTCTTTATAGCCTCGTATCAGATCAAATCGAATAGAGCGCTGTTCGCGTGCCAGCTTACGGGTTGCATCATATTCTGCATCCAGTTCTTTATAATGGGTGCTTACACCGGAGCCCTGAGCCTGATAATCAATATCATCAGGAACATCCTGCTTCTTAAGGTGAATGACTGGAAGTGGGTGAAGAGCAAGGTGACGCTGTCGGTGATCATTTTGCTACTGGTTGCTGTTACGGTATATACCTGGGCGGGATGGATCAGCCTGCTGCCGTTTATCTCAGTCGCGGTGACCAGCATAGGATACTGGACCAACAATGCGCAGAAGATCAGATTGTCACAGCTAATAGGGTCGCCAACTGTTCTGATATATGATGTGCTGATCGGATCCTGGGGAGGAGTGCTCAGCGAATCGATAACTCTAATGTCTATAATAATTTCGATCATACGCTTTGGCTGGAAAGAGATGGGTGAGAAGGATTCAGGTTTTTAGGAATGGACAAAGATGCTCTTAGAGAATACCTGAATACCAGAAGGCAGGGCTGGCCGTATGAGGATTCATACCATGTCGATCATATGGACGGCCATCGTTTCGTTGCCAGAATAGGCGACGAGCTTGCCGGACTGTCATATGCTGAAGTGAATGCTGACAGCACAGAGGCTGTCATGAAGATGAACCTCAAGAGCCAGTATGCTGAATACGGCATAGGGACGGAGTTGCTGAATCTTCTGATGGATGATCTGCAGCAGTCAGGCTTCGAAACCATCCGCTACGAGATCCCGCCTGAGAGGTATGCGTTCCAGATATATAAGAATCTGGGTTTTTCTGTAGAAAGACGGGATGAAGAAACAGTCAGATTCATCTGGAGAAGACATAAATAATGATTTTTTCAAAAACTGCTTGACCTTCCACTTTATGGAAGGCTTATCGTTTGACCAGGATAAGGAAGCAGACAGGAGATATCGTGATATGAAGATCAATCAGGTCGCCGAACTGGCGGGTATGACGAGCAAGAATATCAGGTTCTATGAGGACCAGGGGCTGATTAAACCCAGACGCGATCCGCAGAACGGGTATAGGGAATATACCCTTGAGGATGCAAAGCAGCTGGAGAGGATAAAGCTTCTGAGACAGCTTGGGATATCCTGTGAGAATATTCGGATGCTGCAGACCGGCGAACTGGACTTCGACACATGCATGAGCGATCACATGAAAAAGCTCGACCGTGAAAAAGAGAATCTGGATCACATGGCAACGCTTTGCCGTATGCTGTCGGACGAGGTAGATGACGTATCGGATATCGACGCTTCCGCTTATCTTGATCGAATGAAGGAGCTGGAGAAAGGAGGCGTCAGGTTTGTGAATGTAAGGGTGTCTGATGTAAAAAAGCGCAGGACCGGTGCGATCCTGTCTGCCATAGCAGTCATAATGATCGCGGCGCTTATGCTGGTCGCCGTACTATTGGCGAACAGTGAGGACCCGGCACCGTGGGGAATGATTGCGGTATTTGTAATCATATTCGGCGGAATCATTGTTGGAGTAGTCGTGGCTCTGGTGCAGAGACTCGGCGAAGTAAAGAGAGGAGAGATCGATGAAGCTTCTAAGTATTGACTATATCCCAGGCGCAGACATAGAGGTGCTGGGAGTCGTTAAGGGCACAGTAGTGCAGAGCAAAAACATTGGCAGGGATTTCATGGCGGGCATGAAGACGCTTGTCGGTGGAGAGATCGTCGGCTACACAGAAATGCTGATCGAGGCCAGGCAGATCGCCACGAAGCGTATGGTCGATGAGGCAGAGGAACTTGGTGCGGATGCAGTCATAGGCCTCAGATACGGTTCATCGCAGGTGATGGACACTGCGGCTGAAGTGCTTGCGTATGGAACTGCGGTAAAGATCATAGGAAAGAAATAATCGCTAAAATAATAAAGTTGTTGGCGGCCGGCGCGAAAGTGCCGGCTGTTTATTATGCGCAGGAAGGGAGGAAGGCACATGACGAACAACAGAGTAAAGAATGTGGACGGCATGGTCGGCGAGGGTGTCGAGTTCGAACGAATAAGGCGAATCACAGGATACCTCGTGGGAGACACCAAAAAATTCAATAACGGGAAGAGAGCGGAATTGAATGACAGGGTCAAGCACGGCGTAACCCGCCGCAAAAAAGCTGACCGAGACAGAGAAGAGAGGTGAAGCCAATGGTAAATATACGAATCAGGAGAGGAGGTGACAGGGCTTGGACAGCGACAACTGGGTAGTGCAGAATCTTGAGAATGCGCTCAACACATGGAACACGAAGATGGCGGAAGTGTGGTCGCTGCTGACCACGTCACCTCAGAGCTTCAAGGGCGGAGGCATATGGCACGTCATCGTACAAATCAACGGAGCAGTGAAAGGCATAGGCCTGGCGCTGCTCGTTTTGTTTTTCCTGATGGGCGTAGTCAAGACCTGCGGAAGTCTTACCGATGTGAAAAGACCGGAGCATGCTCTGAAGCTGTTCATCAGGTTTGCCATCGCTAAAGGTGTGGTCACATATGGCCTTGATCTGATGCTGGCGCTTTTCGACATAGCGCAGGGAGCAATGAGAACGATCATGAATGCGTCCGGCATAGGCTCGGCTACTAAGACGACCCTGCCGAGCGAAATGGTGTCTGCGATTGAGGACTGCGGATTCTTTGAGAGCATCCCGCTCTGGGCTGTGACGCTGATTGGGAGCCTGTTC
>JAFRJV010000070.1 GCA_017432075.1 Mogibacterium sp. | reverse complement strand
CTGTTGAATTCATCTGTTGATGCACTGAAAGCAGTCTTTTTAATAAGTTTCTTTACATCTTCTTTATCCAGATAGAAAACTCTTTCACCTTCATCAAGTCTGATCTTCGGATAATCATCTCCTCTGAAACATATGATTTCAGAATTGGATCCTCCGCTCTTTATATTTATTTTTAATTTTTCATTATCATAATCTATCATCATGTCTTCTTCAGGAAGCTTTGCAATGATAGCGCTGAAAAGCTTGGCAGGTACTACAAATTCACAGATACCATCTGTTTTTACATTAATGACTGTTTCAGTCGTCATGTTTGTATCTGTAGAAGTAAGTTTCATTTTATTATCTTCTGCATTGATAAGAATTCCTTCCAATATATTTGATGTAGTTCTTACCGGAACAGAATGAGAAACGTTATTCAAAGCTTTATTTAATTCTGTTCTGTTGCAATAGATTTTCATGTCTTATCCTTTCGTCTTTACCTTGCCGCTGCTCTTATATTTATATATTAGATATTAGTATTAATAGTAAGCCTTGTTGATAATGTGGATAACTCCTGAATAACTTGATTTTTGAAGCTTTATCCAAAATTTTTAAAGTTGAAAATGATATTAAAAAACTGTTTATCTGATGTTGATTATTATTTGTATACGATTATCAACTGATTAATATATGAAAATTATATCTTCCTTGCCTGCAGTTTTGCCTTTATAGTTTCTATATTTTCATAAAGTATCTCATCATACTTAAGCTGATCTTCTATTTTTTCAATGGCATGTATTACAGTTGAATAATGTCTGTCACCAAACAGCTTTCCTATCTTAGGAAGAGAAAGATCAGTTTCTGTTCTGCAAAGATACATCGCAACCTGTCTTGGAAGAGTTATTTCAGCATTTCTCTTTGGAGAATCCATATCCGCTATCTTTATTTTATAGTGATTAGCTACTATGGATCTTATTCTCTCAGGAGCAACAGCCTGCTCATTATCTTTAATGATATCTTTCAGTATACTCCTGGCGTTATCCACAGTTATTGGTTCATTCAGAAGCTGTGAAAGACCGACTACCCTGTTATATGCTCCTTCAAGTTCACGAATATTATCTTTTACCTGATCTGAAATAAGATTGAGTACATCACTTACTTCAGGGGTTATTTCAATATCCGATTTTTCAGCAAGATTTCTTAAAATAGCTACTCTTGTCTCATAATCAGGAGGCTGTATATCCGCTATCATGTTCCAGCTGAATCTTGTACGAAGTCTTTCATCAAGACCTTTAAGACTTACCGGCGGACAGTCACTTGTAATTACTATCTGCTTATTGTTCTGATAAAGAGCTTCAAAAGTATGGAAGAATTCTTCCTGCGTCGCCTCTTTTCCTTCAAGGAACTGGATATCGTCTATTAGAAGTACATCAAGCTTGCGGTATTTATTTCTGAAAGTTCTGGTCTTATTATCGTTGATCGCGGTGATAAGTTCGTTTGTGAACATTTCCGCGGATACGTAAAGCACCTTGGTTTCAGGATTATTGCGGATTATCTGTACTCCGATAGCCTGCATCAGGTGAGTTTTGCCGAGTCCGGATCCACCATATATAAACAAAGGATTATAGATATCTCCAGGGGATTCAGCTACTGCGACCGATACAGCGTGAGCGTACTTATTTGAATTTCCGACTACGAAATTTTCAAAATTAAAACGCGGATTGAAGAGCTTCTCCTGGTTCAGAGTGTTCTTCATCTTTGTAGTATCGATCTTGCTTATCTCATAATCCTTATCACTCTTGATCACCACGCGGAACGGTTTGTCCGTGCTGCTGTTGATGGCATTTTCGATCTGGGTGAGATAATGGTCGTTGATATGCGTAATGAGACGCGGCTGATCAGGCCACGCAAGATAAACAATACCTGCCTCTTCCTCTATGTGATGTATCTTTAGAGGAGCCAGCCAGGTATTGTAACTCAGTGTCGTATTATTATCTTTAAGAAAATTGAGGGTCGTCCCCCATATCTTGTTCTTATCCACGGTTACTCTCCATACGGTTGTAAACCAATTTTACTCAAAGTTTTCCACATATGCAAAGGGTAAAATAGCATTAAAAACAGGTATTTCAGGCTGTTCAAAAAATAAGTTTTCCACATATTGTTGATAAAACTGTGAACAACCATAAGGCTACACTACATATTGTGTATAACCCCATTTTTGGACATTTTGTATTTAATTTAGACATACATGAGAAAAATTCCACAGGTCCCTTAATTACTGCATTTCCTTGACTTGCGAATGTTTGTAGATTATAATTTCACGGTCTATGTGCCCATGGAATTCAGAGGGCACACGAATAAATTACTTACAATAATATATAAACAGAACAGGAGAATGAAATGAAGAGGACATATCAGCCTAAGAAGAGACAGAGACTTAAGGAACACGGATTCCGTAAGAGAATGGCCACAGCTAACGGCCGCAAAGTGCTCAAGAGAAGAAGAGCGAGAGGCAGAAAATCTCTTACAGTTTAATTGTTTGATTGGAACGGTGTCCGGATGAGAGATCGCAGCGAACTTACATTGCGCAATCAGAGGGACTTTGCCAGGATATACAAGCAAGGCAAGTCCAAAGGCGGCAGGTTTACGGTGATCCTGTACAGAAAGAACGGACTGGATATCACAAGGACCGCGTTTGTGTCGAGCCGCAAGGTCGGCAATTCGGTGGAAAGAAACAGATCCCGCAGACTCATGAGAGAGTCTTACAGGGCGCTTGCGCCTATGGTCAGGAGCGGGTACGATGTGATCTTTGTGGCACGCAATACTATCAACGGACGCGGTGAAGCTGAAGTCGAGAAAAGCATAAGAAAGACACTTGCGGACTGCGGACTCCTGGAGGACAGCCGTAATAACAATGAAAAGTAAGAAATCGATAAGCCAAAGAATATTGATAGCCTTTGTAAGGGCATACCAGCTGGGCATCTCTCCGTACATCGGAGCTCATTGCCGTTATACGCCGACATGCAGCGCGTATTTCATACAGGCAGTAGAGAAGTACGGAGCGCTCAAAGGCAGCTGGCTGGGTATCAAAAGGATACTCAGGTGTCACCCTGGCCATCCGGGAGGATACGATCCCGTACCATAAGGCAAAACATAGTAATCAACCACAAGAACGGAGAATTAAATGGGAATAGTTGCAAAACCTATCGGATATCTGCTTGCGCTGATATACAAACTGGTAGGCAATTACGGAATCTCGCTCATCATACTCACAGTCATCGTTAAGCTGGCTCTGTATCCGCTCTATGCAAAGCAGATCAGGTCGACAGCAGACATGTCAGACATGTCCGAAAAGGCCAAGGAGATCCAGAACAGATACGCCAACGACAAAGAGAAGATGAATGAAGAGATGCAGAAGCTGTACGCTGAGACCGGATTCAATCCGATGAGCGGCTGCCTTCCAATGCTTATCCAGTTCCCTATCATCATGGGACTGTTCGCACTCCTCAGAAATCCGATGAAGTACATGCCGTCCGATCCTGCGCTGATGTTCGCGAACCACGAGTCTTTCCTCTGGATCAAGGACCTCGCTCAGCCGGACCTCATAATATTGCCTATAGCCGCAGGCCTCGCCACGTTCTTCGCGTTCAGCATGAACAGCGCGATGACCATGCAGCAGCCGGGAGCAAATCCGGGACAGCAGAAGGCAATGAACGCGATCATGAAATACTTCTTCCCGCTGAGCATCCTCTGGCTCGCAAGATCGTATCCGGCAGGACTCGCGATCTACTGGGCCGGCGGTCAGTTCATGCAGATCTTCTTTAACCTCAGGATCAATAAGATCAGAGAAGAAATGAAAGTTGAGAAAGAAAAGAAGAAACTGCAAGAGAGAGCCGAGAAGGAGCTTGCAAGGAAGAAGAGAGCAAGAATGAAAGGAAGTTATTAATAGATGAGATCTTCAGAAAAATGGGGAGTCGATGTAGAGACTGCAGTGGATCTCGCGCTTAAAGAACTCAGGATCAGCAGGGACGAAGCAGAGATAGAAGTCCTTGAGGAATCCTCCAATGGATTCCTTGGTATCGGTTCCAAACTGGCAAGAGTAAGAGTGACGGCCAAGGAAGCTGAACCGCAGACAAGAGAGAAAGCTACATTCGACGACATAGACGCGATCCTCGCAGGGCTGCCGGAGAATTCGGCGCAGAAACTGCCTGACGAGGTCAGAGCGGAATACGACAAGTTCGAAGCAGAAGAAAGGGAAGACGCAAGAGCAAGAGAAAAAGCCCGCAGCAAAGAGAAGAGCCGCAGCAAATCGAAAAAGAGATACAGCCTGTCGCTTGAAGACACTATGCTGTATGAAGTCAAGAAGCTGGATCCCGCAGTGGATCATCCGCTTGAAAAGTTCCTCAGGGACATCGCGGAGCAGATGGGCGTCGACCTCGACTTCAGTGTGAAAGCCGGCGATGAGCTGGTATTTGTAGAGATCACCGGCAAGGACACCGGAACCATAATCGGCAAGAGGGGATCAACCCTCGACGCAGTCCAGTGCCTCGCAAGCTACGTGGTCAACAAGGACTCCGACAAGTACATCAGGGTCATCCTCGATGCGGAGAACTACAGAGCCAAGAGAGAAAAGACACTCGTCAACCTTGCTAACCGCCTGGCGGGCAAGGTCGAGAGGACAGGAAGACCGACGACACTCGAGCCAATGAATCCTTACGAAAGAAAGGTGATACACTGCACGCTGCAGAACCACCCGAGCGTAAAGACAAGGAGCGAGGGCAAGGATCCTTACCGCAAGGTCATAATCGAAACCAAGTAAATATTGCAAATGAAAAGAGCGTTCCTTCCGGAACGCTCTTTTATTGCTTAAGCTTAATTTCCGCTCGAGTCCGCCGGTGCGTCTGCCGATGTAAACGTCTTTGACACAACGACCTCATCGCCCCATGTATAGTTGACGACTGTGGTTATGCCCGTGATGCCGGACGCGTCTTCTATGCTCTTCGCGATGCCGCCGAATGTGCCGCCCGCCGAGTCAAGCGCGCTCTGGAGCGCGGCCTGGATCTCCTCGCTATGAGCGAGTTCCTCTGTATAACCCTCCATCGTGGAAAGGTCGAATGTATAGATGATGGCGTTTTCCTTGATTTCAACAAGAACGTTGGAATCGTTCATGGCGCTGTCGATAGCGTTCTGTACTTCCGCGTCATCCTTGACGTACTTCTCCAGTGTCATAGGTTCTTCAGGTGTGCTGCCGCCACCGCCGCAAGAGGCCATGATCATGGTCATGCCTACCAGCATGGCAAGAAGAACGAGTAATATCCTCTTTTTCATTAGTGGTCCCTCCTTTTTTAGTTACCGCCTGAGCCGCTGGCCATTCCGCCAAATAGGCTGTTGAGCAGACCGCCGCTTTCTTCTTCATCATCGCTGCCGCTGTTGAGGCTGTTGCTCTTATAGCCGCTGTCATCAGTGTCAGTGGTGGTGCTGCCATTGTTATCGTATGTACTGTTGCTGTTGCTGTCTTTATCGTTGTTGCCGTAGCGCTTCTTAGCTTCCTCTGCCTCCTTCAGAGCAGCTTCAAGCTCCTTCTCAGCCTTTGTCTGCACCTTGTCGACGTCCTTTACGAAGTCGCTGATGATCTCATAGACTTCCTTGCGGGTCTTCGCGGTCTCAAGATCTTTCTTTGCTTCATCGATGTAGCCCTGGATGATGCTCTGCTCGGCAGTGTCATAATCCGAGACATCCACGTTTTCTACAGCCTTGAGCGCGTCGCGCGAAGCCATCTTGCCGTCAAGTATCCTGTAGCCATAAGCTCCGCCTACAGCTGAAGCGATCATGAGAATAAGCACAAGCAGAAACTTTGCTCCAAATCCGCCCTTTTTGTTGTTCATAGTTTTTTCTCCGAATTAATCAAATGATTGAAAATAATGTATCAGATGTGAAAAGTATACCATATTATCAGGCATATTCGCTTCTAATATTTATCCACGCGCGTCACGGAGCCTTCTTCTATACGGAACAGGGTGCCGCCGCGAAGATCTCTGATGACCTCATCGTTCAGCTCGGCCGATGTGATGAAGAGCTGCACGTCGTCTATCTCGCTCACCAGGAACTTCTGCCTGTCGAGGTCGAGCTCCGAGAGCACGTCGTCCAGAAGAAGCACCGGCGGTTCATCAAGCATCTGCCTGGCTATCCTTATCTCCGCCAGCTTTAGCGAAAGAGCTATCGTTCTCTGCTGTCCCTGCGAGCCGTACTTTCTGGCATCCTTCCCGTTGATATAAAACTCTATGTCATCACGGTGCGGGCCGATGCTGGCATAGCCGTTATATATGTCGCGGTCACGGTTGTGGTATATCTGGCTGAAGAGTATCTCGCGCCCTTCAGGCCCTGTCACGAAGTCGCAGGTCGTCTTGTATTCTATCTTAAGATCTTCCCTGCCGCCTGATATCTTGTGCATTATCTCGCCGGCCTCGCTGCTCAGCATCTCGACGAATTCCTTGCGGAACCTGATGATCTCGTAACCCGAATCAGCCAGCTGGCGGTCGTAGATGTCCATCATCTCCTCATTGAACCTGCGGCTGTTGTCGTACGGACTGCGCTCATCTGCTGCCGCGCCGCTTTGCAGATCGTTTAGACTTAGGTTGTCAGCGCGGGTGAAGGTCTTTTTCTTTACATTGAAGTAGCCCTTGAGCAGCGCGTTCTTCTCTCTGAGAGCCTCGTTATAGCGCTTTAAAGCGTCATAGTACATCGGTCTCATCTGCGAGAGTTCGCGGTTGATGAAGTTGCGTCGCCTGTCCGGGCTGTCCTTTATGATGCGAAGGTCGTCCGGAGAGAAGATGATGACCACGACGTTGTTGAGAAGCTCGGTGGTCTTGCGTATAACCTTGCCGTCCTTCTTTATCATCTTCTTGCCGTCGGATCTCAGAACTATGTTGATGTTCTTGTCGATATCTTCCGAAGTGATATACGTGCTTACCCTGCCCTGGGACTCGCCAAAGCTTATGAGGTCCGCCGAATTGGACGTGCGGAAAGACTTGGCGAAAGCGGTCAGGTAGATCGCCTCGATGAGATTGGTCTTGCCCTGGGCGTTCTCGCCCACGATAATATTGCGGCTGTCGTCAAAGTCGAGCTCGAGGCGTTTATAGTTTCTGAAGTTTTCCAAAATGATGCTGTTTATCTTCATGCGTCTATTATTACACAGTTTTGACGCGCAAAATAGACTTTTTAAAACGCATTTCTGACAGTTTTTTAAGCTGTTTTTGAACGCTAAAAAACAATGCATTTTTTGCAAACCTTGAAGAACAGCAATTGCAAGGCTTTCGGGAGTTTGATGTAGGATTTGGGGCGAATATTTGCGATTTAAGGGATTTTTTCGAAAATACAAGATATTGTGGTAAAACTTGCAATAAAATCGCTTATATGGTAAAATACGGGCGAACACACAAGAGGGATACAATGCCCGTTTTTTAATGCGGCGCACCGATTTCAAGAGATACAAAACGACAAAAATTTCATTTTAGAAGGGAAAAGATAATGGCCCAGAAACAGGAATACGGCGCTAGTCAGATAGAGGTTCTGGAAGGTCTTAAGCCGGTAAGACTCAGACCGGGTATGTACATCGGAAGTACGGGCCCGGCGGGACTCCACCATCTCGTATACGAAATAGTAGACAACTCTGTCGACGAAGCGCTGGCAGGATTTTGCAAAAACATTACAGTCAGCATAGAGCAGGACAACTCCATCATCGTATCTGATGACGGACGCGGAATGCCGGTCGACATCCATCCTAAGATGGGAGTCCCGGCGGTAGAGGTCATCCACACCCAGCTGCATGCCGGCGGTAAGTTCGGCGGCGGAGGATACAAGGTGTCCGGCGGTCTGCACGGCGTAGGCGCGTCAGTAGTTAACGCGCTATCGACACACATGATAGTGCAGGTAAGGCGTGACAATAAGATCTACGAGCAGGAGTACTTCAAGGGCGAGAAAGCCACGAAGCTGAAAGTAGTCGGCGAATACAAGACAGGCAAGACCGGATCCAGGACACAGTTCTGGCCGGACCCTGAGATCTTCGACGAGACAGTCTACGATTACGGCACGCTCCAGCGCAGGCTCCGCGAGATGGCCTTTCTCAATAAGGGCCTCGCGATCGACCTCGTGGACAAGAGGACGAGCCCGCAGACCAAGGATCACTTCTGCTTCGAAGGCGGCATCAAGGAGTTCGTCGAATACCTCAACCACAACAAGGACGCCATCAACCCTACGATCTTCTACTACGAGACAGAGAAGAAGGGATACTCGGTAGAGGTGGCGCTGCAGTACACCGACAGGTACAGCGAGAACATCCTCAGCTTTGCCAACAACATCCACACCAACGAGGGAGGATTTCATGAAGTCGGATTCAAGTCCGCGCTCACAAGAACCATCAACGACTACGCTAAGCGTAACAAGTTCATCAAGGAGAACGAGGACGCTCTGCTGGGCGATGACGTAAGAGAAGGTCTGACGGCTGTCGTTTCGGTAAAGCTGACCAACCCTCAGTTTGAGGGCCAGACAAAGGCCAAGCTCGGTAACGCAGAGGTAAAGGGCTTTGTTGAGACCAACACCACAGAGCAGCTGACATACTTTCTGGAGGAGAACCCAAAGCAGGCGCGAGTCATCATCGACAAGTGCCTCAAGGCTCAGCGCGCCAGAGAGGCCGCGAGAAAGGCCAGGGAGATCACCCGCAAGACGTCGGTGCTTGAGACCACATCGCTTCCGGGCAAACTTGCAGACTGCTCCGAGAAGGATCCGGCACTCAGCGAGATCTTCCTCGTAGAGGGCGATTCCGCGGGCGGCTCCGCAAAGCAGGGGCGAGACAGAAAGCGCCAGGCAGTGCTGCCGCTGAGAGGTAAGATCCTCAACGTTGAGAAGGCAAGACTCGACAGAGTGCTGAGCAGCGAGGAGATCAAGAACATGATCACCGCCTTTGGCTGCAATGTCGGAAAGGACTTCGACATCGACAAGCTGCGCTACCACAAGATCATCATCATGACCGATGCTGACGTTGACGGAGCGCACATCAGGACGCTTCTGCTGACATTCTTCTTCAGATACATGACGCCGCTGGTAGAAGGCGGCTACGTGTACGCGGCTCAGCCGCCGCTTTTCAGAGTAAAGCAGGGCAAGCAGGTATGGTACACATACTCAGATGCCGAGCAGGAAAAGCTTCTGGCAGAGCTGAAAGGCAAGGGAAGCAGCAACAAGATAGAGATCCAGCGCTATAAGGGTCTCGGAGAGATGGACTTCAACCAGCTGTGGGAGACAACCATGGACTACGACCACCGCACCCTCGTACGCATAACCGTAGAGGACGCTCAGGCGGCCGACGAGATCTTCACGACCCTGATGGGCGACAAGGTACCGCCTAGAAAGCAGTTCATCGAAGAGAACGCAAGATACGTAAAGAACTTAGATATATAGTAAGGAGAGAAGATGGCAAATCTACTCGACAACAGCAACATAATCGAGCACGAAATATACGACGAGATGAAAAACTCGTACATCGACTACGCGATGAGCGTAATCGTAGGACGTGCTCTTCCGGACGTGCGCGACGGACTCAAGCCGGTACACAGAAGGATACTGTACGGCATGCACTCCCTCGGCATCACACCGGACAAACCGCATAAGAAGTCGGCGCGTATCGTCGGCGAGGTAATGGGTAAATACCACCCGCACGGAGACTCCTCCATCTACGACGCAATGGTCAAGATGGCTCAGGACTTCTCGACACGCTATCCGCTCGTTGACGGACACGGAAACTTCGGTTCGGTCGACGGCGACGGAGCAGCTGCATCGAGATATACCGAGGCAAGGATGTCGCCATTCTCGCTGCAGATGGTACGCGACATCGAAAAAGACACCGTCGATTTCGTGGACAACTACGACGGCGAGGAACAGGAACCTGCGGTACTTCCGTCCAGAGTTCCTAACCTGCTGATCAACGGATCCAACGGTATCGCGGTCGGCATGGCCACGTCGATCCCGCCTCACAATCTGGGCGAGACCATCGACGCATGCGTCAAGCTGATAGACGAGCCTGAAGCTTCGATCGCCGACCTGGCCCGCATCATCAAGGGACCGGACTTCCCGACGGGAGCAATCATCCTCGGCAAGCATGCGGCCCGCGAGGCCTACATGACAGGCCAGGGCAAGGTCAATGTCAGATCCGTCTGCGAGATCGAAGAGGACAAGAAGGGACGCATGCGCATAATCGTCAGCGAGATCCCGTTCCAGGTCAACAAGGCCAGACTCATTGAGTCGATGGCCGACCTCGTAAAGGAAAAGAAGGTAGAGGGCATCTCGGCGATCCGCGACGAGTCGAACCGCGAGGGCACGCGCATAGTCATAGAGCTCAAGAAAGACACAAACCCTAACGTCATCCTCAACAGGCTCTATAAGCACACTGCCCTTCAGACTTCTTTCAGCATGATAATGCTGGCGCTGGTGGACGGCGAGCCTAAGATCCTCAACCTGAAGCAGATACTCGAGGAGTACCTGAAGCATCAGAAGATAGTAGTCACAAGAAGGACGCGCTTCGACCTCGCCAAGGCAGAGGCCAGAGCCCACATCTTAGAGGGACTCATCATAGCGCTCGACAATATCGACGAAGTCATCGCGACCATCCGCTCGGCATACAACGATGCCAAGGAAAAGCTGATGATAAGATTCGGACTCTCCGAGATCCAGGCACAGGCCATACTCGACATGAGGCTTGCCAAGCTGCAGGGACTTGAGCGCGAGAAGATCGAGAACGAGTACAACGAGCTTCTCAAGAAGATCGCGTA
The DNA here is from genome assembly GCA_017432075.1 of Mogibacterium sp. Taxonomy (GTDB): domain Bacteria; phylum Bacillota; class Clostridia; order Peptostreptococcales; family Anaerovoracaceae; genus Crickella. Next base: position 5,182 of record JAFRJV010000070.1, on the reverse strand, counting down.
CTACAAGAGCCTGCTGGCAGATGAGCACAAGCTGATGGGAGTCATCAAGGATGAACTTCTGGAGATCAAGGACAAGTGGGGAGATCCGCGCCGCACCAAGATCGTCGCTGACGAGGGCGAGCTTGATGAAGAGGCTCTGATAGATGAAGAGGATGTCGCGATCACGCTGACACACCTCGGATACGTCAAGAGAGTCCCGGCCGACACCTACAAGGCTCAGCGCCGCGGAGGCAAGGGCATAGTCGGGCTGACGACTCGTGAGAGCGACTTTGTACGCGACCTCATAATCACCAGCACGCACGACTACCTGATGTTCTTCACCGACATGGGACGCGTCTATAAGATCAAGGCTTACGAGATTCCGGAAGCAAGCAGGACAGCCAAGGGCACACCTGTCATCAACTTCCTCAACCTCAACAGCACAGAGCGTGTGACGGCCATGATTCCTGTCAGAGAGTTCAAGGCCAATGAGTGCCTCGTGATGGTAACCAAGCAGGGAACCATCAAGAAGACTCCGATGACCGAGTTTGACACCAACCGCAAGGCCGGCCTCATTGCCATCACGCTCAAGGAAGGCGACAAGCTTATAAGCGTAGCGCTTGCAAGCGGCAAGGAGAACGTGCTGGTAGTCACCAAGCAGGGCAAGGCGATCGCCTTCAGTGAAGACGACGTCAGACCTATGGGCCGTAACGCCGGCGGAGTCAGGGCGATACTCCTGGAGAAGGGCGATGAAGTCGTTTCCATGGAACTCGACATCGATCAGACCCGCAAGATGCTGGTCATCACAGAAAACGGATTCGGAAAGCGTACGCCGCTCGATGAGTACAGACTACAGGCCAGAGGCGGCAAGGGAGTCGCGACATACGACAAGACTAAGTTCAGCAAGACAGGACTGCTTGTAGGAGCTACCCTTGTGAGCGAAGACGACGAGGTCATGGTGATCAACTCCAACGGAGTCATCATAAGGATCCGGGCCGACGAAGTCAGTACGCTTGGCCGCACCACGCAGGGCGTCAAGATCATGAAGGTCGAGAAGGGCAACCGCATCGTATCCTTCGCGAAGGTAGTCGATGAGGACTCAGCCCAGAAGCCAAGCACAGACGCGCCAAAGGACCCTAACGTAGGAGCCGACGGCAACGAGCAGCTGACACTGGTGTAAAGGAATAAGAAAAAGAGTAAAAGCTTCGGCTGAAAAGCCGGAGCTTTTTTCTTATTTCAGGTGGATCCAGTATGGTAATATGAGCAATGAGGAGTGAAAGGCTGTTGTAACGCATTAAAGCAATGAAGAAGAATAATATCGGGCTTTTATTAATAGTTGCGCTGCTGATCGCGTTAGCTGCGGTTTCCTTTGGAATTGCCCGTTCGAACAAAGCGAAAACAGAAGGGCAGAAGAAGCAGACTGCGGAAGCGGTAACTGAGCAGACGGAGCAGCAGGCAGAGGAAGAGACAGGCCCTCTTGCAACAGTTTTCTTTGCCTCGGATTACCAGCCTGAAGCGGGCTTCGATAAACCGGCAGACACATTGAGAGCTTTGCTCAAGACAGCAAAGACGGAAGGCAAGACCATAGACAGGATAGTCATCTGCGGCGACTATACGAATGACAGAGTTCTGCATGATTACCAGCTGAGCCCGGATGAGTCCATCGAAGAGATACGCGGGATAGCAAAGGAAGAGTTCTCGGGAATGAGCGATGATGACATGATCTTTGTGCAGGGCAATCACGACAGACTGACTGAACAGATAACAGAAAGCGGTCTGCATGATGAAGGCGACTACCTGATTTACGTACTCAATACCGAAGAGGATTTTCCATGGAAGCAGGGAAAGAAATCCGGTTGTTTGGCAAAGGTCACGAAGTCATCAGAGGCCATGAAAGAATGCTTTGATGATTTGATACGGAAAGGGGAGACAAGGCCGGTCATCATAGCAGGACATGTACCACTGCACTTTACCGCAAGGACTTCTTCAAAACATTCGACAGGAGACAATTTGTATTCATCGCTCATCTTCGATGTGGTGAATGAAGCAGCAGGGTCGCTGGACATAGTCTATATGTATGGGCACAACCATTCAAAGGGATGGGACTGCTACATGGGAGGAAGCAGTGTCTTCAAGACAGCCGGCGATACCATTCTCATACCGTCATTCAACGAATACAAGATAGATACGGACACGTACTCGGAGGAAACACTCCGCTTCACTTATCTCAATGCGGGCTACACCGGATATTATATGAACTGTGCGGCTTCGCAATACGATGAGGGCGATCCGGACAAATATGCGGCTGCCGACATGACACTTACGGGAACGGTCCTGCAGATCTATACAGACAAAATGATAATTACGAGATATGATGCAAACGGTCCGCATGTGCTTGGACATGCAGGCGCAGGTGATCCATACAAGGGAGGCATAGATAAAGACCTAATATCTGAGGATAATTACAGCAGGGAGACTCAGAGCCCGCAGGAGATCAGGAGGAGTTTCTGATTGCGGCAATGGGAGTAATATAGTAAAGTTGAAACAGGGTGCTGCTCAGGCAGTAACGAGGACAGGAGGTTATTAGTTAAAATTTGAGGTTATTGAAAGGAAATGTAATGAAGATGACGCTAAAGAAACTACTTGCACTGATAACCGTTATGGCCATGGTACTGTCACTTGCAGCATGCGGCGGCGGAAGCGGAGGCGGATCAAGTGAAGCTCCGGCAGAAGCGAACGCAGGTGTTGCAGAAATCGTATTCAGCGTGCCTGAAGCATGGACATGCAATAGTGCAACATTAGGAGATTATGTATCGTATAAGACAGAGTCGGGTCTGGACTTTGGAGTTTCAGTATTTGATGAAGAGGATCTGGAAAACAGCAAGCAGTGGGATCCTGAACAAACAGCAGAAAACATTCAGGAATACTTTGAACAGTCAAATACCAAACAGACAGACGAGGAACTGAAGGAGAGAGGCACCGAGCGAACCAAGGTTACGGTATGCGGCGTAGACGGATACCAGTATGCAGGAAGCTCAGACAACGGCGTAGTGGGATTGAGCACATCCTTCCTCTATAATGGCAAGTCTTACCTGACATTCCTTGACAAACAGGACGTATATGACGACGAAGGCAAAGTGAAGAAAGATGCCCCTGCAATCAGCGCTGATGATATGAAAGCATATGAGAGCATCCTCGCAAGCATCCAGAGCGGAGACGGCGATGCCATGCTGAAAGGATCTCTTACAGCTGATTCAATAGGATCGATCGCATTTGAAGTTCCGGAAGGTTACTCCGTAACATCCGTATCCGATACCTATATCACGCTCGCCAAGGATGGCAGTGAGGTCACAATAAACTGCAATCTGATTACTGAAGATGAACTCAAATGGTACGAGGATGAGAACGGAAACCATCCTGAATCGCTCGAGGCAGAGTACAAGAACAGGACAGAGTACATGGGGGATGAAGATAAGGCGACTATCGCAGGCTTTGACGGATATAAAAACTGCTATCCGTTTGAGGATGATAAGTACTATTACACAAGCGCGATGTTCCTCGGAAATGACGGCATCTATGATTTCGACATGAGCACCCCTGCGTGGGATGCAGACGGCAACATCAAGGAAGGCGCAGTAGAACTGACAGAGGCTGACCGTGAAGTGTTCGATAACTTCGTTGCTTCACTGAAGGCAAAGTAAACACAGGTAAAACCAAAACAAAAGGCAGGAATCATGAAGACATTACTGACAGGCGGAGCAGGGTATATAGGATCACACACCGCTGTGGCGATGCTTGAGGCAGGCCACGAAGTCGCTGTTGTGGACAATTACGTCAACAGCTCGGCAGAGGCGATATCGCGGGTAGAAAAGATCACCGGAAAGAAGGTATCGCTTTACGAGGCAGATGTTGCCGACAAAGAGAGCATGATGGAGATCCTCAGTGCTGAGATGCCTGACTGCATAATCCACTTTGCGGGACTCAAGGCAGTTGGCGAATCGGTGGCGATGCCGGTGGAATACTACAGGAATAATATAGACACGACGCTGACTCTTCTTGAATGCATGAGAGAGCTGGGACTTTCAAATATAGTATTCTCCAGTTCCGCTACCGTATATGGAGAAGACCATATCCCTCCGTTCACTGAGGATGCGACAAAGGGCATGTGCACCAATCCGTATGGCTGGACCAAGTGGATGCAGGAGCAGATGCTGACAGACGCGCAGTTCTCAAGCGAGGCTTCGGACGGAAGCGCCAACACAGCCAACGGCTGGAAGACTCCTCTGTCGGTAGTGCTTCTGAGATACTTCAACCCGGTCGGCGCTCATGAAAGCGGCCTGATAGGAGAAGACCCTCAGGGTATCCCTAACAATCTGATGCCTTACATCTCACAGGTAGCGGTCGGCAGACGTGATCACCTGACAGTTTTCGGAAATGATTACGATACACCGGACGGCACCTGCCGCAGAGACTATATCCACGTGATGGATCTTGCGGAAGGACATGTGAAGGCAGCGGAATACGCCGTCACGCACAAGGGCACGGAAGTGTTCAATCTGGGTACGGGCTCGCCTTACAGCGTGCTCGAGATGGTGGATGCTTTCAGCCGCGCGTGCGGGCACGCTGTAGCCTATGAAATAGGCGCCCGCCGAGCCGGCGACGTACAGGACAGCTGGGCAGACGCCTCAAAGGCAAAGGCTGTGCTCGGCTGGGAGGCGAGCCGCGGCATCGATGAGATCTGCCGCGACGCCTGGAACTGGCAGAGCCACAACCCGCAAGGCTATCAGGAATAGTAACAAAGAGCTTTTCCAAGAACAATTAGAGGTTTAAACATCTAAAGCACATAAAAAGTATTGTGAGTAACAACTAGAAATTGGAAAGGAGGGGTCCATGAAAAAAATCACAAATCTGGTTATTGGTTTATTACTGATGGCGCTTGTGGCGACTGGATGCGGCACAGATAACAGTAATATAGAGCAGCAAGAAGAAGAAACGATGGTTGAAACCCACTATACTGAGAATCAGACAGAAATGGGCAACTATATGAACACTAATTATGCATATATTGCCAATGGGTGGGTGTATACAATTGGTTGGATGGATTCATCTGGTGATGAGCTGTTTCTGAAAATGCGTACGGATGGGTCTGATGATACTATATTGCACTACTCTGATAGTGCCCAATTCATTAATGTTAAGGGCG
>JAFRJV010000069.1 GCA_017432075.1 Mogibacterium sp. | reverse complement strand
TCCTGCTTGTAAGGCAGGCGCTCTCCCGTTGAGCTATCAGAGCATGGTATCCCGCGAGAGACTCGAACTCTCATTATCGGTTTAGAAGACCGAGGTTCTGATCCGTTGAACTAACGGGACATATTGGTGATCTCCGTGGGACTTGAACCCGACATTTCCGGGATGAAAACCCGACGTCCTATCCTTTAGACGAGAAGACCATATGGCGGTCTCTGCAGGAATCGAACCTGCACCCCTCGCCTTAACAGGGCGCCGCTCCACCTATTGAGCTAAGAGACCGTGGTTATGAAATTGTTTGCGTGAAGATCACTATTCCTTCTTCGACATCACCGATATCTTCATGATCATCTTCCTCCGTGGAAATGATCTCATCGATGGTCGTCCCAAGGATCGCAGCCAGGATGATAAGGTTATCCACGGCCGGAAGACTCTTTCCGCTCTGCCAGCTATAGATCGCCTGCGGATTTGTGAATCCGAACATGATCTGCAGCTCTCTGACAGAGATCCCTGCTTCCTTCCTCATCCTCGTGATATTCTCGCCTGTTTTTTTAAGATTGATTGCCGGCGCTCTTCCGCCAGCTGCTCCGGTACGCATTCCATTCCTCCCGTAAAAAAACCGCTTATCCCATATATGAGACAAGCGGATATGAAATCGTCATCTGTTTCTGCAAGGCTGTCAGCTAGGCTGCCCCACGGCTTTCCCTCTCATCTCATATTTGCACACAAAATCATTCTCCCAATCGATGACATGGAAGTCTTGTTCGCATATGATGTTCTGTACAAATACGAGTCTGTAAGCCATTACTTTGATTCCTTTCCTTATCCGGCATCAATATATCACCGGAATATGTCTCTGTATAGTAAGGTCGTAGTTTAATAATTGGTTGCGGAGGTCGGATTTGAACCGACGACCTTTTGGGTATGAGCCAAACGAGCTAACCACTGCTACCACTCCGCATCATTGTTTTCTGGTGCTCCTGGCTGGATTCGAACCTGCACTGTGCGGTTTTTAAGACCGCTTCCTCTACCGTTGGGATACAGGAGCATCTTGATCGAATACCCGCTTATGCCTTTCATCCTCCCCTTCGGGATGCCGCATGATCATCGATAATGTTCGTTCAGTGGTGATGTGACGCTGTGCTTCGGGGAGCGACCCCTAACATTTTCACACCGCTTTCGCCGTGACCACATGGGATTGATACCCATAACTTTCACCAAACTTCAGCTTGAGTATCTAGCGGTTGATACAGACCGGTTCTTCACCGAGAGCTTTGGCTACTCGCACCTGTTTCTCGCGTTATATCCCGTTTCCGGGCATCAACTCTCAGGCGGTTAGTGGCTTTCCTGCTGTGTCATCATCCAGCCACGGACAAGGCATACAGGATTATTCTCCACTGGAGCGTCTATTGCCCGCCCCGCGAGTCCAGTAACTTTTATCTCGCTATCACACGGTGCCGCGACTTTTCTGTTGGCGGTTTCCGCCTCCCTGTATACCATCGCTGATATACAACAGCTCCTCTCCCAAGGTATCCCTCGGGATGCTCACTAAGAATTCCATCGCGCCTCGGCAGGTTGTAAAGCCTTCTGCACCGAGTTGGATCAAAAGCATAAGAAGATATTCGATTATAATGGTGATCCCCGTGGGATTCGAACCCACATCTCCCGGATTAAAAGTCCGGTATCCTTCCATTAGACGAGAGAATCATATGGAGCTCCCAGTCGGATTCGAACCGACAGTCCGCTGCTTACAAGGCAGCCGCGTTACCATTGCGCCACAGGAGCATATTGGTGATCCCCGTGAGATTCGAACTCACATCTCCCGGATTAAGAGGCCGGTGTCCTACCAGTTGGACGAGAGAATCATATTGGTATCCCGTGCAGGATTCCAACCTGCATTACGGAGTCCGTAGCTCCGCGTCCTTTGCTTTAGACGAACGAGATATAATGGTGCTCCAGACAGGACTCGAACCTGTACTTGATGGTGTCTGAGGCCATTTCCTCTACCAGGATTGGGATACTGGAGCATGTTGGCGGATGGTGTAGGATTCGAACCCACAGGGCTTTCGCCACATCGGTTTTCAGGACCGCGCCGTTATAACCATTTCGGTAACCATCCGCATTGGCGGAGAGAAGAGGACTTGAACCTCCACGCCTTAAGGGCTACTCGCGGTTTAGCAAACCGTTCCCTTACCATTAGGGTTATCTCTCCATTTTTGGTGTACCATGCGGGACTTGAACCCGCAGCTTCCTGCGTGCAAGGCAGACACTCTCCCAATTGAGTTAATGGCACATATTGGTCGGCAGGGTAGGACTCGAACCTACGCGTTTCCGTGTAAGCGGGTTACAGCCGCCTGCAGTCGCCGCTGTGCCACCTGCCGATATTATTGGTCGGAGTGGAGAGACTCGAACTCCCGACTTTCCGGTCCCAGGCCGGACGCTCTAGCCAAACTGAGCTACGCTCCGATGTTGGAGTGACAGACGGGGCTTGAACCCGTGACCTTCGACTTGGCAAGCCGATATTCTGCCGACTGAACTACTGTCACAAATTGGTGCTCCACACAGGATTCGAACCTGTACCGTATGGACTCTCAGTCCATCTCCTCTACCGTTTGGGATACTGGAGCTTATGGAGCGGCATATGGGACTTGAACCCATACCATCAGTTTGGAAGACTGATATGCTGGCCATTACACTAATGCCACTCATTCCGGCTTTTAATAATGTCCGAGAATATAGAAACAGCAGTGAAACATGCAAGCATGCTTCGCCGGACTCGAACCGGCAAGTTTCGTTTTACAGACAAAATGAGTACCTTTCTCGATGCAGCTGTTTTCTCCGCTTCGGACAAGAAGCCGGAGCCCGTGTGCAGCAGTCGTCACCACTGCACACTTATGCCTGTTATTACTGAACCTTTGATAATCACCTCTCCGTCGGCGGGATCCTCGTCTGTGACAAGGATCTCGTCTACTGTGACACCGAGTACCGCTGCAAGGATCACGAGGTTGTCGATCGTTGGCATGCAGTCACCGTTCTGCCACTTGTAGATAGCCTGCGGGTTAGTGAAACCAAGGATCATCTGGAGGTCTCTTACAGAAACACCTGCAGCTGTCCTGAGGTTCTTGATGTTCTGCCCTGTTGCTCTGAGGTCGATGACGGGCACTCTTGTTACACCGACCGCTCTCACGTTCATTGCATTGTCCGTCCTTTCCGGCCATGTCCAGGCCGGAAAGAAAGTACCGGCCTAGCCTGCCTTATAGTTGAAAACTGGTTTTAATACTTCTATAACGTCTACTGATTCCTCGATGACATCGATGATATCCTCGAGTGACTTGTATGCCATCGGAGCTTCATCCAGAGTAGCTGTGCTTACAGATGTGGTGTAGATGCCCTCCATCGCCTTTCTGTAGTCTTCCATCTCGATGACATCCTTAGCCTTCGTTCTTGACATGATACGACCTGCACCATGCGGTGCCGAATAGTTCCAGTCAGGGTTGCCCTTGCCGTATGCCAGGACTGATCCGTCTCTCATGTTGATAGGGATCAGCACGAGTTCGCCTTCGTGGGCCGCGATAGCTCCCTTACGCAGTATCATCTCGTCTATGTCGATATAGTTATGGATGGTGTGGAAGGCTTCGATCGCCTCGAGTCCTGTGTGCTCGAGGATGACTTCCGCCATCTTCTCTCTGCTCAGTCTTGCAAAAGCCTGGCAGATCTCTACGTCATGCAGATAGTCATCCAGATAGCTGCCGTACAGGTAACAAAGGTCATCCGGTACTGTTGTGTCCTTCTTCTCCCACGTGATAGCCTTCAATGCAGTCTGGATCTCGCTCTTTCTGCCTGCAGCCTTATACTCCTCGATGATCTGATCACGTTTAGTCAGGTATTCATCCTTGCCTTGATTCAGATCGATGGCAAGCTGCTGGTAGTATTCCGCTACTTGCTTGCCAAGATTTCTCGAGCCTGAATGGATGACGAGATACTTTGTGCCATCTGCGGCCTCATCGATCTCGATGAAGTGGTTTCCTCCGCCGAGTGTTCCGAGAGATCTGTTCAGCCTCTTGGCATCTCTTAGCTCTCTGTAGCATCTGAGCTCTGTCAGGTCGAAAGGCCACTTTACTCCTTCCCAGGTGTCGAAACCCGATGGGATGATATGGCATGCCTCATCGACCTTTTCGAAGTCGATGTCCACTTTGCCGAGCTTGACCGTGTACATGCCGCATCCGATATCCACGCCTACGACATTTGGCACTGCCTTATCTGTTATCGTCATGGTCGTACCGATAGTGCAGCCCTTTCCGGCATGCACGTCAGGCATGATCCTGATCCGGCTGCCGCGAGTCATCTCGGTATCGCACATACGACGGATCTGCTCGATCGCCTCATCTTCAATTACTCTGGCAAAGCAGACAGCTGTATTCACTTTGCCCTTGATCTCTAACATTTCTTTCCTCCGAAAAAAAATCCGCTCATCTCTTATTTGAGACAAGCGGATGTTATCACTCTATCCAATATGCCCGGCACCTAACTCACATGCCGCACACTCCTGATACTTGTCTCATTTTTGCACACAAAGCAGCGTCCCATCAGGTCAATACCCTGCGGTTTCGATTCTGTATTTATGCTCCATGATGCAAAGTGTAGATATAACATTTGTTTTTTGTTCCTCTTTTTTTATAGTCATTCGCCGCCTAAGCGACTCTTTTTCCGCAATCAATATACCATATGTGTCAAGCTCTGTATATTAACCTTGTGGTTTAATCCTATTATTTCGAGGCTTTCCGGATCTCCTGCTCCAGGATCCTAAGTTCTACAGGCGTATAGTCCCATCTCTCGACACAGACGCATGCAGACTTTGCACTGACAGTAGGTCCCTGGTCGATCTTATCATGGATGTGGCCGTGGATGTTGATAAGTTCACCGGGATTCACTCCGCTGTCAGATCCTGCGAACATCGGGGCGTGCGACAGCAGGAATCGGTTCTGGATAACGATCGGCCACTTTGATACGTGCTCAAAACCGGCCTCATAGTATACCTTTGGCTTATGATGATCATGATTGCCATATATCATGACCTTTCGTCCATTGAGCCTTTGTCCCCAACGAATCGTCTTTTCCGTATCGCCAAGAGCAAAATCACCGAGGAAGAAAACTCTGTCATTATCTGACACGACACTGTTCCATCTGCGGATCAGATCTTCGTTCATTTCATTGAAATCCCGATATGGCCTGCCGCAATATCTGATGATATTCGCATGCCCGAGATGCAGATCCGCAGTTATAAAGATCATAGGTTCATTCATATATTTTCGATTCCTTTACTTTTCCTTCTTCAGCAGGTATTTGTTGCTGACCACCTTCATAGACAGAGATGCGCTGATCAGTTCACAGTATACAGGTTCTGTCGGTCTGATAACGATGCCTTCCTTTTTACCGCCCTTCGGATATTCTCCGTCAGCACGCTCAAGGAGCGCATCCACTGTAGGGTACTTCGACGGGAGGTCGAAACCTGTCTCTTCGATCGGAACATGCTCTATCTGAAGAGCTTCGCATACTTTGAGCATCCTTTCAAGGCCAACTCTTTTGCCGTCTTCCCTGACCGTGAATACATACCACTCTGGCGCGGTCAGCTTCAGCGGGTTCTTCTGGATGCCTGGCGCACAAAGCTCGCCTTGAAGCGTGATGGTCCTGAGCCCGTTTTCTTCAGCGAATGCTTTGATCTTTTCCTCGATACCGCGCTTATTGATGAGTTCATAGAATGCACTAGTCCCATCGTCTTTGTATTCATAGTTATGGCCGGTCACATGGAATCCGTCTTCATCGAGACCTATCGAATGCGAAGATCCATCCATCTTTGTTGAGATGTAGTACTCAAGTCCTGCAAACGCCTGTATAAGACCAGGTTCTGTCTGTACCCTCGTCTCATCAGTGTGAGGGATGTCATACGGAAGAGTTCCTATAACTGTTCCCCCTGTAGTGATTTTCTCTTCGATCTCCCACTTTCTCACACCGAGGACCTCGGATACATCTGTGCCAAGTTCCGCCTCTGCCGGGATCTCCGGGAACTCCGATACAGGCAGGAGCAGTCCCTGCGAGATCTGCCCTCTGAACTTCATCGTTCTGAGCCTGAATCCTTCTCCCATTATATTGGTATTCTTGTAGCTTGACGCCCTCATGAATTCGAACTCAGGGCGGATCGGCAGGAAGCTGTCTACTTCGAAATATACAGCAAGGTCCTGCTCCTTGAACTGACCTTTGTTCACAACGCATTGCCAACCCAGCACATGCGCAAGTTCTATCCTGTCAGCCCCTTCGATCGGCTCTATCTTCCATATCCTTTGTATGCTTGCCAATTTTCTCATAATGTTCATCCTTTCTTTCAGTGTTCGGGGCGTCCCGCTACGGAGTTATATCACGGCGTAGCGTTCCCGTTCTATAATGCTGTGGTTTAATGTCCCGCATCCCGGCATGACAGAAGCAGTGATACCGCAACTGTCATGCCGTTTACATAAGCCCTCTCACTTATGAGCAATAGAAACCGGGTTTGACACCCCTCTTTATGAAACTTTTTTCAAAAAATCTCTGAGTTTTTTCTTTGCATCCTGGATGGATCTGTCGATCGGTGCTTCTTTCGTTCCTTCTATCTCGGCGATCTCTCTGAATGTCTTGCCCTCATAGAAATGCATGACGATCCTTTTTCTCTGCTTTTCTGTAAGTGTTGCCATGGCATCCGGAAGAGCTGCTATCTGCCTGGCCATAAGCGCCGCGTCTTCTCTTTCGATGATCGCGGTCAGCACATCCGTCTCCGGATCCGCCAGGAGCAACGTGCACTCATGCATTGCCTCCATCATGTCTTCTGTGTAACCGTAATCGTCGTGATTGTTGACATCTCTCATGTGATGCTTGTTGTTATTGTTATTGGATTCGCGGATAGGCTGATACTCTTCCTCGGTAAGGTAGATATATGGACTGAACTTCCTGAGGTTCTCCGTATAGAGTTCTTCCAGCCTTTCTTTGCTGTAACGGGATGCGACTGCATACTTGCAGCCATTCAGTTTCTGCCCGTACTCTGTGATCATGTTCACCGCCTGGAATTCCATCAGTCCATCGATGTAGATGGACATCTTGTTGACTACTACTGTGTGGCCATCGATTTTTACTTTCATTGTGATTCCTCCGATTTTTCGAAATGTTGATGTAACGTTTGAAAAATCGAAGGTTCACGGCGATCTGCACTGCGGCAGCAGGTATATCTGTATACGCATGTCTGTCATGCTCCTTTCGGTAATGTCCGGCAGACATGCAGCTAAAAAAGAGCATAAGAAAAGCCCCGTACCCGCTTTTGCGAATACGAGGCTGCTTGCCCTACTTATTTAATTTTTAAGCCGCCGGTCTCCCAGCATATACAGTGTACCCCTTGACAATTCTCTTGTCCCTACCTGTTTCCTCTCTATTTTCTTTCCGATAATTCTCAGATAATTCTTTGATAATTCTCCGATAACTCTCCGGAATCTCTCTGAAAACTCTCCGTTTTCAGTTCATGTAATCATCTATAGTCATCTGCTCACCGTGCCAACCGGCAGTCTCCGCTGATACCTTCAGGGCATTCCTGAACCTCTCGAACTCGTAGGCGAACAGTATGGTCGCATATCTTTTCTTCTTATAGAAGTTCTGCGTGGACATCTGAAGCTCCTCTGCCATCTCTTCTACAGTGGAATCGAAGCTGCTCGTATAGGCGAGTGTGATTATGTCGACAAACTGCGGGCCGTACTTCTTGAATGTATAAATGTTTTCCTTTACAGTATCTATGACTCTTATCATCCATGCAGTGCGAAAGATCTCGTTGATCTCTGCCTGGTACCTCTGACGGGTCATCTCCGATGCGAAGAACTCCAGCTTGGTCAGGCCCTCACTCATCTTCCTGAATTCATCGCTTTCATATGAATCACTGCAGATATCCTCTACCAGCTCATTTGCATACAAACCTGTGTCTCTACATGCATCGCTTACGATACTGAGAATGAACTCTCCCTCGCGTTGCATGTCATCAGTGGTTCTTCCGATCAATCTGCATAATCTGTCTATCCTTGTTTCAAGACTATCTGCCATTCTCTTTTCCTCCCTTGTGAATGGTCCTGCGCGTATACCCCTTCCGTCCTTGAGCCAGGGTGTATGGAACAAGGGAAAAGGTCCCGTATCATCCCAGCCTGTAACTATGGTGCAGTCCGCACAAAACGTTCTTAATATAAGTGTGTTTGTTATTGCATCAGTCTTATATGATGGTTGCGGTTCGAACAGCAAGTGCCAGATCCTGTGGAGTTTCCGGCATAATAGTTGTGTCCCGAACCGGCACTTCTTTCATCTGACGAGGTAATTATAAATATACCCGAACATATGTTCAAGTATTTTTTGCAAGCAAAAAGCGAAGCGCCGATTATCGGGACGTTTCGCTCAAAATGCAACGTATTCTCAGGCTTTCATTGCTCTTTCTTTTTTACTTCGTTTTCCGCAGCAATCATTTGTCCGGACATTTCCAGCATTTTTTCTACTGCATTTTCCGGCTCCAGGATCCGAATATCTCCGCCAAAGCCGAATACCCATCCATAGAACGTAGGGCTGAGGCATACATCTACATCGCATGTGAAGGTGCCATCATCGCCAGGCTCAAACTTGAACTTGTCTCCGAACCGGTCCATGACATACTTCATCAGCTGATCCTTGCACTGGAGTCTGACCGTGGCTTCCTCGCCATTGAACATCTCAAAGACCTTATGCGAGTAGTCGGATACCCTGAAGCCCTTCGGCCTTCTGACAGCTTTCTCATCAAGCACATCCAGATGATCCATGCGGTCTATCCTGAATGCCGAGACACCCTGATGCTTATCGCACCAGCCGACCACATAGTAGAAATCATCATTCCAGTACATGGCATAAGGGCTGACGACATATGTCTCACCATCACCGCGGTGTATTTTTTTGCGTTTTCCATCGAACTCTATAATCTGGAAGCTGATCTTGCGCTTCTTTTCGATCGCATCATTGATCCTGTCTACTGTGTAGTAGATCGATTCATTACGCTGCTTCACCACATTGGTCGTGTAGATATGTCTGGACAGCTGATCTCTCTGGTGGACGCTGGCAAGACCCGTGAGTTTGTGTTTGAGTTCATCGCTTTTCTTCTTGGTCAGGAAACGTGATGAAGATACCGCATCCAGCAGCAGCTTGATCTCAGGCAGCTGAAAATCTCTGGTGCCCCAGAAGTATTTATTCGGTTTGCCACTCTGAGTGATGATATCGAAGCCACATTCGATCATTAGATCCACATCTGGCTTGATAGTCTTGCGGCTCACCTTGATGCCGTGCTCTGCCATATAGTCAACGATATCATAAGTCGTGACCGGATGGTCCTCATCGGTCTGATCATAGAGCAGCTTCCACAGAAGCACCATGCGGCGCTTCATGGTATTAGGCTCCACATGTTCCTTTTCAACTATTACAGTTTTGTCTTCAGCCATAACAGTGCCTCCTGTCAGAGCAGTTCTTTCAGTTTCTCTATCTCATCAGACGAAAGTGTGATCCCTTTGCCCATTTTGCTGTGATCTGGCGACCAGTCGCGGATGTCGAACTTCGGTTCAGCGCCGCTCCAGGATATACGGTTGATCTCCCTCTTCCAGCCCTTGGTCTTTTCGGCAAGTACACCGATGTGCTCTACTATCTCGAAATCAAAGTCCTTTGCCATACGTGAATTCCTCTTTGCTTTCTTCAGTCGCTCTTTATCGCCGGTAAGCGCCATGAGCAGCCTGCCGGTCGCGAGTGCATCCTCATCTGCCCTGTGCAACGCTCCGTGCTCGATCCCGTAGAACTCGAGCATGAGTCCCAGGTTGTGCCCTCTCACTTCATACTGAGAATCGTAGTTGTTTACCCATCTGCCGGATGCTTCGTCATATACCTTATCAGGGCCTTTGACCAGCTGCCGCGATAGTTCTGCAGTATCGATGTACTGGCGATTATTGTCAGGTAGTTTGCTTCCGGCGGCCTTTATGAATCTAAGGTCAAAGTCTATATTGTGCCCGACCAGCGTATCGGTCCCAACAAACTCTTCGAATGCAGGCAAAACATCCCCGACCATCGGAGCATCTGCGACCATATCATCGCTAATGTGCGTGATGTCGGTTATGGTTTGCGGGATATGGATCCCAGGATCCACCATCATGTCGAATCTGTCGACCGGCTCGCCACTCCTGAATCTGACAGCTCCGATCTCGATGATCTTATCGCTCCATGGATACAGGCCGGTCGTTTCGGTATCGAAAACAACGAAATCCCTGCAGTTCTCAGATTCCCTTATACTTGCTGTACTAACCAATCTGTCGCTCATCAGACAGCCTTTCCCAGCTCATATGCCTTCTGCATAGCATCAGTGCCCTTGACATCTCCTGGTGCGCCGGCATTGAACCCGAATACATAGCCTGCTTCCCTGACAGAGCCGTCGAAGCAGATCACATAGTTGTGGAAGCTGTCGAGCATCATTTTGCACCATGTCTCATCAGGCGACATGCAGGTGCTGATCATATAGAAGTCTTTGTCCTTCATGGTGCCCAGCATGGCGTATGTCCTGTCGAGAACAGCCTTGAGCTGTGCGGTCCATGTATAGTAGTAGATCGGTGAAGCGAGTACGACAACATCTGCCGCAAGGATCTTCCCATAGATGTCCGTCATATCGTCCTTCTGCACGCATGTACCGCCGTTCCTCTGGCAGCCGTTGCAGCCAAGGCATCCGTTGATCTTAAGACCTGCAACATTGATCTTTTCTACAGTGTTGCCGGCTTCCTCGGCGCCGCGCTTGAATTCATCGCACAGTATGCTTGTATTGCCGTTCTTCCTTGGACTTCCCATCAGTATTAATACATTCTTAGCCATTTCATTCCTCCCTGTCTTCCGTAATTATTCTTCTCGCAATTGCCGCAGTCGCTGCATCCTTGCCACGGGTTCCAGATATCATGCATAAGAGATCGCCTTTACTCTGAATACTCTGTTTTTATGCGGATGGTCACATCGCCATTTCCGAGCATGTCTTCCAGTTCCTGCCGGCTTTTGCCTGTGATATGACCCAGCCTTGTATATGCCCATGCGTTTGATCCATAGAAGACCACGATCTGATTTCTCTGATATAGTACGATATCTCCAGCTTCTGTTGTCGTTTGTTCATCATTTGCAGGCAGATCATTTCCAAGTGAGCCGACCTGCTCGAATCCGCCGTACATGGACAGCTGATATTCATGCCAGTCGCCGGCAGTCAGAGCAGCAAGCGCATCTACAGATTCATTTGACTCCCAGGCCACGTCTACAGGAGTATCACCGATCTTCATCTGCAGGTTATAAGTTACCTTGACCATGTTCTCCTGTTCCTCTGTCACGATATCTCCCTCCCAGGTATTTATACCTCCGAATTCATACACGTTTGTGTATCCAAGATCCGCCAGTGTCTGTGATGCCTGCTTACTGCGATTGCCGCTGCGGCAGTATATAAGCAGGATCTGTTCCTTGTCTGGCAGAGCAGTATCTGCTTCCTCGGCTATCGTTTCGTTTGGTACATTGATGGCCCCAGGGATGTGCCCTTCGGCATACTCATCAGGGCGCCGAACATCCACTATAAGATAGTCGATCTCTTCCTGCATCATTTGCACCGCCTCATCCTGGGAGATTTGTGTGTATCCGGCACCTACACTGCAGCCGCTCAAAAGAAGCACCGCCGCAGCTATCTGCAGCAACAGGATCACCGGCACAGTTATTGTGTAGTACCACTTCTTCGTCTTGTGTCTAAATGTATACATGCCAGCCAAAGCTCCTATTGATCCTCCGATCACAGCCAGTCCAAGCAAGACCTTATTGGGAATGCGGCTCTTGCCCTTGACAGCAGCAGACTTATCCAATCCATATGAGCAGAACGCTATGATGTTGATGATCGCAAGATATGCACCAAAGTATACAGTCACTCCTATATTTCCTTTGCTTTCAATACTGCGTTTGCGAAATCTTCGAAGTGATCCGCCGGTCTGTTCTCAGCACCTGGTATCTTGTCGAAGAAGCAGTTTGGTATCTCGTTAAGTTTAAGGTTCTTTTCAATGCACGGCGTACATCCTTTATCATGGTTCGTCGGATGAAACGGGCATTTATAATGTGTACATGTACAGAATTCTGCACTGTTCATTTTCATACCCCCTAAATCAGCTCTATCTCTCTATTATCCTTGTTAAGTATGTATTTACGTACGCTTCCTCCTAGTTCGCGCCTAATCATCTCAGTCAGATGATCAAGGCCAGCATCAAGATCATTGAGCCTGTCTGCATCCGTCATCTCTATACACATGAATGCGTTCTTTGTGTCCTCGGTCAGCATAGTACGCACCGACTCTCTCCAGTTGAAGCATCTGCATATAGCTCCGGCATCGTCCTTGTATATGACCTCGCCCGGGTAAGGCGGCTCGCTCTTGTCACTCCCATAAGTAATGAATTCCTCATCGCCTGCAGCTGTTGTGAGCCTGTTGTCGCCTTCGAATTTATCTATGTCCTCACCGCCTATCGGCAGACCGTGTCTCAACGATATCCCGTTATATATATCTACCAGCGGATTCAGACAGCGTATATCACCGCCATTCTTCACGCGCTTAAGCAGAGCTTCCAGAGAGCACCTTGCGCCTTTCTTGGTCCTAAACTTATAGAAAGCGTCACGCCATACCCTGATAACGGGATTGTCCGTGAAGACTTCCTCATTCACATACTGCATAGCCAGTTCCTGTGACTCTTTGAGCCAGTCTGCATAGCGGTTCTCATCGTAGATCTTGTTATCTATTCCCTCGCACACCAGAACACCTATCTGGCTCTCAGGGAATATCTCAAGGTAGTCATCTTCAAGTCTGAAATGTTTCATGGCCCTTTACCCTTTGTCTTTACTTCTTCTCTTTTCTCTTTGCGGTGATCGTTTCGACCTCAAGCGCATACACCACTGTTCTGGTTATTGCTGCAGGATTGAAGTATGTATCATCGCTGCCGTGGTAATGCCCCATCAGCTTTTTCAGTGCAGGCAGTTTTTCTTCATCAGACAGTATCCTGACTGTGCCTCTTCCCATGACGCTTTCATATGCCATGGTGCAGTAGCCTTTGTCTTCGAAATACTGCAGCTCGTGACAGCAGTCCATCTCAAAGGAAGCTCTCGGATCCTTTCGGATCAGATCGAGCTTATGACCTTCAAGTGCGCTGTGAAAGTACAGCGTCAGCTTTCCGTCCGAGTCATCCGTGCCGAAGTTGAGCGGCAGGATGTACGGATATCCGTCATCGTTAAGGCCCAGCCTGCATACATCGCAGCTCCGCATTATTTTCAGGATCTCATTCCTGTCAGTTATCTCTCTGTCCTTGCGTCTCATGGCTGATCATTTCTTCATTACAAACGACTTGTTGTCGATCGCACGCATGGTAGCAAGGATACCATCGAGATGATCATACTCATGCTGTATCAGTTCAGACATGTCATCGTCCATTTGCTTCTCCTGCGGCTCCCAGTTCTCATCCAGATAACGCAGGATGCAGTGACGGTATCTTTGTACGCGAACAAGAAGATTTGGGAAAGACATGCAGTCATCCATGAGTTCCATCATTTCATCACCGACAAATTCCAGAGTCGGATTGATGATCACATATGGTTTGTCTGTAAGTATGCATATGATCCTTTTCTGAATACCGATCTGAGGAGCTGCGATCGCACGTCCGAACCCATAATCACGCCTGATGCCTCTTATGCAATCAAACATATCTTCAAATATTGGTCTGAGTTCCTCAAGTTCTTCGTGTTTTACTTCTTCTGAGATCTCGTAGAGCTTTGGATCACCAAGCAATAGTATTTCTCTTTCCATCTTTCATCCTCTTTTTCTGTTCAGAAAGCTTCTTCCCTCAGCTTCATCAAAGCCTCTGTGGCCGTGCACTTCGCATGCATCAAGAGCAGTCTGAAGCTTTTCGAATTCTTCGTCCGTAAGCTCGACTTCAGATGCTCCGAGGTTCTCAAGTATCCTCTCCTGGTTCTTTGAGCCCGGGATCGGAACTACATTAGGATACTTATGCAGCATCCACGCAAGAGAGATCTGCGCATTCGTGGCGCATTTCTTCTCTGCGAATTCTCTGATGACATCGAGTATAGGCTGATTGGCAGCAATGTTCTCTTTGGTCAGCTGCGGAACAAAGTGTCTGACATCATCGTTCTTTTCGAACTCTGTCTGCGTTGTAACTTTGCCTGAAAGGAATCCGCTGGCTATAGGCGAGAACGGAACTACTCCTATATCGTTATCCAGGCAGTATGGGATCACCTCTTCTTCGATTCCCCGCTCTACCATCGAGTAGATATTCTGTATAGCTGACAGCGGATAGACCCTGTGTGCTCTGTCTATTGTATCCACAGTTACCTGTGACAGACCCCAGCCGCGGATGAGACCTTCCTTGCATAGTCTGCCCATAGCGTCTGCGACATCCTCGACCGGCACTTCAGGATTGATCCTGTGCAAGTAATACAGATCTACCTCTGAAACTCTGAGTCTCTCCATCGATGCGGCAAGATGCGCCTTTACAGTGTCATATACAGATGTCGCTTTGACTTCTGTAATCGGAAGATGCAGCTTGGTCGCTATCACGATCGTATCTCTTGGGATACCGTCAAAAGCTTTTGCAAGGATCTTCTCGTTATGGCCCCTGTTCTCAGGAAGCAGATTAGGTCCGTAGGCTTCTGCAGTATCGAAGAATGTGCAGCCATAGTCGATCGCTTTTCGCACTGCCTCTATACTGTATCCTTCAGATGGGATCTGCCCATAACCGTGCGATAGTCCCATGCATCCCATACCGATCTCAGATACTTCTATCTGTCCGAGTTTTCTTTTATTCATAGTCGATCCTCTCTATCCTGAATATGACCGGCCTTGTGCCATCAGAGCAGCAGGCGATCATCTCGTTCTCGCGCTCCATCCACCCTTTCATGATAGAGCCGCCCTGAAGGCCTGTGTAAATGTATCTGCTGATAGCGTCCCACAGTTCGGAGCAATGAGGCATCTTTGGTCCTCCAGCGACTGTATCAGGATCAGCGCTTGTTTTCACCAATGTATTCAGACCACAGTGCCAGAAATCGTCACGCTCCTCATCACGATAGAACTCGAATATGTCACCCACGTTGTAGCACGGACATGCCCCGGAATCCGGATCAGCACAGTATTCTTTCTGAAGCTCGGGATACAGTTTCTTGTCTATAACGGTCAGCCTCACTTTATGCTTCATGTCTATTCCTCCGGTATATCGTTCTCTATATCTTTGATCTTTCTGGCAGGAACTCCGCCTACAAGGCAGTTGTCCGGTACGTCATGTGTTACTACTGCGCCGGCTGCAATGACCACATTGTTGCCTATAGTGATGCCCGGCAGGATCGTGACATTGCCTCCGATCCATACATCATTGCCTATATGCACAGGCTTTGCTATGCCTATGTGCTGACGTCTCCCCATAGGTGTCAGAGGATGACCGACTGTTGTGATCAGCGTGTTAGGTCCGATCATAACGTTATCGCCGATGTACACCTCACGGATATCCAGAATGGTCAGGTTGTAGTTGCCGGTGAAGTTGTTGCCTATATGGATCTTCTTGCCATTATCGCAGTTGAAAGTCTTCCCGATCCATGCATCTTCGCCAATGCTGCCAAGCATTTCTTTCAGCTGTGCATACTGCGCATCATAGTCGGAATCGTCTATTTCATTGAACTTCCTGCACTGTATGATCGCATTCTCCTTGCGGGCAACCACTTTAGGATCGTCATAGCAGTATTCAAGTCCTGCTTCGAGTTTTTCTATCTCAGTCATTGTGTTCTTTCACCTTTACTCCCAGCTCTCTGCACAGTATCTCCGCTGTCTTGCCGGCGCACATCCCTGTAAACCTGATGCACTGCTCTCTATGCTCTCCGCTGTTCATGTCGAACTCCCTGGTCAGAGCCCTGCAGCATGTCGTATGCTTGCCGTTATTATCACGAAACCAGCTATGGAGCTCATTGGTCAGTGACATCAGATGATTGACGCCCTCATCTTTAGGTCCAAGCGGCTCTGTTCTGCCGAAGAACATACCAAGTGCCAGCACTCCTCCGTTCACAGCGCCGCAGAGGCATCCCGATCTGCCTACTCCGACCGACATGCCGGAAGACATGGCGATAACTGTCTCAGGCACATCTACTTCAAAGGCAGTCCTGATCGCGGACACGACTGCTTCGCAGCAGAAGAATCCGTTTCTGTAAAGCTCTTCTGCTTTAAGCTGAACTTCCCTCGGACTTACAGCAGTTGCATTGTATTTCACCTGTATTTTGCTCATGTTCTTATTCTTCCTATAGTTCTCTCAATACAAGTACAGTAATTCCGAGGTTTTCGCCTGGCTGTATGCGCAGCACCTTAGGGTGATACTTGTATTCATCTATGATCATGTTCTTTAGGCTGGTCCCGCGGTTGTATCCATGGATCAGCTTTATCTGATATGTGCCGTCATCCGCATTCTTCAGTGCCTTGTCGATCACCTTGATTGCTTCATCCTGAAACAGTCCATGCAGATCGACTTCAATGATCGGTTTTCCCATCTCAAAAAGCTCCCCTTTATGCTCTTTGTCTGTTCAGTTCTATTTCTACCTTGTTGAGCGTATCGAAGAATCTGTGAGTTGCTACCGCCGGTCCCATGAGGAGCAGACCGAATACATTCCATCCTAACATGTGCCTGAACGATGTATGCGGTCCGTCGACTCCAAGCTCGATCGCTCTTTTCTTGAGATCTTCGGATATCCTTGCCATCCATATGAGTGTATAAATGAAAAGCGTAGGTATGCCTTTGATGTATGCTTTGTAATATCTTTCAGTCCTGTATCCCAGGATCTCATCAAGTTCATTCTGGAGCCCGCTGAGCGGCATATATAACAGCAGGAACAAGCCTGCTGTAAAGAAATCCACGAAGCCTATGAGGAATCCTTTTCTGTTAGTGTGCCTGAATCTCATATTCCATCAAAACCCATCAACGAAGAAATCAAGATCTAGCTTTTTAACTTCGTAGACATGCTCTATTGAGACTCCAAGTCCGAACTTGATCATCAGTTTTGTTAACTGATTGCCATCAACGAGGACTATACCTGCAGCCTCTGCAGACTTTTTCGCACCCGCAGAAAAAGATGCCGTTGATATAAATAACCCCTTCGATGCCTTTTGCTCCTGAAGGGCACCAGCAAACTTCTGTATCTCCGGGCGGGAAACAGAATGTTCCGGATCCCACTGTTTAGCTTGTATATAGATTGAGCTGAAACCCAACTGATCCTCTTTTATGACCCCATCGATTCCACCATCGCCAGATGCCTTTGTGACGAAGCCCGCATCGTCAATGCCGCTGCCATATCCCATAGCCAGCAAGAGTTTTACGACAAGGCGTTCAAAATCAGTTGGCGTCAGTTTCATAACTTCAGCCATCAGATCATCCGCCAGAGATGCATTAAGCTCAGCATATGCATCTTCAAGCACTTCTTCGGGAGATTTATCCGTGGTCTCGGCGATTTGCGAGGATATCTCTGAACCTTTATCTGCCCCTTTGTCTTTGAACGCTCTGAACGATTCATATCTGCGGAGATAGTCATCATCAATTACATCAGCGTCAGGAAATGCCGTCTTGCCTTCTTCAGTTAAAAGAAATTGTCCACGTGCCGGACTCTCGATCAGTCCTGCTTTCTTAAGATATGTACGGGTCCAGCCTATTCGATTATCGAAAAGGCCTTGCTTGCCGCTTGGAAGCAGCTCTGCAAGATCATCATCTGAAAGCCCTAGATCAACTGCGGCAGCCTGCTTTATTTCTTTGATAGAGTGAATCTTTCCATCTTTTAACGCTCTTAAGAATGATCCATACATCTCATTATATTTTGGTACCGGCATTTCTGTTTCCTTTCTACAAATGCAGCAATCAGCTTCTTCACATTACATAACTAACAATCATATTAAAGGCATTATTTATATTAGAAGAAATATATTGCGGATTATTTCTAATAAAGCCAGTCAGATCGGTCTTAGTCAATTTTATCAATCTTGGGTGCTCATAATCACCATAATCTTCATTTTCATAAAACAAAACTGGTACTACAGGAAAGCCCGTCTGACTTCCAATTTCATCGATTTTTCTACAGAACTGCTCTACAGGAAATCCTTTATTGCCAGATGAGCCAGACTTGACCTGTGGAAGGTATCTTGTCCCGTCTTTCCCGATCAGCTCGCATTCATACAAAGCAGTGCTATGCTTAAGGCTCTCGGTATTTACAATGCAATCATAGGTTACCTGAAGATATGAAAGCACAAGTCCCTCAATTTGTCTGTCTGTCAACTGGTCCCAAAACCACTCTTCTGTCATCCCTTTTAAGCAATAGTAATTTGAATCTGTGCATCTGTTCCAAACCATCATGGACAGCTCAGGTGCCCTTTTTATTTCCCTCAGGGTGGGTCCAATGCTCATATTATTTATGATGACTCCCGGCACATTCATTTCATTACCGACTTTGCACCACTCGCCAGTAAAACATGTACTGATGTCCCGATCCAGAAACCATTGTTCCTGATCTTCGAACCTATCCCTAAGCCAGGAAGTTCCCAACTTGTTTTCGCTGATGCGGAAAAGATAGTAGTTGCTTTGAAAGATAATCCATACAAGGTCATCTTTCGACATATTGCACATGCAACGGAAATTACCAATTGGCCCTTTAGGGACTCCCATCGCTGCTCGTATTTCCTCATCTGTCATCTCTGGCTGGAGGTAAGATGTGTCCCACCCCGTTCCAAGGAATCCATACTCTAGAAACTTGTGAAAGATTGCAGCCCTGCACTCATCATACTTATCATCGCCTTTTGTATATCCTGATACTGTTACATCAGGCGCGAATATCATTCGATATACCGACATGTATTGCTCCTCTAAGGGCATTCAGCATCAGCACGATAGGCAAACTATTATGCATTATCTTTGAACAGACTGCTGATGCGCGCCTTTATTTCTATGTACCAACTATGTTTTTATTATAGCCTATGGGTTTGATTACTTCCATTTGTTTCCTTTGCCGCGCACATCATCCCTCTACTCATTCTTGGGAACAGCGTAAGTTGGGAGAAGTAGCTTCATCTTTTGAATACGGACTGAACGCTGCGGCCAAAGAGTTTGATGGAGTGAATAAGTATCTTCGTATTACAGACATCGATGATTCGTCCCGTGTTTTCAAAGACGATGACTTAACCTCCCCTGATACGGATCTTTCAGTAGCCAGCAACTATTTACTTCATGATGGAGAAATTTTGTTTGCCAGAACAGGTGCGAGTGTGGGAAAATCCTTTATTTACAGGGAATCTGACGGCCTTGTCTATTTCGCAGGCTTCCTTATTCGAGCTAAAATCAAACCTGAATATGATCCTGAATTTGTTTTTCAGAATACCCTCGGTGTTCCCTATGAGAAGTATATTCAGATCACTTCGCAGAGATCCGGCCAGCCGGGAGTTAATGCTCAGGAGTATGGCGAATATACTTTTTTAGTGCCAGAATATGCGGAGCAAAAGAAAATTGGAGGCTTCTTACGTCAGATAGACAACCTTATCACCCTTCATCAGCGTGAGTGAGCTTACATATATTCGGAGGTGAATGATGTTAGAAAATGCAAGGAATACAGACTTGTTCTGCGACTATTACGCTCAATGGGTTCACGTCTACAAAGAGGGTGCTATACGAGAAGTGACATTGGGCAAGTATTTGATGACACAATCGTGGCTTATGAAACTCATACCTGATATAAGGATGTGTGAAATGACAAGAATTACATACCAAAAGCTACTGAATGATTATGCTAAAAACCACGAGCGGCAAACTACGATGGATTTTCATCATCAATTGAAAGGGGCAATCCTAGATGCAGTTGATGAAGGTTTGATAGATAGAGATCCGACAAGAAAAGTGATTATAAAAGGAAAACCGCCAGCAGAGAAAAAGATTAAGTACCTAAACCAGTTTGAACTGCATACATTGTTGATAGGATTGAATCTCGGGAAGGATGTAAATTGGGATTGGTTCATTCTGTTAATAGCAAAAACGGGTATGAGATTTTCTGAAGCATTGGCATTGACTCCTAAAGACTTCGACTTCGCTCATCAGACTCTCTCAATCAGCAAGACTTGGGATTATAAGGGCGAAGGGGGATTTCTTCCAACAAAGAACAAATCTTCTGTTAGGAAAATCCAGATTGATTGGCAGACGGTTATTCAATTCTCGGAATTGCTCAAAGGGTTGCCAGAAGATAAACCGATATTTGTTACAAAAGATAAGGTTTACAATTCAACGGTGAACGATATTTTAGAAAGGCATTGTACAAAGGCAAAAATCCCGGTTATCTCTGTACATGGTCTTCGTCACACTCATGCTTCGCTGCTTCTTTTTGCAGGTGTATCTATTGGAAGTGTTGCAAGAAGACTGGGTCACGCAAGCATGACCACAACACAGAAAACTTATCTTCACATCATACATGAATTAGAGAATCAGGATGTGGATTTGGTAATGAGATCATTATCTAGTCTCAGCTAAGACGATCTTTATCACTTAAACAGTATGCTCACGCTGATGAAGGGTGATAAGGTTGTCGAGCTTATCTATGTAGGCACCAATCCGCCTTTGTTCTGCAAGGCTCGGAGTCGGTATCGGCATCTCGAAAAAGACCGCATCTTTGATAGAAAACCGATCTGATCTTGCGCCAGAGTCTCCGTTGAAAAACATGAACGGATGCCAATAACTGCTCTTAAAAAACCATTCAAGATAAGTGGTATCAATATCATGTGCTCTGAATACGGTGTAAAGTGGCGACATTACGCCATTTCTGCCTAATTTATTCCGATTTACGGGGCCGACCGGAGCAGTCACGGAGATACGCGGATTATATACAAAATCCTCATTCCTGACTACGTAATAGCCTCCAATATTCTCGGCATTAGAGATATCGTGATCAAAGAAATCGCGCTGGCTAATCACTCCGTATTCTGCGGAGTTCGTAAAGGTCTCATGAACGGCCAAATTCACGTTCTTTTCGGTCACCTTATCAGCCACTTCAGATAGCTTACGCTGTTCCCAAGAATGAGTATTCTGCACACCATTGCTTTGCACAAGATTTATCTGTCGCTGATGAAGGGTGATAAGGTTATCGAGGCGTTTGAAGCAGGAGCTAATCTGCAGCTGTTCTTCGTGACTCGGAAAGGCCAAATCTATCTTCTCTAAGTCGGTATTATGGAGATGGACAACCGACTTTCCCTGTGCCATTTTTGCCATATCATCATGCGGCTTTCCATTGGAAATACTGATTGCTAAAAACGCTGGATCCAAGTCTCCCGTAGGTGTGATGATATTAAGGTCGCCACCAAGTAAAACCCCTGATTTTTCAACGACTGATGCGATTGAAATGTCCTCCGCAGTCTCGCCTGAAGCAGGTACAATAACCTCTCCGCCATGGCTATAAACGGAGCCTGGTTTTGCATCTGCGAAGGTGTCTACATCCGCTATTACAGTCTCGTATTTTGTATAGAGCCTGCCGTATAGGATGATAGGGGTTCCGGACTCCTTCAGATCAGCCTTGGAATAACCGGTTCCCTTCGAGAATTGCACCAGTTCTCCCAACTTACGCTGTTCCCAAGAAAAGCAAGAGAGCCAAGGTTTCCCCTGGCCCTCGGTACACTTACGCTGTGTCAACAATCGATCATTCCGGCATTTTTATATCATATCCACCCTTGAGTATAAAATCACGAAGCAGATTGTCCACCCTGATATTTACTTTTGGGATAGGTAGTTTTAATCCCGTTACCGCTTCGAAGTATGCTTTTGCCTTGGCTTTGTCTACTGTAGCTTTCAATGCATCGAATCTCCCGAACTCATTGATGTTATCTTCCGTAATATGCTGAGCCATTAGATTCCTAAGCATTATTTCATTTAAGCCAAGTGCATATGCTGCAAGTCGATGAATCTGATCATCTTTTGCCTTTGATACGTATTCAATAATATACTCCTTAAAAGTCTTTCCAGGGTTTACTATTACATCACCGCTCTGAATATCATGTAGGAATATATTTGCATATTTTTGTTCCTCTTGGGAAAGCGTTGCAAAAGTCTTATGCAGCTCGTCCTCAGCCTTTTGCAGTTCTTCAGCTCCAGTTCCGTTGGCATGAAGCAATTTTAGATACTTATCGAATCGAGAATTCATATAATCAGAGTCTATCTTGTCCGTATCAATCGTTGTCAGATATCCGTCAATATCATAAGGGACATCATCGCCGCCCAGGCCAGAGCCTTCACCAAACAGTTCCTTATAACGTTTGACGAGAATAAGATAAGTAGTTTCATCAAGTGCCATGGAAATGTCATGAACCTCGCCTGTTTCCTCATCTACAATAGAGTAATCAAGCTTCTTCCATGTGAAGCCCTGAACCTTGGAAGCTTCCAAATAATCATTAAACTGTCGGAATAGATCAGCAAACTTCTTTCTTTCAGCCGTTTCCGAAGGAATCTTCTCAAAGTTAATAACGCCCGCCTGTTCAAAGACATCTCTTATCTGTTCAAACAAGAAATTCATATTTGAAAGATTCTTATGAAGCCTCTGAGCAAACAGTCCAAACGGTCTGTCTCCGGAATAGAGCTTTACGGCAGCCTCTATATACTTCTCCATTGTATGTGGCTTCCTGTAATATTTGATCGTTCCAAAAGGCTTATCCGGTCCGAACAATCTGTTAGTGCGAGAGAATGCCTGAATTATGTTTTCATAGCGAAGTATCTTATCCAGATAAAGCGTATTGATCCATTTTGAATCAAATCCTGTAAGCATCTGGTCAACAACAATCAGGAGATCTATTTCTTTTTCCGGAGTCTTGTCAATTCGTTCGTATGGCTTCTTGTGGGCGAGTCTTGCAGCAATGTCTTTTTTCATCTTGGCAAATGAAGCCGCAGTAAAGTCCTGGCCGTATCTGTGGTTATAATCATCGATGAGTTCTAATAGACCATCCTCTTTGACTTTCGCGCCACCGTTGTTATCAATGCTAGGGTCAAAGAGCGCAGTTACCTTTAAATCGTGAGCTACCTCTTTGAAACGGTGATAGTACTCAATCGCCTCCGGAATACTGCTGGTAGCAAAGATCGCATGGAACTTGCTCCCTTGAGATAGTATCATCCAGTTATCCACGATGTCCTTTACGACCATTGACTGGTGCTCTTCAGTACGATATTGACTGAGTGGCAAATAGTCCTCAATACCTTTCACATACGAACCATCGCCTTCATAGTATCCGGCCATTGGAACATTTTGCATGTATTGCATGAAGACTTTCTTTTTGGCAGGATCATTCATTGCTTCCTGCACGGTATCTGCTTTAGCTTTTTCAAGCGCAACGACCTGCCTTACATCCTGATCTTTATATGTCAGGACTTTATACGGATCAAATCCGAGAACATTCTTATCACGGATACCGTCGGCAATACTGTATCTGTGAAGCTCGTTACCAAATACCGTTGAAGTCGTATTCATTTTTTTCTGATTCTCTTCTTGAATCGGAGTACCAGTAAATCCAAAGAAAATCGCCTTTGGGAAGGTCTGTTTTATTGTAAGAAGCATCTCTCCGAAAGTCGACCTATGCGCCTCATCAACAATAAAAACCAGCCTTTTTGAGTTCATGATTTCTATATCAGCTGCCTTCAGACCTTCGTTTTCTTCGCTGATATTACTCATCTTTTGGATAGAAGTCACAATCAATGTGTCTGCTGGGTCGGTACTTTTGAGTTTTCCAATCAGAACATGAGTATCCTCTGTCTCTTGAACCGTGTTTGCCTTCTGCTGTTCCGTGAGCCCTGCCCCCGCAAAGTTCCTGTATTCTTTGAGCGACTGCGTTCCCAGCTCAATTCTATCCATCAGGAAGACAACTTTGTCTGCATCCTTTGATGTTGCAATTAGTTGCGCGGACTTAAATGAGGTCATGGTTTTGCCAGAACCGGTTGTGTGCCAGATATACCCACCAAGCTGATTACCAGCTTCCCACTTTGTCTTTGAAACTTTATCCGAAATTGCATTAGCAGCATAATACTGATAACTGCGCATGACCTTCAGTATGCCGTCGGAATCATCGGCAACTGTATAGAATCCAATCAGCTGATGTGCCATTGGAATTGAGAGAAGTGTTGAGCCAATCTTTTTCCAGTCATTGATTGGTTCATTGTTGAAGTCAGCCCAATGGAAATAAAAATCAGGGTTGAAATTGCCTTCTGGACCCGGATTCGCAAAATACTTTGTTTCGTCTGGATTCATAGCAACAAAAATCTGGACCAAAGCAAATAAACCAGTAAAAATTCCTTCTCCAGCATATTTCTCTATCTGGTTCGTAGCTTGAGAGACTGGAACGCCGCTTTTCTTGAGCTCAATGTGAATGACAGGCATGCCGTTGATCAGAAGCATCAGATCCCCACGACGATCATTCATTATCTTGGATTTCGTGGGGAACTTAGGTTGTTGTGCAATCTGATAGCGGCTCTGTCCAGCAGCTATCTCCCTGCGCTCATAGATCTTCAAAGAGACTTCTTTCCCAAAATGCGCTATATCATCAGGGTTATCGCGGGTAATAGCAACGCTGCCTCCATTGATAAAGCCATTAAGGCGGAGGGGCGTCTTCAGTACTTCGATTTGCTCAATGATCTGCTGCATTTCACCGTCTGTAAGTGGATAGTCATTCAGTCTATCTATGTCACGGTTGTTTTCAAACAGAATATCTGCCCAATTACGGACCAAATCTGTCTCGGTATAGTTCTTAAGAACCTTATCTTCCCAGCCCTTTGTCTTTAGCAAATCAATTAAAGCTTGTTCAAAATCCGCTTCTTTGTTAAATACCATAGTTGCTAAGTCCTTTCCCACTTAAACAAACATCTTCTCGAGCATAGACTTCTTGATATTTTTAAGTTTTTCCAGCTTACGCTGATGAAGGGTGATAAGGTGGTCAATGTCAAGCAGGAACGCTCCTATTTTAGCCTGTTCTGCGGCTGACGGAGCTGTAAACGAATAAGCGTTTAGCTCGTCACGGTTTATCTTCGGCATACCAGATCGCTTTGATACTGATACTGAATAATTGAAGAAATCTTGCGTTTGGAGAACCGCGTATAAGAATTTCTGATCTACACCGTTTTTAGCATTTAATACATACGCGTCTGCACTCGTGAGCCCTGAAAAAGTTGCAAATACGTACTTGCCGAGCTGTGGATTTATCTTCCCGTAAATAATATCTCCAGCGCTGAATCTGAACTTTCCGCTTATAAGGTTTTCATCCTTAACGAGCTTCACGTTATCATATAATCGACCAGTAAATGACTCTATATTACCCGGTGCGACATGAGGCAGTTCATCATAAAGACCAGTTTTAGGATCAACCATGTCTGTTGAAATATCAACTGTATCTGACCACTTACACTGTTCCCAAGGGTCAGTAAAACCTGCAAAACGAATTTCTGGAACATCAGCTCCATCTCGAGGGAACAGTTTTTCCAGCATGGACTTTTTCACATTTATCAACTTGTCATACTTACGCTGATGAAGGGTGATAAGGTTGTCTAGTTTCTTCAAGTATTCCCCGATAAGCACTTGCTCTCGAATGTCTTGCGGAATCATAAGGTCTGTATCCAAGAAATCTTCGGCTGAAATATTCAACAGGCCATGGTTCCTTGCGCCTTCTGCAGCTCGCTCAGAAACCTGCTTATGCCAGTTATCTGTATCGTAGTAGCATGCCAGGAAATCGCTGTCCACACTGAGATCTTTGAGTGCAAATACGATATACAATGTCGATAAAGCGCCCATTTTATAAAGGTCTAAGCGTTTTACGGTACCAAATGGATAACCATCAGAAGAGCTTTTGTTATAAGCAAACTCACCATTCTTCACAAGGTAGTAATTACTAATGTTCTGGCTCGCAACACGATTGTTGAAGTAAGTGACCTGATCTACAAGGCCATACTGTGCCGAGATTGTCAGCGGCAATGTGGATTCCAAGCCAGTGTTCTTTCTGGTGACACGATCAACGATGCTGGATAACTTACGCTGTTCCCAAGCATTAGTGAATCCTTGGAAGCGTATGGCTGGAGTTTTTTCATTTTTCCCCATTTTACATACCTCCAAGCATCTTCTTCAGTTCAGCAAGTCCATGCATATCAAATTCATCGCCAGTAAGCATGTCCATCATTTCAGATAGTTCTTTTTCTGTATCTTTGATCTGGTCTTCAACCTCTGAAAGTGTCGTGCTGTATTTAGATGCCAGTTTTTCAAGAGTAGCGGTGAAATCAGCGATGATACTATCTGGCAGCTTAGAGAGTCCATCTACCAGTGGAACAATCCATTTTTCATGGAGTAAATCATAAACCTGTTCATCAGAAAGTCCTTCAATAACGGCCTTTGTTGCCATATGAAGATCAGCGGATTTGGTTTTAATTTGCTTCTTTAGATTTTTTTCTTCTTCGTTATCTGCATAAGCCTTTTTGAGCACAGTCAGTACATCAGTATCAAGCTCCTTTGCCTTTATAGCTTTCTTGACTTCAGCCCAAACAAAGCCTGTTTTGTCATCATTGACAAATTCTTTCTCCTTTTCTTCTTCAGACAGTGAATCCAACGCTTCCTCATATCCCGTTGTGATTTCAGCAAGGCGGTCTTCATCAGCCTTCAAAGCATCCAGATTGTCTACAAGAAGCATGGTTTGAACAAGTTCAAACGGAAGGACGTGGCCCACCCACCCGTCCTGTACTTCCTGATCCTTACCATCCTTCTTTTTGATGATCATATTCGGATCGACCTGTTTTGTTGCTTCAAAGCCTTCTGTTTGGATGATTTCAAGATCAACAGCAATTTTACTCCAGTCATTATCCAGGATCTGATAAGCTTCATAAGCATTCACCAGTGGTATTTCAGACAGTCTCCGGAAGATGTCATCGCTTAACACACTTTCTTCCTTAGAGATGTTAACACCGGTCATAGCCTGCATCAGTTCCTGCCTAAGATATCCATCAAAGCCATCAAATGCAGAGATATACTTTTGGATAAATGTCTTTACATTCGGATGCTCGAAGATTGCCTCCTTAATATCGCCTGTCTTTAGATTGGCATAAGATTCGTTACTCCATGTAAACAGCGCTTCCTTAAGGTCTGGGAATGCAGCCCAATATGGATCAAGATCAGCAATCTCCTTGGCTGGTATGCCGCCAAACATGGATGCGTAAATATCCCAGCTTTCTGGTTTCTCGGATGAGTCAACGTATCGAGGAATATTCAAGTTATAGTCATTTGCACGGATCTCATCACGAGAAACAACGCGAGAGAACTTTGCCACATCAAGGCGTCCAGTCACAACATCAGTGATTTTCTTGATATCGGACGCCCTGAGCTTGTTATTCTTGCCGACCTTCTCAAACCCCTTGGAAGCATCAACTATCAGGACATCTGTGCGTTCGCGCTTCTGCTTCAGTACCATGATGATTGTCGGGATGCCTGTTCCAAAGAATATATTTGCAGGCAATCCGATTACTGCATCTATATGGTTATTCTCAATCAAGTTCTTGCGAATTTCACCTTCCTCACCGCCTCTGAAAAGAACGCCATGTGGAAGAACAATTGTCATGATGCCATCACTCTTGATATGGAAAAGATCATGGAGAAGGAAGGCGTAATCGGCTTTTCCCTTTGGAGCCAGCCCAAAGCGAGCATATCTTGGATCTGCTTCCTTATCTGTAGGGTTCCAGTTCTGAGAATACGGAGGATTGGAAACTACAGCATCCACATACAGAGGTTCATAGGTTCCAATGGGATCACTCTCATCAAAGTACGGCCAGTCTTCTTCAAGTGTATCTCCATTTCTGGTCACTATGTTATCTGGAAGAATTCCTCTCATGACGAGATTCATTCTCGTCAGATTGTATGTGTTCTCCTTTAGTTCCTGTGCGTAGTATTTGATTTTATCGCTGTCGCCCATATGTTTGGCAACAGCCTTACCAATGTTAATTAGTAATGAACCAGATCCTGATGTTGGGTCGTATATTTTGATTTCTGATCTGTCTTTTAGATGATCTGCAACGATCTCTGACATCAGCAGAGATACTTCATGCGGCGTATAGAATTCGCCAGCCTTCTTACCGGCATTCGCAGCAAAGTTAGATATAAGATACTCATAGATAAAGCCAAGGACGTCATAGTCCTGTTTGCCATCCATAGGTATATCTTTAATGAGTTGCAGCAGGTCACTGATAGCCTTTGTTTGTGAATTTGAACTATCGCCCAGTTTGGATAATCCTGTCTGCAATGTGTCAAATACCCCATTAAATACCTTTTTGTGGGAGGAATTTATCAAGCGGCTGAAGGCAGAGAGGCCATCGCGCACGTTTGCAACATTGAAGTCACTACCCATCGCAAGCCAGGTTGAAAAGAGATTGCCGTAGGAAATGAAATAGCCTATATTCTTCTGCACATTTTCTACAATCTCTGGATCATCTTCAGTCACAGTGTCAATATCATCATCGGTATATCCTAATTCCCTCAGATACTTCACTTCTTTATCCGAAAGGAATTTATAGAAAATGAAGCCAAGAATATAGTCTTTATACTCGTTGGCTTCAATTTTTGAGCGCATTTTATTTGCGGATTCCCATATCTTAGCAGCAAGCTGTTGTTTGTTCATTATGTTCCCTCACACCATACATAACACTTACGCTTAATTACAGTAATAATTATACAAAACTGTCAATTCAACATAAAGAACAAAAACTCGCAAGCCTTGCAATGGCTGAATATCGGGACAATTACCAGTTTTGATTATAAGCATACTGAAAGCTAGTCCGTTGAATCCACAAATCCGCAAAATAAACGGCACCTTGCAGTGCCGATAGTTCAATATATGTCTCTGTATTTCTCCATCGTCTCTGCGAAGAGTTCTTTGGTCGATGGTGGTGTATATGTTATGGCGTTGGCACCTGCTCTAATAGTCTCTCGTATTTGTTCAGGTGTACCTCCTCCTGACGCGATGATCGGTACATCAGGAAACTGCTTTTCTATCAGCCTGACTATCTCGGGAGTCCTTGCGCCTGCCGCAACATTGATTATAGACGCTCCGTGGCGAAGGCGGTCTTTCACATCGGCCTTGTCACCGGTCACTGTGATCACGACAGGGATGTCCACAGCGACCGATACTGCTCGCAAAGTGCGATTCGATGTAGGAGCATTCAGCACCACACCAAATGCCCCCTGGCTCTCTGCATCTTTGGCAAGACTGACAGTGCGAACCCCTGTGGTGATGCCGCCACCGACTCCTGTGAATACCGGGACTGCCGCGGATCTTATTATTGGTCCGCTTATGGATTGCTGTGGTGTAAAAGGATATACAGCGAACACCGCATCCGCATCACAGTTTTTGATGATCGCGAGGTCTGTTGTGAATACCAGACTTCGAATCCTGCGTCCGTATATAAGGATGCCGCTCGCCTCTTGTATCTCTGCAGGCATGGTAAGTATATTGTGTCTCAGCCTGCTGCGTATCGATGGTATTATCTCTTCTTCCCTTAGGACGCTATCTAGTCCGTCAGACTGTCTTTTTATGATCACATTTTCTGATGGCAGTGGCTTTAATGCTTTGCGCCTCTCTTTGACTGACATATACACGCACCTCCTTTGAGCCTTCGAAAGTACCTGTTAAATATTTTCGAATAGTAGCATATGTACATTCTTGTATTTTGGGCAGCATGTGAAGAATAATTCACCGAACCAACAGAGGAGATGAAAATATATCCTTAATGTGCTATCTTATGTAAAGGCGAGCCAGGATACGGATGGACAACCATAATGCGCTATCGAGAGCGCCAACCACATCCTATCCGCTCGCTTTTCTGCATCATTCTTTTACTCTGTAAACTCTGATCACCTTTTTGCCGCTTATTTTCAGGTTGCTCGCGGGTGATGTCGTTCTCGGATACCATTTGTCATGCGCAGCTTGTCTGGCCTTGCCGCCGGCATAGATCCATATATGCACGGTACCGGATGCTTTCTCCCAAGTGCATATATCACCATCCTTGAGCTCGCTCTCCTTGACGTTTCGCGATGTTGTGCTTACTACACATTCATACAGATCTGTCCTTTTGGCCAGTCTTACTGCCTGATCTCTATAACCGCGTGGGAAACCTTTGTCCACGCCGCTGTCAACGATACATGTTCCCACAAACACATCGCAGCTCGCTCCGTCCTTTGACGGCTTACCCCAATCTGAGCGATTAGGATATGCACGCTTTAGAGCTTCTGCATATGCAGCAGTCGGTTTGCCGCCATGGTATTTCGCTTCCCTCGGAGCATCAGGATAAGCCAGCTGCGTTGCCTTGAGCGCTATGAGCCTGGCTTTGTTACCTGCAGGTCTTATCATAAGACCGTATCCTGCTATACGCGGATCACCGACTCTGTATGAAGCTCTCTTGCACGCATTGCTGTAGTTGCCTTCTATAGTGGTGATCGTCTTGCCATCGCAGGTCTCTACCAGACCGACATGATCAAGGACTCCGTCTCGTTCAAAGTCGAAGAAGATAGTATCACCCGGATTAGGAGCATACCCTCCCCCCGACCATCGGTGATGTGACTTGAACCAGCTTGCTCCGGTATCAACTCCTGCGAACTTCGGATATATTCCTGCATCTATATATCCGCACTGATCAGCGCACCAGCTGACAAAGCATGCGCACCAATGGACATGGCTCTTGAAGCCATACCACTTCCAGAACTTATCGCCGCCCACATTGCCAAGCTGTGCTCTTGCTACCTCTACTATGGCAGTGTCGCCGGTTCCGGCTATATAGTTGCCGTCCTCAGTCATGTTCATTGCAGCACCAAAGAACACCATCACAACTATTATCCCTATAGCCACAGCAGCGCCGATAGATATGCTCCCGAAGAGTACTTTCGAACCCTCAATGATCCCTCTGAGCGCACGTCCGGATTTCCTGACGTTCTGTCCGGCTCCGGCAGTGCCTCTTCCTATTATTCTTCCGAGGATACCGACAGATGCTTTCCTGTCGGTCATACGCTTTATAGCATATTCCTTGCGTCTTCGCTGGATCGGGTCAGCGCTTTGGTGCACATTCTGGCGGTTTTTGGCGATCCTGCCGGTCCTGTGAAGGGATTGTTTTTCACGCCTTTCAATAGAGGTTCTTCTGATCTGTCCGGTAAGCCTGTCGTGCTCAGTATTCCGAAGCACTTCCTCATCGGCCATTCTTGCTTTTTCTCTTCGACCGAGTATATTCTTCACGCCCTGTTCTTTGAATGCACGCTGCACCTGCTCGCTGGTATCAGGCAGACCATGGGCGATTTCTGGCGATTCAACTCCGCTATGGAGAGCAGAATCGGTGTTCTCCGAGATACTGCCGCCGATATGCTCTCTTGACTTTATTATCATGTCGGTGCCGGCATGCATGGCAAATGCAGTTCCGTCCCCGGCATAGTGTTCTGCTGAATCCTGCGCATATGATCCCGAAGATTCGTTATCCGCTCTGCTTCCGACTTCAAGCGTCTTGCTCCTGATAGTCTCTTCCTTCAGGTGATGCATAGAACTCGCAGCCCTGTCCAGAGTCTTTATGGTCCCCCTGGTAACGTCTCTTGTTTTTATGTCTGCCACCTGCATCCCTCCTTCTATTGACTCATATACTGCTTCACCATAGCGTCGAATTCTGCATTGTTCATCGATACCTCGCGGATCTTCCTGAGTATCTCTTGCTCGTCATGATTTCCACTCAGCTCGCCTGGCTGGCTTCCCAGCATACCGGCATTGCCTGCAAAATACCCCTCACCGAATTTGCTCGTCATCAATGCGTAGAGCTTTGTGTCCTTCGGAAACTTATTCTCGAAAGGCACCAAATTTGAGCCTACCTTCAGGAGTCCGTGGCCTGCATCCACATTGGTAATATATGAGAGCTGCTCATTTGAGATGTTCAGAAGCTTCGCCAGCTCTATACGGTCCGTCGCGGCCTGGTTCAGCATCACAATGAATTCAGAGTTTGAAAGCATCGTTCTCGCTGTGTAAGACTGCAGCAGATCGGCAACGTTCTGTGTGATGCCGGTACAGAAAGCTCCGTACTTACGGACACGCTTCCACAGCTTGTAGAGGAATTGCGCAGAGTACTCGTGCATGAACAGCAGATATATCTCATCTATGAAAATATATGTGCGCTTTCCGGCCTGCCTGTTCTGAGTGATGCGGTTTAAGATCGAATCGAGTATTACCAGCATGCCTATAGCTCTCAGCTGCTCACCAAGCTCAAGGATGTCATAGCAGATCAGGCGATTGCTCGTATCCACGTTGGTCTGCTTCGCGAAGGTGTTGAGAGAACCTCTTGTGAAGAGCTCAAGCTCAAGCGCAAGCGAGTGTGCCTCAGGCTCTGGCTGCTTCAGCAGCTCTTCCCTGAAATCCTGCAGTGTAGGCGGTGTGCCCATATAGTTGCCCTGCTTGTAGTAGCGGTACACGTTCTCCGTGCAGCGGTCAATGATGGACTGCTGGCCTTTCTGGAACTTGTGCCCTGCTACTATCTGCTCGCAGAGCGACTGCAGGAACTGCGACTTCTCGATGATTGGGTCTGTCTCTCCGTAGTCTCTCGACATATCCATCGCGTTGATGTGATTCGGCGAATTGGCGGATATGTTGATCACGCTGCCGCCGAGCGCTCTCACAAGCGGGCCGTACTCGCTTTCAGGATCGATAATGATGATGTCCGCATCGCTTGAGAGCATCAGACTCACTATCTCATTCTTCGCTGTAAACGACTTTCCGCCGCCCGGCACGCCAAGAATGAACGAATTTCCATTCATCAGCCGTCTGCGGTCAGCGATTATCATGTTCTTGGAAATGACGTTGTTGCCATAGTAGATGCCGTGACTGTCATAGACCTCCTGCACTCTGAAAGGCATAAATACCGCGAGCGACTCAGTGGTAAGTGTCCTGAAAGCATCTATCCTTCGTACACCGAATGGCAGTGCAGTCTTGAGCCCGTCCAGTTGCTGATACTTCAGGACAGCCATCTGGCAGAGTCTTTTTCTGACGATAGTGAGTATTTCCTCAGTATCGTTATCGAGCTGCTTTTTTGTATCTGCCGTAT
Source organism: Mogibacterium sp. (assembly GCA_017432075.1). Taxonomy (GTDB): domain Bacteria; phylum Bacillota; class Clostridia; order Peptostreptococcales; family Anaerovoracaceae; genus Crickella. Next base: position 278 of record JAFRJV010000069.1, on the reverse strand, counting down.
GAACCAGAGTCAGCACCGCGAACATCATCCTCTGGTCTCTGGTAGTCAGATCGTCAAGGAACTCCTTCGTCTCCTTCCTCTGTTGCTCCATGTCGTATGGGACGACAGCAGAGAAGTTGTTGTTCATATTCTGTTTACGCTGATCGAGTAGGTCGGCGGCATTTCTGCCGCCTTCCCCTCTAAGAACCGTACATGATAGTTTCCCATCATACGGCTCAAGCCTTTACAAAGCTACCTGTCACAGTAACCGGCACAGCGTTCAGAGAACATCGGTTGCG
>JAFRJV010000068.1 GCA_017432075.1 Mogibacterium sp. | reverse complement strand
ACTGGGGATTGAGGCAGGCACATATTCTGAAAATCTCCGACAATGAGATAACTTGGTTTACCGGGGAAAATGATTTTGACGATGGCATATGTTTTCTTCAGGAAAACTATCCGAATCTGAAGCTTATATGTCTCAGCATGGGACCGGAAGGAAGCCGTGCGTATTATAAAGACTTTAGTGTATTTGCTAACGCATTTCTGCAGAAAGAGACCATAGAGACGACTGGCGCTGGCGATACGTTCTGTGCCTGCATATTAAATACAGTATTAGATAACGGCATTGACAGGCTAGATGAAGAAATAATCATGAATATGCTGGTAACGGCAAATGCTGCTGCATCTATTGTTACAACTCGAAAAGGGGCATTAAAGATCATGCCTACTTACGAAGAGGTAATTAATTTGATTTCTTTATGAATGTCATTACAATTGCTATGTATCATTGAAAGGATCGATGAGCATCTAAGTACACGTATAAGAACCGTCATATGCAAACAAGAGCAGAATTACTATGAATGAAGAATATCTTAAGGCCAGAAAGGCCGGAGAAAAAGAATATAAAGTAAGACTTGCAAGGGGAGAATACCCGTATCTTGCAGCGCTTGATGATATACTTCCGGAAAATGGAACACTGCAGCAGCAGTCACTCGGGCTGATGGAGATTCCTGTTGAAATGATCGCAGGAACTAAAACTCTTGCCAGACAGAATTCTTTTGCGCCGAATTTCATGCCGCTTCTCGATATAAACACAGAGTTTTCTTACAAATGGAGCAATCTTGTCGAGGCGCAGATAAAAGAAGGGTTCAATGATCCGATAAGGGTCTATGAGTATCTGCACAGATTCTATGTACTTGAGGGAAACAAGAGGGTATCGGTGAGCAGATTCCTCGATATGCCTGCAATAATGGCAGATGTCACAAGGATAATACCGACAGCAGATGTGCTTCAGACCGAGCCGGCTTATGCTGAATTCCTGGAGTTTTTCAAAGCTGTGCCTGTCTATGATATGGAGTGCACAAGACCGGGAGCATATAAAGAAATCGCGGAGATAGCAGGTATCAGTCTGGATAAGCCATGGCCTATGGACAAGGTAAGACATTTGCAGGCGGTATACTGGAGCTTTGCAAAAGTCACATCAGAACTGTCCGAAAAGCTGCCGGAAATGACAATGGGTGATGCGTTCGTTGTTTATCTGAGAATATTCAGAGGTGACGCGATGTATGACGGCAGCGAGAAAGAAGTAGGGCAGAGGCTTAGGCAGATAACCAAGGAACTCTATACACAGCACAACAATGACAAGGTGTCTCTGGTCGAATCATCCGATGAAGTTCTCAATGCAGGCAACTTAATTAATAAAGCAGAGAAGATAATTGCCGGGCCGGGTTCACTTGTGAGCAAAGTGCTGCCTGGCATCAGCTATTCAGTGAATAATCCTCTCAAGGCTGCCTTCATCTATAACAGGTGTCCGGAGCACTCCAACTGGATATATAATCATGAGGCAGGCAGGCTCAGGCTCGAAGAGTCATTCGGCGGCATGGTTAAGACTGCAAGGTTCATTGCAGACGGAAAGAACATCGAAGGCTCACCGGAGTCAGCAGGGAGCTTTGAGGAGGCTGTCGCTGCTGCTGTATCTTGGGGCGCAGATGTGGTATTCACAACATCAGTACAGCAGATTGATGATGCTCTGCGCGCGGCTATCCGTTACAAGGATGTTAAGTTCCTTAATTGTTCGATCAATCTCACGCACCAGGCGGTCAGGACTTATTATGCCAAGCTGTATGAGGCAAAATTCCTCGCAGGAATCGTGGCCGGTGCTGCAGCGGCTTCGGATGGGAGCCACAGGATCGGATATTGCTCGGACTACCCGATATACGGAACGATCGCAGGGATCAATGCTTTTGCCATAGGCGCTGCGATGGCAGACCCGGTTGTACAGATAGACCTTGAGTGGTCGGCCAAGCAGGACAGTAACTGGTGGTGGTCGATGGTCGACAAGGGGATCCATGTAATCTCTGCGATCGACTCAACTCATAATACAGACGGAAGCAATGCATACGGGGTGTGTTACGTGGAGCGGGTCGCTCCTGGAGAGGGCACCGATCTGTCCGGTACATGCCGCATCACCAACCTTGCCGCACCGATCTGGAAGTGGGGCAAGCTGTATGAAATCATTGTCAAAACAATAATCGATGGTACGTACAACGCCAGGCTTGTGGATAAGAAGGACCAGGCCACAAATTACTGGTGGGGAATGATTTCCGGTGTGGTAGATATCGAACTCTCAGATGAGATCTCACCTTATACAAAACAGCTGGTGGATATCCTGAAATCGGATATCATCTGTGGCGCTATGAATCCGTTTGACGGTGACTTGCGCAGTCAGACTGGCATTGTCAGGAAAGCAGATGACGAACCGCTGTCAAGCATGGATATCATAACTATGGACTGGCTCAATGAGAACATCTGCGGCGAGATTCCAGTTGCAGAGGCTCTCACCGATGAGGGAAAAGCGACAGTCAGTGTGAGCGGAATCAAGTAGGGGACTGAGAGGAAAGACTATGAAAGTGCTTCTGATTGCAGACCACGAGCTTAGAGAATTGTGGGATCATTGGGGCGCATTGGGCAGCAAAAGGCTTGAAGGGGTCAGACTTATACTGTCCGCAGGAGATATCCGGCCTGAATATCTGGAATTTCTGGTCACGATGCTCAATGTTCCTTGTTTGTATGTCAGAGGGAACCATGACGGACGGTATGACCAGATGCCGCCTGAGGGCTGTATCGATATCGACGGGAAGATTTTTGAAGCAGAGATCTGCGAGCCTGTTCATAGCACGGATGCAGATAATAGTGAAGGCTGCGCCTATGTCAGGAGAATAAGAGTAGCCGGCCTCGGTGGTTCGATGCGCTATAGTGAAGGCAGGGATATGTATTCTGAAAGAGAAATGGCATCCCGCGTGCGCCGACTCAGTATGAGAATAAAACTCGGCCTTATAAATCACAGTGAAAAAAAGCACGCCAGACGGGATGCGTCAGGCGCGCCTGTAGATATTTTCCTTACGCATGCGCCGTGCAGAGGTTATGGCGATCTCGGTGACCTGGCACATACGGGATTCAGTTGTTTTAACAGATTTCTCTCGGATTTCAGACCAAAATATCATTGCTACGGACACGTTCACATGGAATATGCCAGGATAAGACGAGTGTCAGAGCATCCATCGGGAACACAGCTGATCAATGTAAGCGGGATGTATATTCTTGATATCTGAATTCCGCAGCTATGCAATCAGAATCGCATACCCGGAATAGAGGCATACATTCTTACTGAGGTCTGTTATAACGTTTGTTCCGCAGATCGTTCCGTAGTTTGTTCTAAAGAGTCGTTCTCTCTTTTCCGTCTGTAGATCCGCTGCTTTCCATAGATTGGGAGCCACATGGTCCTGCCGGTCTTCTCCCATCCGTCTATACGCGTCATTATGGCACTGATTTCAAAGCTGTTCTTATGCTGGAAATCAGCCTTGTTTTTGCAGAAGCATTCGCACCAGATCTCTATGTTGGATACGTAATCTCTTCTTCTGACGTCCTCGCCGCTATAAAGCGATCCCTGACTCTGAACATAATCCTGTCTGTCGTAAAGAGACATTTCATTCCAGTTTCCGGGCAGCGGCAGGTCAAGGTAGTCTGTGACAAGACCTTCTCTGTCGTCATGTTCCATAGCAGCAGCCTGGCAGGCTCTGGCTGATTCTTCCAACTCGTGTGAGAGGAACAGAGTTTCACCCTGACCGGCAAGGTAAAGAGCCTCAGCCCATATCTGATCGACATCATCCTGCGTGAGATCCCAAGGCTTTAAGATACCTGTACCGGGAGTCCTGACTGCCCAGAATCTGCGGTTACCTGTTATGTCTCTAAGAAAGCCACTTTCTGCATTCGT
>JAFRJV010000067.1 GCA_017432075.1 Mogibacterium sp. | reverse complement strand
TGTCCGATGATGAGTTGGACAAACTTGCTCCATGGGATCCTGATGTGCAGAAGGCATGTTCTAAAAGTTATTCCAAGGATTCAGAGTAAAATGCTCCGAATCCAATTCACATAATCCAACGTCTCAAATTAGGCGCTTACCCGTTTTGGAGATGCAACATTCTCCAATTTGCTCTGCAACTTTTGGTAATTACATTATGCAAAAAACAGGTGCTTAAATTACTGAAATGATCGCCATCTGCGGAAAGGAGTTTTATGGAAGCAAAACGAAAGCAGATGGATGTTACGGATCGGATCGTCATTGAAATGGGTCTCTATGCCAATAGGTCATTCAAGCAGATAGCAAAAACTTTGGACAGACATCCAAAGACGATCCAGAGAGAAGTTCTCAATACAGCCTAGTTCTTTACCGCTTTTTTCGATTATTTCTTTAACCTTAGGTGTAGATTCGTAGTTTATGCAATATAAATGTCCGCAGGATTTTTCCTGCAGACATTTTTGTATGAATACTGTTTGCCCATCATTTTACCTTCACCTTAACTGTCACTGTCGTTGCAGCTGCGTTGTAGTTGTTGTTACCAGCAGCTGTCACATTGACCTTAATGGTGTATGTGCCCTTTTTAAGCTTCTTTTTAACCTTGAGCTCACCGGTCTTGACGTTAACGCTGAAATATTTCTTGAAGTTCTTGCTTCCTTTCTTTGCTGAATACAGCGTATATGAAGGAGTACCCTGTCCTTTATCAGTGAACGTGATCACTTGGGAGCAGGCCAAAGTCTGGTTTCTTTTCTTAAGCTTGCTATACTTGAGAGTTGCTTTCTTTCCTTTAACGCTCAGTGTATTGGTGGCCTTACTGATAGTAAAGGTCTTTGTGACTGTCCCAGTATAACGTCCAATGCCTTGAATGGTAACAGTACTTACCCCAACATTTACATTATTCTCATAGCTTAAGCGATAATCTGACCCCTCCTTAAGAACTTGTTCATTATCTTTTATGATAATATTCTGAGTTATTGTTTTGCCTGTATACGTTTTGTTTTCTAACCCACTTAATGGCAGACTGTCAATATGTACAAGCTCATCATCCGAAGGTTGTTCTATCATTTCTAAAGCGAGGTCATTATCATATTCACCATCATGATCAGGATCTGTATATAGCTTTACATCTCCCAGAGTGCCTGCAATCAACACTGATGATTCGTCAGTATCGAAGGAAAAGCTGGTAGAAGTTTCTTCATCTGAAAGATTAATAATAAGCCCATTAATACCAGATCCCGATAGAATAACGCCTTCAGAGTTTTCACGGGCTGAAATATCCCCATTAATGTCGTTGCCTGAAAACTCTGCAGTACTCCATCCCAATGTCTCAGAAGGAGCATTGCTAACAAATTTGAGTGAACAATCTCCTGTAACTCCAGAAAGCATAACAGTTCCATCTTCAGTGAAATCTGCCTTATTGAAATTGTCGCAATCTATAGATATCAACTTGTCATCAGACTCGCTCATCAATATTCCTGCATTTGAGTCAACAGGAGTAACAGAAAACGATGCATCATCCGGTACAACAGCAATCAAAGTATCCGATTCCTGGGATCCATCAGTGGTTTCGTTAACTGGAGCATATACTGCAATCGCATCATCACCGTAGATACCAGGTTCTGTAATGCCATATGAATTCCCCTGACTTGAAAGGGTAAAGCTTGGATCATCAGACATATGAATGACAGTCTTAAAAAAATGATCCTCCTCTATACCGGCTTCCGCTGCATCAAGTACAGTTCTATCTCTAACAGCGGACCCTATTTCAGCTACGTTTTTGGCAAAAGGAAACAGCCAGTTATTTGTTCCTTCATTATAATACAGATATTGAATCTCGCCGGGATAATTGCAATTGTATAGCAAGATTCTCGAGTCGTACTCAATCTTTTCAAACAGGCTCCCTGGTTTTGACACCTGGTAATCTCCATGCTCCACGCCAAATCCTACAACAGCATGACCGAGTTTTATGCCATCTTCATCCTCCGGATAAAAATATGTGAGCAGGAACGGCTGTTCTCCCTCCATTGCTTTCTCAGCATAACTCTGAATGGTTTGAAGCTTTTTTTCATCACTTAATTTCATGAAAGACGCTGCTTTTGATGCATAAGGCCGGAAGTACTGCTGGAAATGGAAAAAATTGATAAGTGATTCCACCTCGTCATTATTTGGTGCGCTGATATCATATAGACAATATTTCTCTTCCTGTATTGATTGCGGAAGAATAGCACCCATCTTGACAAGTACTGCAAGTGAAGACATACCAAAGCATGACCCACTCCACTCTTTCATTCTTGCCTTCTTCACAATCTCTCTTTGGGTGTTGGTATACTTTGCCATATCAGTGTAGTGAATATAATAATGTGCATCGTGGCCAAAAGCATCGTAGTTATTGACAAAGCTCCATGCGTCAACGTTAACGTCAAAGCTGTCGAGCTGTGTGACACCCGTCATGTATATATAAGGGATATTATTATCTTCCGCATACTGCAGCGCATAGGAGCCCTTGTTGCAGTGAATTGTTAAGTTGGAACATTCTCCAAATGCATTATCTCCAATATCACAAACGGAATCATATAAATACATATATTCGATAGGAGTATTATAAAATGCTTCATCTCCTATCTTTCGAAGATTCTTGGGATAATAATAATATCTTACCAGACACCACCCTTCCCAGATATTTCGAGCCTGAATAGTCTCACTTAGTGATGTGCAATTTTTGAAGGCTCGATCACCTATAGAATGAAGGTCTTCTCCAAACCCGCTAACACTTTTGAGTGATGCGCAGTTTTCAAATGCTCCACTCCCTATTTCATCTACATTTGTCAAATAAACAGTTTTGATGTTATTGTAATCCTTAAACTGATCAGGAATCAAAGCAACAGAGTTAGATTCATTTCCACTTATGGTGATCTCCTTAAAATCACTTTTCTCAAGCCCGTACTCCTCAGCGAGCCACGGCATTGAGGTACCGCCGTTTTCAGTATCATTATCATCATAAAGAGACAGACTTCCGTCATAATCTTTTGCGCTTCCATTAAGGCTGATTTTAAGATTTGCACGCTTGGTACCCGTCAGATAGTATTTCACAGACCAATTAATAGAATAGTCTTCTCCTTTGCGCAAAATACCGGAAATCTCATTGGTGTCATCGGTATCTTCACCACTTTCTGATGATTGACTGCCATAATGTATATTTGCGCTAGTAAGTGCATCATTATCAAAACCAATACTAACCTCATTCCAATGTCTTTCAGTGCCGCCATAATAGACATCCGAAAGATTGTTGCAGTCGTAAAATGCACCCTCTCCTATGCTCGTCACACCTTCCGGAATTGAGATACTGGCTAGGCTGCTACAGCAGTTAAATGTATACTCCCCGATACTTGTTACACCCTCAGGAATCGCAATTGCTATTAGGCCACTGCAGTTATCGAAAGCATAAGCTCCTATGCTCTCTACAGTATCTGGAATCGTAATGCTTGTAAGTCTATCGCATTTCTCGAAAGCAAAAGCTCCTATGCTTATTATGCCCTCAGGGATCGTGATGCTCGTGAGATTGCCACACCAATCAAATGCACCCTCTCCTATGCTCGTCACACCTTCCGGAATTATGATGCTAGTTTTTGCACCTGGACAGTTAACAAATTCTGTCATTTCTTTGTTATACAGACATCCATCATAGCTACAATATGACGTATTACTCTTTGCAACGTCAATACTGGTCATATTAATGCAATCCCCAAATTTACATTCTATACTTATCACGCTGCTCGGAATCATTATTTCTGTCAAGCTGCTGCAACATTCAAATGCACAGTTGCCGATACTTGTTACGCCCTCAGGAATCATTATTTCTGTCAAGCTGCTGCAACATTCAAATGCACAGTTGCCGATACTTGTTACGCCCTCAGAAATCGTTATCTCTGCTAGGCTGCTGCACTCTTCAAACGCATATTCTTCGATCCTTTTCAAACTGTTTCCAATCGTAGCTTTTTTGAGGCTGATGCATTTACCAAATACAAAAGTCCCCATGCTCGTTACACTGTCTGGGATCGTTATTTCTGTCAGGCTGCTGCAGGAATAAAACGCCCATTCTCCGATACTTGTCACGCTATCTGGAATCGTAATTTTTGTTAGGCTGCTGCAGGATCTAAATGCATACTCTCCGATACTTGTCACGCTGTTAGGAATCGTAATTTCTTCCAGGTTGCTGCAAAAGCCAAATGTACCGCTAGAAATATTGTTTACACTACTTGGAATAGTAATTTCTGTCAAACTGCTACAGGAATTAAATGCAGAGACTTCGATGCTCGTTACACTGTCCGGAATCGTAATTGATGTCAGGCCGCTGCAGGACGAAAATGCTTGTACTCCGATACTTGTCACGCTGTCTGGAATCGTAATTGATGTCAAGCTGCTGCATGACAAAAATGTACCTTCTTCGATTCTTTTCAAACTATTTCCAATCGTAACGTTTTTGAGGCTGGTACATTTAACAAATGCAAAAGCCCCCATGCTCGTTACGCTGTCTGGAATCGTAATTGATGTCAGGCTGCTGCATGCAGAGAAAGCCTTCTCTCCAATACTCGTCACACCCTCTGATATTGTGATGCTATCAAGATTCTTGCAGTAATTGAAAGCCCCTCTTCCAATATGAGTTATTCCAGGTTCAATCACTACCTTAACGATGTTCTGTCTTTCTGAATACCAAGGTATGTCATTTACATCTGTATAATCATCCATAGCTCCATTACCAGAAACTGTCAATACCATATTGGTATTAGCTCCAGTAAGTTCCCATGTGGCATTATCACCACACTCACCGGACGCAATCACATCTACTGCATAAGCCTTTTGGGTCATAAACGAGAAAAATAATATGCTAATTATGAGTACGACAATTGCGTATATGCTGTACTTTGTAGAACGAGTAATATAATTCATTCTCATATCTCCTTAAATGGGCTGCCATCACAGCTAACTGAATAGCTAACAATTGATTGCATAGCTTTATTCATAATATACAAATACATAATAATAGTAGCACTAAACTCTTTCTTACATCAATAAAACTACTCCTTGACGCCTCCACAGCACCAAATTATCTTTCCTTGAAAACCTTCTCTCGCCCCTCCGCTCTTTCTACGCTGCAGCTTATGACCGCACTCAGCGCAGTACAGCTTATTTCTGTATGGAAAGTTTTTATCATTAAGCTCAAGGTAAGGTTCATTAGCAGATATTCCGTCTAACCGTTTTTCAAGCATTTCATTTGCTTTATCCCACAGCTCATCGCTCACGATTCTAGGATGATCGTCCTTTATATAAACTTGAGGCAATTCCCCTCTGTTTTTTACAATCCGCCTCTCATCATTTGTATAGTGTTCCTGCATAATGAAATCGCCTTTATAAACAACCGAGCGGATCATTCTCCCTATTGAAGAACTTGTTAAAACAGCTCCTCGATCAGTCTTTACACCGTTCTCCTCTAGATATCTTGCTATTTGTCTACACGTATATCCTTCTGCAGCAAGCTCATACATCTTTACTACCCATTTAGCATTTTGATCAGGTATATACGAACCATCACCTGCTAATCGATATCCGAAGCGCTTTTCAAGTGCTTGTCTTGGCCTGCCTTCCTCCATTTCCCTTTTAAAAGCCAGCTTACCATTCTCTCTAGCTGAGTCACTCTCTGCCTGTCCGAAGGCAGCATAGACTGTCATGAGCAGTTCGCCTTCTGTAGAGAGCGTATTTATATTTTGGAGCTCAAAGAAAACACCGACACCCAGTTCTTTTAGTTCCCTTGTAGCCTTAAGAACCTCTTCTTTAAATATGTGATCAGTTTTATATCGTACGGCAGCTCCGCACTATCGTTTAGCTAGTAAACCAGATCAAATGTTTTTCCGGTCACTGTGTCCTTACCTGTCATATCATTCAAGTTCAATTCATACCATGCCCATGTTGCTATATGATCGCTCATATCTTCATACAACCGGACTGTTACTATATTACCGTCTGAAGAGTCCACAGCTACCAGCGGAGGTCTTTCCCCATTTAATTTATAGTATGTATCTGAGGCAATCTTGCAGATTTCTTCATCTGTATATGTTCCGGAAGCAGATGAATCAGACTGCACAAAGGCGACTCCGGTATGCGGATCTGCTTCTACAGTTGTATTATTGCCCTCAAACTGTATTATGACTTTATTGTCATTTACATATTCTATGTAATACGGATGGTAGAAATCTTCAGGATCATATCCATCTATGCTGAGTGTTTTATAGTAGTATTTCAAATCACCATCAGGTGTGATCATAGCTAACGGAGGTCCGTAATAGCCACAGGCGTACATATTCCCGTCAGGATCAAAATCATATGAACTATATGCGCCTATATACTCATCATTTTTCCAGACCTCTTTACCGGTTTCCAGATCGACAGCATATAGCGCATCTGCAGCAACATAATACATGCCATTATGAATACCTATATCTTCTGCTTTCTGAACAAGCTCTGTATAAGGGAACTCACCGGTCTTAAACGTCCAGACTACGTCATTGTTTTCGTCAAAAGCGATGAGCACGCCCTGTCCGGTATCGGGTGTATCACAGTCATCTGTGGCCAAAGTGTAAGATACTGCTTTTCCGCCGGATGAGCTGCCATTTTCCTCAGAATCAGAAGAGCATCCTGTAAGCAGGCAAAATATCAATGTAACGATCATTACACTTATAATTAATAGTTTTCGCATTTTGTCCCCTCCATTGTTCATAGCAGCCAGGCTATTTAGCAAAGACGCCTCCCGTAAGAGGCGCCCTTGATTGCTATATGCCCATTGACTTTATTTGACCTTCACCGGCTTTTGGGCCGACCACTTTGATACGTGAACTACTCCTCCGGACTTTGTATATGCCCGGATGTGTACATAGTATTTCTTTCCTTTCTTCAAACCTTTGATCTTATATGATGTCTTCTTTGCACTTGGGTACTTTGACTTCACATCATTCTTGAAGTTCTTGTCCGTACTGTACTGGATCTCGACCTTTTTGATCTTTTTAAGATCCTTTTTCGAGATCTTCTTCCACTTTATCGTGGCTGATTTCTTTGCGGCCTTTGGTTTAAGTATTTTTACAGCCTTGAGTGTAGGGCTCAGCATGGCTATAGCCTGAGTCTCAGTTTTACCGCAGACAGAGCATATCCCGATCCTTACACCGGCAGCTATCTCGGTTGCCGGTGTTTTGGTTGTCCAGGAATCGATAGTATGCCCGTTTGCACACGGGTCGTTTGGCATGCCATCAACGGCTTTAAATACTGCACAAAGAATGACATCTTTGTTCGCACTGAATTTTCCGACCGGATTAGAGGTGCCGATCTCACCAGCCGGTTCTATTCGTAGTTCATCGGTATCACCGGTTATTTTACCTTCGCACCAGCCGACGAACTCATAACCTTCCGCAGGAGCTGCAACTAATTGCACAGAGCTTCCTTTGGCAACTGTAAACTTGTCAGCAGTATGTGTCCTGTCTTCATCATTAAAAGTATATGTTCCTCCCTCTCCACATGCTGATTCAGTCTTATCATAGACTCCTATCGTAAGTGTCACTTCCTCGTCGGGGGACACTACCGTAAAATCTCCGGCAGACAGATCAGCCTGTGGCTGGAAAAATGCAGCAGGGATATCCGGGTATAATGTCTCAACGGCTTCAATGTTATTTAATTCCACATAATTGTCTTTTCTGTCCCGCGCACTAATGTTGAAGATTTTACATACACCGAAGGGTACATCTTCCGTGATAGGGATCGTCACCTCGTATGATTCTGTTTCTGCATTATATTTTGGGTCGTAAGTTTGAGTTTGCATTTTCCCCGGATAAGCGTAACTAATGTATACATAGCTTATATCATTTGTATCTGTTATCTTCACCGATACTGTCACGCTGTCACCAACGGTCACCTCTGTCTTTCCTTCAGGCAGAGTGACCTTAAGTGATGAGATATCGATCTCAGGCGGAGTGACATCTGCATCTATTGCAAACACAGTCTCCGCAGTCATCGGCATCATAGCAAACAACATCAGTATAGCCAGCAGTATTGGTAACATCTTTTTCAGTGCTATCATCTTACGACCTCCCCTCACATCGGAATACTAAAAAGTCTGCCTTTAATTAGTTTCTCTTTTTCAGTACGTGTCAGCTGTTTTATAGCATATTCACGTCTCTGCGCTTCTCTTTTATCATCGAATTCTTCAGTATATATCAGCTCGACCGGTCTGCGTGATCTTGTGTATTTGGCTCCTTTGCCGGAATTATGCACTTTGGTCCTTCGCACCGGATCGGTGGTATAGCCCGTATAGAAGGAGTTATCAGCACACTTTAGGATATATACGTAATGCTTCTTGTCATTACTGCTTATATGTTCAAATAATGCGTTAAGTATGGCTTTTGCAGTGTCATATGCTTCCGGACTTTCGCTTGCCCGAGGCCCTCCTATGCACAGTTCTAATTCATCCGACAGGCTGTTTAGCCACTTAACGATATAAGGAATATCGTTCAAACCTGTCGCGGTATACATCGCCTTGCCAAGTGCTTCTCCTTCTGCCAGGCCGGTTTCAGTCCCAGGCGAAGATCCTGAGCCTTCAGGTATGATCGTAAGGATCGCATCACTGTCACGCATGTTCCATTTTGTCCGCTGTTCAGTGTTTTCCGAAGGAGTTTCCGTTAATTCCGGATAGTCTGCAAGAAGTCCGGGAGCATCAGGATAATCTTCAGCCCAACCGCTCTTGGGACACCATCCGCACAGTGGAATACCATGCTCTCTGGCGAAGTCCATCGCTGCTCTATCGACACCGCTCTGACCCCCGGTACGTATCCTGATTATCTTTTTCAAAGGTTCCACGTTCCCCTTCTTTCTCTCGCGAAAAAGAGATAGCCGATCAGAACCTTCTGATAAGGTATGAATCTGCCGTCATCTATCATTTCCTCGATTTCCTTCTGGCTCGCCCATTTTACTTCAGCAACTTCCTCAGTCTGAAGATGCAAATCTTCGAGTGATATATCCATCTCAATAGTATAGAAATCATCGAAGCCTTCCGAGAAGTTGACTGAGATGACAGGTCGTTTGTCGCTGAAATCTATGTTGAGTCCAACCTCTTCAGCTGTCTCACGCTCCGCAGCCATGCGGCTGGTATCCCCGGCGCTCGCACCGCCGCCGACACTTACATCCCAATACGAAGGCCAGCGGACTATATCGTCGGCCCTTCTCTGTATCAGCATTTCGCCTTTGCTGTTGAAGATGCAGACGTGGACTACCATCCGGTATGTGCCGTCTTCAAGTTTATCTCCACGATTTGCAGTCTTCCCCGTCAGCTGACGGTCAACATCATAAAGATCTATGATCTCAGCCATAGCGACACTTCCTTCACTTTGCATATTGGCTATAACACCATTCCGCGATTTCCGCGATCAGTTCTTTCGGGAGCGGTTTGTTGTACGGCAGGCGGATCGTTCCCTTGCTCACATCATAGCCTTCGAGTTTGTCCGCGAACACCGTAGTTGCTTCTCCTCCGGGATACAGCCCCAGATGCTTCTTCGATGCCGCGAAGTGGATGATGTTGACACCTTTCCAGTAGGTCGGCATGCTCCAGGATATCTTTTCCTTCGCATCCGGAATAGCCTCGCGTATGATCTGCCTCACCTCATTCAGGTACGGTCTGACCTGTTCGTCCTGCTCATTTATGTATTGATCTATTGTCTCTATTTTGCCGCAGAAATGGTGCTGGCCTTCCCTGCTGAAACTACGGCCGCATTTCGGACACTTCCACATATCATCAGCCCTCGCTTATCTTCTTACATACCTCAGCTGGCATGTCGGATCGCCCTTCGCGATAGTTCCGGGAAGATCCAGCTCTACGCCAAAGCACTCTCCTATTCCTCTGTCACCGCACATTGCATGATCGCACATCATAGCGATCTGCTCATCGCTGCAGCCCTGCTTCTGCCAGGCTTTGACGAGCGGACAGTAATGGAAATCTATGTCCAGATGATCATCATCGCAGCGGAGGATATCCATCTCGAACACTTTCTGCGCGAAAAACCCAAACAAAGCTTTCTTCAGTCCCTTCAGCGACTAGCCCTTCTTGCCTTTCTCCACGAGATTCTTACCCTGATACAACCCGCATCTCTTGATCGCATCGGGAGCAAAGTCCTCAGCCTTAAGGCCATGCTTTTCCGCCTCGTCACACAGAAGGTACATCCACAGCGCACGATGTTCCAGCTGCTCGCGTATACCTACTATCAGAGGATTCTTTACCTTTGCTTCGTTATAAATCATGCTCATGATCCACCTCTATTGTCTGCCGGTTACTCCTTTTTTATTAATGATACAACAATTGTCTCGTAAACGGTAAACCATCATTGGTATAATCTGTTTATTAAGGGACTGGACTGATATATCTACGGAATTATTTATAAGACTGGTAAGCTTTTTATCATCAAGCTCATGTATGAAAGTAAAACAGATTTAAAGAGGGCGCTTCCTGTCGGAAGCGCCCTCTTTATTACTTTGTATTATTGATTTTTGAAAACGGGCATCGCTTTCCAATACATTGATTGTTTTGAGCTGAGTATCTGCACACTACTTTATGTGTCTCCATCTCTATTCCAGAATGTTCTCTGACAAAATCAACAGCCGCGAGAATAGACAGGAATGAGTCCCTTTTACAGCATCTCGGGCCACCAACGTCTGCGATAGCTCCTAATGATCTTGAAGTCATCCTGTGAGATAACGCAAAAGGTTCATTCTCCAGAGGTGTCGAACCGGAAATAATGGAAATGAACATTCCCGAGCTGACTCCTGCACCGCATGCGCCCCAGAATCCGCACGCACCTCCCGGCACACTTTTGCCACGACTCATCATTTCTTTTAAACTGCTTTCAAGATCGATATTTCCTCCGGCATTTTTATAAGCAGTCAAAAGAGCTGCACCAACCATCACATGATGTTCCGGTCCATGCATGTGGCAAAACGGCATATCCATCATCTTTTCAAGGATATCGACAGGATCCTTTGAGTCAGTATTCAGACAAGCACCAATAATGCTGTCCATGCCTTCAGTATGGCACTCATTACAGACATAGTGTCCGTTGACACATCTTGTTTTGCTGTATTCTTTCTTGTGGCATATCTCGCACTCCATGAGTTCATCTGTTTCCAGATATTCAAGCGGAGCCTTGCAAATCAAACACTCTTCATTCATTTCGTCTTACCCACTTCTTTGCCGTCTTCACAGGCAAACAGCACCTCCGCCTTCTTCTTCTCAAATATCCATTCCCGCAGCAGGTCTTCAGTCGCTACGACCTCGTCAGACATTTTCTCATACGCGGCAAGAGCCTCAATAAATTCAAGTATCTTTCCGCAGTCATTTTCATTTGCAAATCTGTATGTCAGCATCTCTATTCTCCACCCTTTGAATCATTGTTCTACTAAGGAGACAGGGGACGGTTCTCTGTCTCCTTCCTATATCAGCCTCTTGTAAATGTCCAGCATGCTTTCGATGTGGTATTTCAGCAGCCACGACGCTGATGTGTATTCAGGTGTCTCCTTGACAACCCTGATCAGCCCCGGATAGTACTTCTCCGTCTCCTCTATATATCTGTAAATGCCTTCGCGGCTGAAGCCCCATGACATTGTAGTGATGTTGTTGCACCTGTCAATGCACTTGATCAGCGCAGCCTTCGGATTGGACGCGAGCTCGGCATAGTATTTATCGAGTGTCTCCGGATCGTGGCTGCCCCGGCTTTTGTCCTTCGTCATAAGTCTTACAAGCTCTTTGGCTTCTTCGCCGACCGGCAGTTCGTCGATCGTCTTACCGCAGTCTTCCACCACATCGTGGAGCATGATTGCTGCGATAATCTCATCTTCTCTGATCCCCATCGACAGAGCGTGGCAGGCCATGTTGAGCGGATGATAGATGTACGGTATCTCTGATTTCTTGCGTTTCTGCCCTTCATGAGCGGCAACCGCAAAATCTACGGCCCTGTATGTATCGTGCATGCCGAGAGCAGATGCTGTCGTTTTCACATAAGTCTTCATGTGCTCCCAGTTGTAGATCACTTCCTTAGTCTTGAACGTGCCCTTTTTATCCTCCAGGATCGCTGCTACCGAAACATCGAATTCTTCAGCCAGCTTCTTCAGATTTGCTGTCTCCGGCAGATACTCATCGCGTTCCCAGGATGATACGGCCTGGAATGTGACCCCCATTTTCTCAGCCAGCTTCTCCTGTGTGAGATTTTTAGCCTTCCTGAGCCTGATTATGTTTTCACCTATACTCATTGAAATTACCCCTTTTTAGTTGTAGTGGACCCAGGAAAAAAACTCATATTCCACCCCGTTTTCATCTAACCACAGCTTTGCGCTCTTCTTGTCGAGGTGTATTCCGAACTCTTCCTCGATCATATGCTTGAGCGAACCACCATTTGACCTCGACAGGATATCGGTCAACTTCCTTGTATTTGCCGAATCGAATGAATAGCACCACTCATAATCTGCTCCGCCAAAGGCTTCCACCTCATAATCCTCGATCCAGATAGTCACTCCGCCCTCAGGCTTCTCTTCCAGCCAGAATGTTCCCTTTTTCATGGCAGCCTCCTTTCTGTTTCATAAGCACTCTTCTTACATGCTTATGATAGAAGGTTTCCCACAACTATTGTAGCGAGCACCAATTGAACTTTCAATAAAAAACTCAAGTTGAACTTGAGTGAATAAATGCGGTATTTTGTACTTTTGAAATGTTTTAAATCACTTGAAGACATTTCTAGTGCGGAATATAATTGAGTCAGGAAGAGCGTTGCTCGTCAGCAACTAACTCGACCGATGTTTTCGGCGCCGCCTAGTTACGTGAACTGGCGGCTTTTTTGATGCTAATAGTTACACGCATGGTCCGTCGACTCAGCGTTATGGTAACTCGTACCATCTCTGGCCCCTTCCCTTAAAGAATATGTCATTGGCCTCACCTCCTTGGCGTATAGAGATGTGACAGCATCTTCTTGGGTCGAGCCAGCCGCGATTCACTGCTTTCCTGACTTGCATCAATTATATCAATTGGAAAAACGCCGTCAACCACTTGGAATTTCATGGTTTTTGGCGTTTTTGTTTTAGGTGTTTGCAATGTTGAATCTTGGTCAATTATTGTAGATTATTATGCCTTTTAGGAATTGTATTTTTGCTTGAACAGCAGTTTGCTCTTTGGGGTCTTATCCGCGGATCTCTTTGACCATCGATTTATAGGCCTGTGCGAACACTATCGAGTCTATGCTGTTTGCGACAGCGTCAAAACCTTTATAGATATACTTTTTCGCTTCTTCAGGCGAGCTTGTGAAGGTCATGCAGAGCTTGCCGGCCTGTTTGCAGGCACGGAGTATCTTGTCCACCGCTTCTGTGAATTCAGGTGCTTCGAACTGCCCCGGAATACCCATGCATATCGAGAGATCGAACGGCCCGATGAAGATGCCGTCGATACCCTTTATCTGGACGATCTCTTCTATGTTTTCCAATGCCTCCATGGTCTCGCACTGCGGCAGGAGCAGCACCTTGTCATTGCTGTTCTCCATGTACTCCGTCAGTGTTCCTGATGCCCATGGCTCGTTGCCAAAACCGCTGCCCCGACCCTTGATGAACCCTCTGTTACCGAGCGGAGCGAATTTGCCAAGCTCCACGACTTTCCGGAAGTCTTCAAGGCTCTTCAGGCATGGAATGATGATGCCTTCGGCACCGTTGTCCAATGCCCTCTGCATCTCCTTGTGCGTGATATCTGCAATCCTTACGAGCGGCGATATTCCTTTGCTCTCCGCAGCCTGTATCAGATCGCTCATCGGCATCGTGTCGTATGGTCCGTGCTCCGTATCTATGACGACAAAATCCAGACCGGTGTACCCCATGATCTCCACGATGGAAGGATTGGCGACTCCGAGAAATGTGCCGACCGCATACTGCTTTTTTTCTATGGCGTCCCTAAGCTTATTAAGCATTACTACGTCCCCCTGCTATTTCTGATCGTTAACTAATAGTAGTTTATTTGTTTTATGTCTTTTTTTCAATTGGCGATCCCCGCGAGACTTGAACTCGCATCAACGGATCAACATTCCAGCCTAGCCTGCCTTGTAGTTAAATACCGGCTTTAATACTTCAATTACGTTTACTGATTCTTCGATGACATCGATGATGTCTCCGAGCGACTTGTATGCCATCGGCGCTTCGTCCAGGGTCTCAGCGCTTACGGAAGTTGTGTAGATCCCCTCCATAGCCTTTCTGTACTCATCCAAACCGATCGCATCCTTAGCCTTTGATCTCGACATGATCCTTCCTGCGCCGTGCGGAGCTGAGTAGTTCCACTCAGGGTTGCCCTTTCCTGTTGCCAGGACCGATCCGTCACGCATGTTGATCGGGATCAGCACGAGCTCGCCCTCATGAGCTGCGATCGCTCCCTTACGCAGGATCATCTCATCCGTATCGATATAGTTGTGGATCGTATGGAAGGCCTCCTGCGCCTTGAGCCCCGTGTGCCCGAGGATCACTTCAGCCATCTTCTCCCTGCTCAGTCTTGCGAAAGCCTGGCAGATCTCCACATCGTGCAGATAGTCATCCAGGTACTTGCCATACAGGTAGCAGAGGTCATCCGGAACGTCTGAGTCTCTCTTTTCCCACTTGAGGTCATTGAGAGCCGCCTGGATCTCGCTCTTTCTTCCTGCCGCCTTATACTCTTCGATGATCTGTTCACGCTTAGCGAGATACTCTTCCTTGCCGTGGTTCAGATCGATCGCGAGATGCTGATAAAACATAGCGACCTGCGTACCGAGGTTTCTCGATCCCGAATGGATGACGAGATACTTTGTGCCGTCCGCAGCCTCGTCGATCTCGATAAAGTGGTTGCCTCCGCCGAGAGTGCCGAGCGACCTGTTGAGTCTCTTTGCATCCTTCAGCTCCCTGTAGCATCTCAGCTCTGTAAGATCGAACGGCCACATGACTCTATCCCAGGTGTCGAAGCCTGACGAAATGATATGGCACGCCTCGTCGACCTTCTCAAAGTCGATATCCGCCTTGCCGAGCTTTACCGTATACATGCCGCAGCCGATGTCTACTCCGACGACATTCGGTACTGCCTTGTCGATGATCGTCATTGTAGTACCGATAGTGCAGCCCTTGCCGGCATGCACGTCAGGCATGATCCTGATACGGCTTCCGCGTGTGATCTCGTAGTCGCACATTCTGCGGATCTGCTCGATTGCCTCTTCTTCAATTACCCTGGCAAAGCAGACCGCTGTATTTACCTTGCCCCTGATCATTAACATTTTCTGTTCCTCCTATGAAAAAACCGCCTGCCTCTTTTGAGACAAGCGGTCATGGTTCCTTAAAGTATGTACCCGGCTAGATCGCTGCCTGCCGCGCACCCATTAGTCTTGTCTCGTATTTGCACATAAAATGACGTCCCATCAGGTCATTGACCTGCGGTTTCGATTGTGTATTTATATTTCTCGATGCAAATACATGATATAACATTTGTTTTGTGCTTCTCTTTCTGTTTACTGGATTTTTATCTGATTGACGGGCACCCGGCCCTTTCCAGTACATGACTATACCACAGCTGTCAACGTCTGTCTATTAAACCTGTAGTTTAAAATCCGGACTTATTTGCCGTAATAGTCCATCAGATCCCGGATCTTCTCAAGGCATATAAGAATATATCCGTTATTAATATACCTGGCTATCAGCCCATCACAGAATCTTTCCTGTGTATAGAGGGCTGCAAAAAATTGCTGTATCTCTTTTAAACCTAAATCATGAGGATCGATTTTATCGATTTTATCAAGGACAGATGTGCCGCGATTGGCGAGTCCGAGTATATGCAATGCTTCGAAAGCACTGAAAGGATATTTGGGATAAGGCATTATATAAACGTCATGGCCCTGCGTTGTCTTCTCTCCGGTCTTGCCTCCGCCCCACTCGATTTCTTCAACAGCCGAGAGACTTGCAATAATTTCTTCAAGTTTTTCCCTGTCGACCGTATCCAGCAGCTCCAGCTCAGATTCACTGAGTTGAGGTTTTGTTTTTTTATGATACTTGTCGGTCACACCTGCTTTTAATTCCTCACGGATATCCATAAGGATCTTCCCTAACAGGTTTTCACCCTGCCAGTTTTCCGGATCCAATGCAAGCGGATCATCCCTGTCGAGCCCGATCCCCCAGATCTTATCAACCGGACTGGCCTCTGCCAGTACAACGTCTCCTGTACCAAGCAGCACATTTCTGAGCCTCGTATTTTGCGTGTATTTTGCGTAGTTTCCGTTATAAACGATCTCGCATTTGCATCTGTCCCAGATGTCAGGATCAAAATCCTTCACCTGCCTTCCCAGCGCTTTTATCTCATCAGGGTCTTTGGTCTTCATGACTTTCTCATAGATGTCTGTATCATTGAACAGAAGCGCTTTCTTTGCCATCATGTACTGCTCAACACATCTGTATTTGATTCCCTCAACCAAAAACAAGCACGGGTAAAAGTTGGTAAACTCTTTATTTAGCTGATCCGTTTTCCAGAAGAATACAAATTCCTTTTTATCCATAACCACTGCGCCTTTCTATCTTGACATGACCTTTCTGATCACCGGCAGAACTATTCTGTATGGAAGCGGTCTGAGCTCCTTGTCTGCCTTCTTAAGCATCTCCCTTATCTGGATATGCTGCGGGCAATGCATCTCGCATTTACCGCATCCCACGCATTGACTCGCAAAACCCGGTTTGCCTTGCAGACCTACATTACGCGCAAATTCGAATCTTACCGGATTCTTCTTTCCCTCTATGTACATGAGGTTCCAGTGATGGAAGTTAGCCGGTATGTCTACACCGCTCGGGCAAGGCATGCAGTACCTGCATCCTGTGCATCCGACTCTTTCTTTTTCTTTGATGATCTTTTTTACGCTTTCTACGAGGGCAAAGTCACTCTCACCGAAACTCCCGGGCTCCGCATCCGATGCGATCCTGATGTTCTCATCGACCATCTCAAGTGAGTTCATGCCGGAGAGCACCACAGTCACTCCCGTCTGGTTCCAGAGCCACCTGAGGCCAAGCTCCGCAGCGGTGTAGCCTTTGCCGCTGTCCATGAGCTCGCGCTTCGCCTTCACCGGCAGATTCACCAGCTTGCCACCTCGAAGCGGCTCCATGATAACGACCGGTATGCCCTTCTCCTCGGCGGCTTCCACGCCACGTCTTCCGGCCTGGCTGGTCTCATCGAGGTAGTTATACTGCACCTGGCAGAAGTCCCAGTCATAGGCTTCGAGGATCTTCAGGAACATTTCCGTATCGCCGTGATACGAGAAGCCGATCTGCCTGATGCTGCCGTCTGCCTTGCGCGCGGCGATCCACTCCTCGATCCCGTACGACTTCAGGCGATCCCACTCAGAGATGTCGGTGAACATGTGCATCAGGTAATAATCGACGTGATCTGTGCGAAGGCGTGTGAGCTCCTCATTGAAGATCCTGTCAATCGCCTTCATCGACCGCACAAGGTACTGCGGCAGCTTTGTCGCTATGTTGACCTTGTCACGCACGTTGTTTTCCTCGAGTATCCTGCCGAGGCACTCCTCGCTGCCCACGTATGCATAAGCGGTGTCGAAATAGTTGACTCCTTTTTCTACCGCGCGCATGATCTCGCGTTCAGCTTTCTCATAGTCGATCTTCGAGCCTTTGCTCGTGAACCTCATGCATCCGTATCCGAGCTGCGACAGCTCGTTTCCGTATCTGTCTTTTCTGTATTTCATCCCAGCCCCCTTTGTTTTATGCTATTTCACGCGGATCTTTGCCGTGATGTTTTTCTTTTCCCATTTATGAGCTTCTTTTTTGATCGTTATACTGCTCGCTAGTCAATGATACCATGGGGTAACAAAAAAGCGCCATAAGGGCTAATTTACTTTAGAAACTTCTTTATGCTTGTTTCATCTGCACCCGGCAGAATATCCCTGAGATGCTCGAACAGGATCTCATATGATTCCTCAGGCTTGCAGCTATAAACTTTCGCCCTGAAGCTCTCGCCCATGAAGTGCTCCGGTGTAGAATATTCAGCTACGCCCCAGCCATACTCCCTGCCATCCCTGTCGATCATGTACCGGAAGTCGCTTATTATCACGTAGCCCTGCGCCTGCAGGCGGTTGATGATTGTGTCGAAGCCCTTGTTGCCACCCTTACGGTAGTTGCCGAGCTGCTTCAGACGCTTCGACAATATCGGCGCATTGCTGTCTATCAGATCATACACCAGCTTGTCGCCGTGATAAACGAGCCCGTCCTCAAATCTCGCGTCAAAATCATATCCATCGCGGCGGTAGTTTGCGAAGTGCAGGAACCACTCCAGGCTTATATACGCCGCCTTCTTCTCAAAGAATTTGCCATACGCACAGCCCAGGTCGTTGATCACAGGTCCCTTCCACTCCCACGGACCATCTTCGCCCGTGAACCATATCCCCGGATCGACATGCTCATCGATCGAGAACCCGCGGATGGAGTTCATAAAGAACGGCAGAATGCCAAGCTCCGTGACAGCGTTTTCCAGATCATCTATTGTTCGAATGTACAGGTCATTGATTGTCATTTTTCGTTTTTCGGTAGGGACTTCCCTTTTCGCTTTTTCTGCAGGATTCCTTTGTGGGCGGAATCCATTTCGTTAGTGTGCCGGGGTATGCAGGACCAATCCGGTATCCATTCATGTTCCATCCTGCTCCATCCGCATCTATTGTATCAGTTTATTTTATCGGCCAGACATTTAACATACAACAGCATACGCGCGAATATTTTTCTTGCCCGTGAAAAAGGAAATATTAAAACCTTTCTACATGAGATACCGTTTTTTTGGCGATCATGTAGAAAAACCGGAGCCTATCGCATCGTCGTATTTTTATGCAACTAAATTTAGTACTAGAACCGCTCTATTAAGGCTTGAACCCACCTTATACTGTGAGTTGTTAACAGGTTTTGAGGTAATGAGTATGTTCAAAGCTTTGTTTTTCTATATTCGATGCTTTTGCCTGGCGGTTTTTTCTACATGAAATCGAGAACTAGGGGTGTCCATGTAGAACATTTTTTGAAACTCCTCCCGAGGGATGCATTGATCACGAAAAAAGCTGTGTAGGCATGCATCGTTTTGAATAATCATCCACACAGCTCTTCAAATGCTTATATTCTGTTACTCAAAGGTATTCTTCCGCCAGATGAACCTGACTGTTTCTTCGTCCTGGCTTTCTACGGTGAAGCCGAGGTTCCTGTAGATCTGAAATGCGTAACGTTCACGCGGGATCTCGTACCTGATAGTCTCAAAGCCGGAGTTCTGAAGGTCTTCCATGAGGAGCTCAAGCAGCTCAGTACCGATTCCGTACTCGGCGTACTGGCTCTTGAGATTCATCTTCATTACCGCCGATTTGCCGTCTGCTTTACCTTCTGCTTTTTCGGTCGCTTTGCCGTCTGCTTTGCCGGTCGCTTTGCTGTCTTCGCTGAGCTCGGCGTATGAAAGGCCGGCGAGCTCGTCACCGATCCTGGCAACAAAGCGATGCCCATCCACATGTTCCACATGATAGCTGTCTTCATATGGCCAGCCCATTCGTCTTGTAGCGAGATACTTCTGAAGGTTCTCTTTTTTCATTTTGTCCCCTTTGTCCCGGTTTATTTCCTATTTTGTTAGTTTGATTTTAGTATTTGATTCCGTTGGTATCATCAGTCATTTTGCGCGGCCTCATAAGCAGTCTGCTGCACTGCGCTCCGGTAAATACCCAGAACAGCAGCATCAGGATATTCTCGAGTATCACCAGCACTCCGGATTTTTCGTAGTCCAGGAATGCGAACGGAACGCAGAAAAACAGGTAGTTTGTCTTGCGAACGATACAGGCGCCATGCCGTACAGGAACGGCACCGCGTGGCCGCTCATCGACATCCCGCTGAATGCCGTCAGCGCGAACGACAACAACAGCAGTATGTTGACTGCTGTCGTCACGATTCTGTACGGGCGGTATTTGCCCTTAAATAACGCGCCGTACCACTTTCTGTTCAGGATCTGGTGGATGATCACAAGCACGGTCATCCCTATTCCGATCCATTCGTGCAGCGTCTCCCCCGTAACCTGATATGCCATGAGGAACAGAAGCACGATCATCATGCAAACATCAATTATCCGTTTCATTACTGCAGACCGTCTATCCACGCCTGAAGTTCTTCTTCAGATGCGCCTCCGTTGAGCCTGTCTCCGTCGAGCCAGTTGCCGCTGCCGGCGTTGGATTCAAGATTCTTTCCGCTCATGCCGATACCGCTTCCGCCTGATGTGCAGAATGGGATCATGGTAATGCCGTCGAAATTATAGCTTTCTACGAAGGTGTCCATGATGCGCGGTTCCTCGCCCCACCAGATCGGGAATCCGATGTAGATGGTCGAATAGCCGTCCAGCGAGACCGGATCGCTTCCGATCTCAGGGCGTACCGACGGGTCGTTCTGCTCATGGGTAGTACGGCTGTCGTCATCATGCCAGTCAAGATCTTCGGTCGTATATTCCTGAGCCGCCTTTATTTCATAGATGTCAGCACCTGTGATCGACGCGATCTTCTCGGCAACACCTTTAGTCGTTCCGGTCGCGGAGAAATAAACTACGAGCGTGTCTTTTCCGCTTTTTTCAGGTACTGCTTCCTGCTCTTCAGTCTGTTCAGTTTCTGCCGTATTTTCAGCAGTGTTGTTCTCAGCGTTTTCCTGATTGCTTCCTCCGCCGCACGCTGTCAGACAGAATATCATCAATACCGCTATGAGTAATGCTATGATCCTTTTCATTGTCTGTCTCCTTCTAGCCCCATACTTCCTTTGCAAGGCGGAACACTGCCCAGCCCTTCGGCCAGCCGACGTACATGGTTGCGTGTGTGATGATGGCCGCGATTTCTTCTTTTGTCACGCCGTGTGCCTTGGCGTTCTGCAGGTGGTATGTAAGCGATGAATCCGTGATTCCGGATGCCATAAGAGACACGACAGTGATGATGCACTTTGTCTTCACATCGATCGCTTCCTCATTCCAAACTTCGCCGAACAGCACGTCATCGTTCAGGTGCGCAAACATTGGTGCGAATTCTCCAAGCTGGTCTCTGCCTGCTGTCTGTACGATCTTTTCACTCATTTTGGTTCTCCTTCAATTATTGTCTGATATTTATTGTCCTTTTGTCTTCCGGCGTCTATTTCCTTATAAACGCCCTGTCCTTTTCAGGTACGCCGTCCGTGTCGGATACGTATCTCTCTACGGCCATATGCAGGTCATATTTTTCGCGTAATTGTGCTATTTCAGCCATCATAGGCGATGCATGGTGCTTATCCAGAGACTCCTGGTCGCGCCAGCAGTCGATCAGAAGCACCGTTTCAGGGTCGTTGAAAGGCTGAAAGTACTCGTATCTCTCGTTTCCGTCCTCAGCCCTGATGGCATCGGCGATTCCGCGGGACTCCATTTCCTGCGCAAAGCGTTTTGCGCTGCCGTCCCGGCCCTTGTAATATAGATTTACAATAATACTCATATTGTTGTTTCCTCCTGCCGGCTGTTCTAAAGCACTTTTTCGAGCCAGTTTTTGATCGTGGTTTCGTTTGGACGGTTGATCTGAATCCCTTTTCCCCATTTCACATCGCCGCTGACGTTCTTATGAAGCTCTGTATCGCTTCTGCCGACGCCGCTTCCGCCCGATGTGCAGAACGGGAGGATCGTCTTCCCGCCAAAGTCGTAGCTTTCAAGGAATGTCTCGATGATCCTCCTTGATATTTATCTGATTTGCCTGTTCGGGTCACTTATCCAGAAGCCTTACCAGGCAGTTATATGTGATCTCATAGATCGTCTGATATTTATACTCAACTTCCGCTTCTTCCATCGCTTTTTTCTGCTTCTCCGTCACTTCCGCGTACGGATAGATGCCGAACATGAAGGGGAAGAACACATACATTACGGCCTTCACTTCTTCAGCGGACATCTCAGGACAATTCTTTTCTAAGATACTCCTGAAAAGATCCAGCGAGCGGCCGTACGCTCTCTTGAAGGATGCCAGCAATTCCTCCCTGCTGTTCGCTTCCATGTCGAAGTTGTTCATTGAAAGGAGCCTGAGGAGCTGCGATCTCCTTTCCAGAGATTCAGCGATCTTCTCAGCGATCTGCTTTCCGGTGTAAGTCCCGTCGCTGTTCAGAATGGTCTCCAGCTCGGCGTTCCATCTGTCATACTCACGCTCATACAACGCAAGGAAGATCTCCTCTTTTGTGTGAAAGTAGTTGTAGATCGTCGGACGTGAGAAGGATGTTATATTTCCGATTTCCTTCAGATTGACTTCTTTGAAGCTCATCGTCTGATACAGCTTCTCGCATGCATTGACGATCTCTTCCCTCCTCTGTGCGACTATCTCTGGGGTTCCCTTGAACATGATGATTTCACTCCTCTCTGTGGATTGATACAGTGGGTCTGTTGTCGGTTGACACTGTGTCAACAATTGGATTTTAGCACTCCGCTGACACCGTGTCAACCGCATTTTATTCTTTTTCGTTCGTGCTGTTAATAGTATAGAAAAAAGGGCCTTGCGGCCCTTGAAACTGATATTAGCAGTCCTATGTACATGCTATACACGCTTGAACATTTCAGGTTTGATTCCAGGTGTACCTTCCATCACCACTGCCATCCCGGCAATCTCTCCGTCCTCATAAATGAATTCTGCCGGGACCGCTGTTCCAAGCATCGGCAGCACCAGATCAAAGGTATCATAATTGTAATGTGCAAGCATTGCCGGCAGTCCGTTCCAGGTTCCCGCCAGTCCCTGCTCCGTCATTGCAAATTCCATAGTCCCGAATCCAGGGTGCTCATATTTGCCGGCATATTCTTCGAAGGCCTTTGAAGGTGTCGTATCCGGTACCTTCGCTTCCTCTTTCGCCTGCATCCCTGCCATCATTCCATTCATCAGATTTGCGAATACCTCATTGAATCTTGCGGACCAGTCAGGTATATCTTCTACACCAAGCGCTTCATCGGAAGCATAGTGGCCAAGCGCATTTACTGAGAAGCTGGATGTAGCGTTAGACAATGCAACTACAGCAAATTTAACATCCGGAATGAGAGTCATCTGAGCGGAGAATCCGTTGGTGTTACCTCCGTGGTTGATCAGCTTCTTTCCTCTGTAAATATCAGTAAACCAGCCGAGTCCGTACTGTGCGCTCTCTGTCTCCGGGAAATCCCAGAAGTATGGTGAACCGTTCATCTGAGGGCTGTGCATCTCGTTCATCATTGTCTCGCTGACAAGGCGCTTGCCTTCCCATGTGCCGTCTCCCAGCTGGAACATGGCAAATCTCGCCATGTCTTCCGCTGTCGAAACGATCGCTCCTGACGGTGCGAATGCGCCGAGATGCATGTATGGAGGCTCCAAGAACGCTTCTCCTGTGAACATGTAGCCCTTGGAAGTTTTCTCATACTTGCTGAGCGACTCGATTTCGAAGTCACTTGAAGTCATTCCGAGCGGCGCGAAGATCCTATCTCTGACAAAATCCTCATACGACTTTCCGGACAGCACGTCGACGAGATATCCTGCCAGTGAAACCATCTGGTTTGAGTACATGAACGCAGTGCGGAAAGGTGCAAAGGTCTGCAGATATTCGAGTGACCTGACCATTTTTTCCTTATCGTCAGTTGTTGCATATATCGCCTGCAGGTCATACTTCGGCGTTCCTGTACGGTGGCACATGAGATCCCTTGCGGTGACGTTCTCAGTAAGTTCCTGATTGTTCAGCCTGAGCCACGGGATATATGTGATGACAGGAGCATCCCAGTCCAGCTTACCCTCATCGGCGAGCATTGCCAGTGCCAGCGAAGTAAATGTCTTGGTGATCGAACCGATCGGGAGCACCGTGTCCTTGGTCATCGGCAGATCTTCCTCTACGTTTCTCTTGCCATAACCTTCGGCATATACCAGCTTACCGTCCTTTATGAGAGCAACGCTCATACCGGCTACGTTATAGTCTTCCATTAGTTTTGCGATAGTTTTTTCCATCTGCTTTATTCTCCTTTCACAATACACCCTATTCCCGGAGCATCCCATAATGTGACATGCCCTCCACAGTGGTCGAACCCACCGTAAACGTCCTCCTGCTTTAATATATATACGGAATCAAGATCGACATCCTTTATGTTGTCTGTCGCGGCTGCAAGATGCATTCCTGCCAGGTTTCCGAGCGTGCTTTCTCCCATGCAACCTATCATGCACGGTATCCCGGCACCTTCACAGATCGCAGCAATCTTTATCGCGTTGTATATCCCTCCGCATTTCATGAGCTTTATGTTGACCACATCGACAGCGCGCATGGATGCTAGCCTTGAAGCATCGTGGATAGAATGGCAGCTCTCGTCCGCTGCGATGAGTACATCCGATCTTTTCGTTATTTCCGCAAGACCTTCGAAATCAAAGTCCTTTACCGGCTGCTCTATGAGATCCACACCCAGCTCCGCAAGCCTGCGGCTTATGTTGATCGTATCTTTGACCGACCAGTCCTGATTCGCGTCGATCCTGATCTTAATGTCGCTTCCGACCGCCTCGCGGATCGCTCTGATCCTCTCCGCATCTGTCGCTATGCCTTCGCCCAGCTTGACCTTTATTATTTCGAAGCCCTTATCTACCCATGATTTTGCGTCAGCGGCCATTGCAGCCGGCTCGTTTATGCCGATAGTCACGTCCGAATGGACATGAGGATCATCACCTCCGAGATATTTGTACAGCGGGACTCCTGCTGCCTTAGCAGCTATGTCGTAGCAAGCTATATCTATTCCGGCCTTGATCGCGCCGTTGCCCGCGTACATGCTGTCCATCACGCGATGGATCACTCCGATCGCACGCGGATCCATACCGATCAGAGCTTTTTTCATGTCATTCCCGACTGCGATCACGGTCTCAAGGTTGTCACCTGTGACATAAGAAAAAGGCGCCGCTTCACCATAGCCGGTTATGCCCTCATCCGTAGTCATTCTGACTATACATGTCTCCATGTCTACGATCGTGGCAAACGCGACTTTCATCGGTTCTTCGAACCTGAAGCTGCGCACTTCAAACTGAATATTTTTTATTTTCATTTTCGTCACCCGTCACAAATACGCCTTTATCACATTATATTTGACGAGTTGGCAATTATCAACCGCTGTACATTTATGGGTTTACATTCAGTACTGCCTCACAGGGTTTTCGTGCCGGATCCCGGGTTCGCCGGCAAACGTAAGTCTTATGCCCTAAGGCAAAGAATGACTGTAAAAATCAACCAGATGGTTCCGCACGCTGCAATCACTTTATTTGCAAGTCTGTCTGCATAGAACCATCCGAGGCAGAACCCCCTCTTTGCCGGATAGAACAGTCTCACTGAACGCTTATTCATCAGGTCCAGCAGTATGTGTGACGCGAACGCGACTACGAATGGCAAAGCCGTCGATGGGAATACAAGCCACAGACAGACCGTCTCCAGTGTCATTGAAAGAAGTGAATGCGAGAAGCCGCGGTGGCCGGATCCGCTTGCGAAAACACATGTGACAACGAAGCCGGCAAGTCCTGCAAACCAAAGATATGGTCCGATCAGGTCTGACGGGTTCCACAAAGAATCGCCGGCATGCCCCAGCGTTCTCCACATGCCGGCATCCAGTAGATAATCTTCAATGAGAGCGGCTGCAGCAACCAGTGTCATCACGATTCTCCAGTGCGACGATTCGCTCCTCTCCGATTTGTTCTCGCAGTCCAGGTCGCAGATGAGGCAGCCCAAAGCTCCGCCTGCAATGACAGGCAGAGCCTCGGCGACCGTTTCAGGCCTTATTATTGAAAATGCCGCAGCCATTCCGACTACTATATGAGCTTTTGCTAACATGTGGTTTCTTAGATACTATAGCTTGCCAGGAAAAAGATAGCTGCAAATACCGTGATTATAGTGGTCAGGTGTCTTGTAAGGTTATAGGTTTTCATAGCATGGACCTCCTTATTTTACTGCATCCTCTCCTTCTGTTTGCTTAAGTGTGTTTTGACATCTATAGTGTAGCTCACTATGTGTCCGGAAAAGCGGACAGTAAAAAAGCACCCGTGAAGGTGCTTTTAGAGACTCTAAAGTTGCGCTCTAAAGGTTGTTAAGTAAAAAGTCTTTGGGTTTTTTCTGCTTAGTTCTATGACTTCCGTCTCGAGGGCCGGTTTTCTTCGTTTGGGACGGAAGTCTTTCTTCGCAAATACTATTATGACAGCATTGCCTTGGATTTTTAGAGCAATCTCAAAGCAATGCTTCTCTGGTTATCTTAAGCCTTCACTTTTTTCCCTGTCGCTGCTTCAAAGTGATATGCTGCAATTCCCAAATCCACCTTGGTGTATGTGCCGAGTCCTTTGACTTTAACTGATGGCTCGTCGTTTTCAAGCATGAAGCAGAACTTCTGCTGATTCACGGCGGTCGGCGCCTTGAGTGCTGCCTCGACTCCGGCAACGAACCACTCCGGCATGCCGCCTTTAACGTCGATCACATCGTACATGCTTTTGCTCTTGTGTTCATGGCCCTGCGTCTCACCGTACCCGAGGGCTATTACCATGCAAAGCTTTTCGCCTGCAGGAACCATTTCCTTCACTTTCCTTTTGTTGAAGGTAAGTGCAGTCCAGCATGTGTTGAGCCCAAGCTGCTGCGCAAACAGGACTATCTTTTCACCGAAATAGCCGCAGATGAAATCAAAGTCCGCGCATTTGCTTCCCTTCAGAACTATGTAGTTGCGAACATTGCTGAAACTGCCGTAATGCGCCAGCCTTGAGTCGAATCCTGCCGGGTCATCATACCGTATCGTGATATTAAGCCTCGACTCGTCATTGCACGCTTTTACGAATGAGTCCAGCTGATCACGAACATCCTGCGGTATCGGTGTGTCCTTGTATGCCCTCACCGAATGCCTGGCATTTATAGCTTCCATTATAGTCATCTCTGGTCCTCCTTTTCTATTCCGGCAAGACCCGGGATCTTTGCTGCGCTGTCGATCAGGATATCTGCGCCGTACTCCTCGAGCTCCGATCTCGGCCTGAAGCCCCACGTAACGCCTACAGCTGTGACTCCTGCGTTGCGTGCGGTCAGCATGTCGGTGTTGGTATCACCGAAATACAGACATTCGTCCTTTTCAGCCCCAAACTTCCTGAGTATCTCAAATACTCCCGCCGGATCAGGCTTTATAGGAATCAGGTCTGTCTGGCCCTGAATATGGTCGAACAGACCTTTGCCGAATATTGTCTCCACTACGCCTATAGCGCTTTCGTGCGGTTTGTTGCTGAAAACTGCGATCTTCACTCCATGTCTCTTGAGTTCCTTTAGTGCCCATACCATATGATCATATGGCACCACATGATACGCAGGATCTTCCTGCATCCAGGCTCTGCATTTAGGCAGGCCCTCCTCGAGATGCACAGCCTCAGTATCGCCTGAGGCGATCAGTGCCCTTTTAAGCGCATTTTTGATGCCATCCCCGGCAAAGTAATTAAAGGCCTCAACCGGCTGCGCAGGCAGACCGTAAAGCGCCAGAGTCATATTCACAGGCCTTGCGATGGATTCCTGCGTTGCAGCCAGTGTTCCGTCCAAATCGAAAATGCAGATTTTGATCATTTAATAGTTCCTTTACAAATTTATGCCAGCATTGTCAGGCTGAATGCGATCAGCAGCTGTCCGGCGTAGTACAGCGATATGTTTGTATTGCGCAGGCTCTGTCTGAACTCGCTCCTGAAAGTATTCAGTATGAGCACGATATCGCTCACCAGGAAGAGTACGGCTCCTATCGCGAATATGATGTTGAACGGTGACTGTACTGTTATCACATTGCCGACCGCCACACAGTTGAGCATCATTATGGCACCGATGTATACGACGCCGAAGATCTTGAATGCCGGTTTTGCCGTGATGCGTTTGAAGATCCATACCATCAGAAGAGCGGTCAGAACCAATCCGATGAGTATGCATGCCAGCTTATACGAGCACAGCGGCAGCACTGCCGCCAGGTACATGATGTGTCCTGTCAGGAACACCAGTATCCCCACCAGGAAGATCAGCTGACCTTTCTCTTTGAATACCATCCTGAGGTTGAGCATCACGTCTGCGATGCATCCGATTATGAGTCCCGCGACTATCAGATTCGAGACATGGCTCCCCGGATTGCATGTCAACCCGATGACTACGAAGCACAGCGACGCCAGGCCTTTCAGGATTACTGCCTTTACGTACTCCTCCTTACTCTCTTCGATGAGAAATATGCGCGCCAGAACCGCGCAGAGAACTATCAGAACAAACAGCATATCCAATCCCCCTTATATTTACTCAGTTTCCCAATATACCGCCTTCATAGAGCAGACGCGACGGGAAAAGATACAGATACGGTGCGGTGATGAGAGCCAGTCTGATCGCCGATCGTTTCACCTGCTCCGGTTCCAGACCTGCCTTTATCAGTATCCATTTATCAAAGAAATAGATGCAGGCTGCAGATACCGCGATGCTCGACACTACTATAAATAAGCCGATAAGATCCGAGAACGGATCGAACATTATTGCATGGCCTATATCGTAAAACTTTTCGCTGATCTCTGAGACCGGGATGGATACGCCCAGCAAGATCAAGGCTCCCGCGAGATCGCTTAGAAAACCTGCGAGGCATATCTTCCATGTGTGTTTTCTGCAGAGAAGGCCTTTGTCAGGCAAGTCGCCGAGGCTCCACCTGAGCACCACCCTGTCGATGATGTAATTCAGCGGTATCAGCACGATCCAAAGAAATGATGGCAGGAAAACCATCAGCCACAATGGAAGTAAAATATTGCGGAGTTTTACGCTGCTATCGTTCTTCATGTAATCGTCCCGCTTCTTTCCCCATCAGCCGGATTTGTATGGATTTCATTTACTCCTGTGAGTAAATGAAATCCGCGATGTCGGTGATCACTTCTTCGCCGATATGGCGCTCAACGCCGTACTCCTTCGACGCTTTAAGTATGTCGTCGAATTTTGCTGTAACGAAGCAATGATTGAGTTCCGGGTAGAGCTTAAATGTGGTATTGCCGCGTCCCGCGAGCTGCTCCCTGAATGCTTTGAAATCATCATCTGCAAGCACCTGGAAATCCCTGCCGCCCTGCATTATGAGCACCGGCTTGCTGCTCCCCATCAGATAGTCCGCAGCTGTCTTCTTCCCCATTTCCTTGAAGTAGTAAAGCGATACATTGCCTGCGAATTTCTTCTTCTTAGCTTCCTCGTCACTCATGTCGTACAGGCCGCTGAATCTCTTCGCGAAGTACTTTTTTTCAAGTCCGGTCACTATGCCCAGCACCGGACTGCCCTTACGGCTCTGCTCCAGCTGCCTCAGCACTATGTCTTCGAGACGGTGCGGAGTTCCGGCCATCATGATGAGACCTTTGGCATTTCCGCCTTCGGCGTCGATCCTCGGTGCGAGCATCGCACCCATGCTGTGTCCGAGTATGAAGATATTGTCACTGTCGATGCGTCTGTCGTTTCTGAGCAATTCGAGCGCCAGTATTGCGTCTTCTATCGTTTCCTCCTTCACTGTCATGCCGGCTGCATTGGCTTTCATCATTTTGCGTCCGTGCACGAAAGTGCGCTTGTCGTATCTGATGGACGCTATTCCGTGTGCGGCAAGTCCGTCGGCAAGATCTTTGAAAGGCGTAAGGCTGAGCACCTTTTCGTCCATGTTGCTCGCGCCGGAGCCATGCACCATAACGACAGCCGGTACCGGTCCGTCAGTGCCGTCCGGCAATGTCAGCAATCCGTTGAGCGGGTATTCAGTCCCTTTACCAATGACTATCTTTTCTCTGTACATTTGCGGTCTCCTTATCGGTCAGTCAGTCACTGTACTGCTTACACCAATGTGGTGCTCAGCACTATCAGGAGCAGACCGACGAAGTATGTAAGGCTGTTGAACCTGACGAGCCATTTGTTGTTGTTGAAAATATACCTGTACACATTCAGGTCGATATCCGAGATCATGAACAGGAACGATCCGAGGCCCATCAACGCATAGCTGGTTCCGCGCATCATTGTCATGAGCGCAAGTCCCGTGATGCCGTGCATGAATATCGATGACAGGTAGAAGATCATCGGCCAGCGCATCTTGCCCATTTTGATCTTCTCAGGCCAGCGGCCGGTGGCAATTATCACTATGATCAGCATCAGGCCGGCCACTATGAAGGTCCATGCGAAATTTCTGAAACTATAACCGCCCTTGTCCACAAGCACTATCTGCTCGTACAAAGTGAAGCAGACGTTCCCCGCGAGGAAGAAGTCACCCCCGCGTCCGAAGTCAAAAACAAGGAAGATGTCGCCAAGCCAGGCAAAGATCAGGGCAGCCATGAGCAGCGTCTGGTAACTCGCAAATTCGTACTTGTTTATGAATGTCACGATAGCCAGCACCAGATACATGGTGGCCATGAAGTATTTGTTGATAGCCCTGTGTTTTATATTGCCTGACGTTCTTGTTTTGAAATAGCAGCACAGAGCAATCAGATAAACAACTGTAAATACGATCATTTTCTCTTTCTCCGCGTAATATCGCTAATAACAACTACGGATTCATTATCGGAATGTCGATCTCCATGTCGGACTCAGGGTATGTCGAGCATGGATGTATGTAATTGAACTTTTTATCCGCTGAACGGCGGAAATCATTCTCTTTGGCGATAAAATATTCTCCGTTAAGTACTCTGCTGTGGCAAAATCCACATGCTCCGTTGCGGCATCTGACGACTGCCGGAATGCCTGCGCGCTCCAGAGCGGTGATCAGCGTCTCATTATTTGCCGCTTCCAGCTCATAGACTGTATCGCGGATATGCACTGTAAGCCTGAATGCCTTGATTTCACTGACTTCCCGGTCACCAACAGAGTTTCTCTCCTGGCGGATCTTCGTTTCATCGAATCCCAGGCTTTCCAGCTCCTTATGTACGAATCTGTACATCGCGTCAGGTCCGCACATGAAAACACTGGTATCGTCATCGATGAATTCCTTCAGCAGATCCCCGGTTATGAAGCCGTGCCTATAGCCATCTGCTTCCTCCTCAGATAGAACTACAGCCACATCGACTCCTTCGCATTTAAACTCTTCGGGATCGAACGGGATGTGGGCTCTTGTTCTGGCGCCGTACACCAAAGTCAGTCTGAAGTCCTCGCTTCCCTCTCGTATCGCTTTCATCATGGAAAGGAACGGTGTGACGCCGCTTCCGCCGGCAATGGCTACAATATGCCCCCTGTCACGGATGTCGTCGTGGTGGAAGTCGCCCGAAGGCTCGCCCATCCAAAGCTCAGTGCCTGCAGCTGCTTCATCAATGATAAAGGTCGAAAATATACCTTTTCTCTGGACCATTATCTCAAGCTTTCCTTCCAGAGCTTCTTTCGGCGAAGAGATTATCGAATACGGGCGGCTCAGGAACGAGTCGCCGGCCTTGCAGCTCAGCGTTATGAACTGACCGGCTCTGAAAAACGGAAATTCTCCGCCGCCCGCAGGCTCAAGGCATATCCGCCAGCAGTCGGCACTGCACGGAGCCTTGTCTGCTATCACGGCCTTTACGAAGCCCGGGTGCAGCGCCTTAGCCAGGCGGTTGACTCCGTATTCATAAACCAGAGGAGCTGCAGGTGCTTCGTCTATAAGCTGACGGCGTTTCGCGGTCATTTCCATGGCGAGTCTGATATCCTCGCCGGGAACATTACTTCTTTTAAAAGCCATTCTACCTGCCCTCCTTTTCCATGTCTCTCAGGGTGCGGCCGGCTTCATTTACACCGGATTTGTAGCTGCTCGGGAAGCCAAGCAGTCTTTCTCCGTAGCCTCCGCCTATCCTGAGTCCCGGCACGAATCTGTCCTCTTCCACCATCTGGATCCTGCTCATAAGTCCATCGTAGTACTGCGATTCGTATCCGTAAACAGTGCCCTGCGGATGTCCGCAGTATCTGGCATACGTTTCAGGGGTAGCAATAGCTATCTCTTCTATATAGTCATGGATATTGGTGCCGGTCGCCTTCTCGAATCTTTCGATCATTCTTGCAGCCACCTTGTTCTTCACCTTGAAATAATCTTCTTTCTTTACGGAGCTCCATGCGTCATCCGTGAACAGCGTCGTCATGTAGATGATACAGGTTCCTTCAGGAGAGCAGTAAGGATCCGCATTGTTAAGACATACGGTAGCCTGCGCGGCGGTATTGCCGATCGTCTTCATGGACTCGTACTGCTTCACGCTGTCCGAAGTGTCATATACGAAGTAATTGTGGTCCTTCAGTCCCAGTTTCTCTGCACTCCTGCTGATCCCGAGAAATACCGTAAATCCCCTGCCCGCCAGCTTTCTGAAGTTCGTCAGCTTAAGGGCTCTTTCAGGAACAGCTTCGCTGTCGAGGAGCTTTCCGTAAACGACATGCGGAGAGCAGTTGGCAATGACGTGCCTGCTTGCTATCTCCCTGCCGTCTTTCAGCCTTACTCCGCACACGTGGCCCTCTTCATCGGTGAGGATCTTCACGACCTCGCTATTGAACCAGATATCGCCTCCGAGTTCGTGTATGCGCTCCTCAAAGGCAAGCGAAAGTTCATGCGAGCGGTACTTCGGTATGGCAGCTCCTTTTGAGAAGTAGCTGTATATCATATTCGCATAATGAAGGAAGCTCAGGTTGTTTCCGTCCGCTCCGAGATAACACCAGTAGGTGTTGAGATTGTCGACTATCTCTTTCGGATATCCCAGCGCCTCGAAGGCCTCGTTGACCGAGTAAGATCCGCAAGCGAGGTAATCCGGATATTTCTCCATCATAACCTTCGGATCCGGTTTTCCCTTCATTTCACCGATGTAGCCCATTGCGTCCCTTATCTGCTGGCACAGTGTGAAGAACTCGTTTATATATTTTTCACCGTCCGGGTGGAGCTGATTGTTTGCTTTCGCAAAAGCTTCCCAGCCAAATGGCATCACGTAATCGTAGCCTTCCGCTTCGGAGATCAGATGGTATGCGTCCTTGAGCTGTATCCATTCGATCTTATCCGCAACCCCCAGCTGCTCAAACAGTATGCGCGTGCTTCCCGGCTCTTCAGGCGTGCCTATGCCGTTGAATTCGTGAAGCGATGCTTCAAACTCGAACCTGCCCCGCACGAAACTTGTGGCAAAGCCGCCCGGAATATTGTGCTTTTCGCACACCAGGCAGGTCTTCCCCGCGTTGAGGATACGGCAGGCAGCTCCGAGGCCGCCGTTGCCGGCTCCTATTACTATCACATCATACTTATCCATGGCACGCTCCCGTTATACTTCAGTCTCGACAGTATATGTCAGCACGTCTTCTATAACATCGCCGTCTATCTGCAGAGCGCAAGGCTGATCGAATGATACCGTCACCTTTTTGCCTGTCTGCACGGTCACCCAGTCCTTCTTCAGAACGTGCTCGCCCTTGTTGAGCGACGGGAATCTCATCAGCGTCACGAGCCTGTTCTTCTTGTACAGCGTGACTACCGAAACAGTGCCATCCTCGTTGAAGCGGTCCTGGGCCGGAGCCACCATCATGCCTCCGCCGTAGAAGCGACCCTTCATGGTCGAAGCCATCCAGACGTTCTCAAATCTGCTTACCTTTCCATCCACCTCAACGGTCGCTTTCTTGAGCTTATAACTGCCAAGGAGAAGCCTTATGGCGATCTTCGAATAGCTGACAGGCTTGTCCGATGTGGCTCTCTGGATGTCCCCTATCCTGCATGTCTCGCCGTCGATACCGTATCCGATGCCGTTCACGAATCTTCTCTGTATGCCCTTGACCGTGACCAATGGCAGGCTTTTAAGGAACGGCCTGAGGTCGATCTTTCCATTCACGGCGTATTTCTCGTTGTCACGATAGAAATCATTGCCGCTTCCGCATTTCACGTAGTACACAGGATTTTTGAACTCATATCCGTATACGTCGTTTGCAAAGCGGTTCATAGTGCCATCACCGCCTGTCAGGATGACTTCGTCGTCATCCTTGAGACCGTCAAAGAATGCTTTCATATCTTTGATGTCCAGCAGGCTCTTGTATTCGCACGCAGTACTGTTTTCTGCGGCCCACTGCCTGGCATCCTGTTCTCCCTTTGAATTGTTTGCCAGCGGGTTGAATAACAGATAAGTCATATGTCCCTCCCTTCTGTTTTTCTTTATCTCCTATCGTTAACAATTCTATCACATGCATGTCAATGAAAAAACAGCCTCTGATCGCTGTGATCAGAAGCTGTCTTTTTTAGCTTAGAATACGAAGTTGCCGTTCCTGAATACTGCAACCTCTTCGCCGTCATGCGTGATTCCGGTGATCTCGAGGTCTTCGGATCCTACCATGAAATCGACGTGCGTCATCGATGTGTTTGCACCGAGAGCCTTGAGCTCTTCCTTTGTCATGTTCTCAGCGCCTTTGACCAGCGGATATGCCTCGCCGAACGCGAAGTGGCACGATGCGTTCTCATCGAACAGTGTGTTGAAGAAAAGCACGCCGCTGTTGGAGATCGGTGAATCGTACGGAACGAGTGCTACTTCTCCGAAGTACGAAGCTCCTTCGTCAACTGTTATTGCGTCCTTAAGGATGTCTTCACCCTTGTCAGCGTGAGCTTCAACGATCTTTCCGTTCTCTACCTTGAAGACGATGCCTTCGATGACTGTTCCGTTGTGGCTGAGAGGTTTTGTGGAAACGATGGTGCCGTTCATGCTGTTTCTGTCAGGAAGCGTGAATACTTCCTCTGTAGGCATATTAGGCGAGAAGACGACTCCCGTACCTGCTATCTCCGATCCGCCTTCCCAGTAGTGGCCTTCAGGAAGATCGACTGTAACGTCTGTACCTGCGGAATTCCTGTATCTCAGTGTCTTGAAGTTGTATCCGTTCAGGATGTCTACGTGTTTCTTGAGCTCGTCGATATGGTCCTGCCAGTTTTTGATCGCGTCTCCGCCGTCTACTCTGCAGCACGAGAGGATCTCTTCCCACATTCTTGCGATAGCTTCCTCTTCGCTGAGTTCAGGGAACACCAGCTTCGACCACGCCTTTGACGGCACAGAGCAGATGCTCCATGGAACTTCGCTGCTCATCATCTTCTGACGGTAGTGCTCGAGCGCCCTGCCGCTGGTTATCTGTGCTCTTCTGATGCGGTCAGGATCGACGCCCTTCAGGCTTTCAGGATCTTCCGCATAGATGTTGAGGAATCCGCACGCTTCGTCGACCAGACCGTTCGCGCGGTCCACTTCCCACTGGTCGATGCTGTCAAACACTTCGTCAGCGGCTCTGAGGTACTTCATGCGTGTAAGTTCATCGTCGTGCCAGCGGAACAGTACTTCCTTGCATCCCGCATCGTATGCCGCTTCCGCACAAAGCTTTGCGAAGTCGGCGCATTCGATCTCGCTTGTGATCTGTAATCTCTGTCCTTTCTGTATGTTTACACCTGATCTGATGACCAGTTCTGCATAATCCCTTTTAAGTTTTTCAAGATCTGCCATTCTTTTTAATGACTCCTTTCAGTGATAGTTTTTTATTGCTTATACAGCATAAAAAGCGCCCCCGGTTGAGGTAGCCGGAGACCCTTGAATCAATATACTTATCAGCAGGTTCAATCCGCCGGGATCAGTCCCATGACTCCGGCTTGAACTTGCGGTTTTTCATATCATCAATATACTTTTTGTATGCCTGGGTATCCGATATTCTGCAAATGTTGTTAAGAGCTTCTTCGAGAGCCGCGAGCTTGCCCGGGTCATATCTGTCGCCCATACGCCACTGATATGAGTGCGGATACGCGTCGTCCTTGTCAAGCACGGTAGGATCCCTGAGGATCATCCTCTCATAGTCGTTATACAGCAGCTCATACTCCGCGTTCGGATCTTCGGCTGCAGCAGCGCCCTCCTCCGGCTTCTTGACATCATTGACGTCAGGGCCGATATAGCTGGCATCCATTACTATAGTATATTCAAAATCTTTTTCATTAAAAGTCTTCTTGTCCATTTTCAATAACCTCTGTATCTATAATCAAAACATGCCTGATGCACGTTACCTGTTTACACTTAGCTGACTACCATCACTTTGATGTTTTCATTGTTTTTGATATAGTCCATGATCTCTTTCTTATAGTCGTTATTTACGGAGAGAACGATCCCGCTCAGATCCTTTGAGAAGAAGCACGTGGACTCGACGAATGATCTTACAAACGCCACGTTGTCCCATGCCAGTCTTACGGCCTGCGAACCGGTCTTCTCGATCTCGACACCGTTATCGTCGATCGTGACTACGGCCGGACGGTCATCTGCAAGATAGCCGTCAACCATTTTATTCATCCTTACAAGGATAACAACTGTTGCAACTGCAGCCACTCCGCCAAACACGGTTGTCAGTATCTTCGTTGCGGTAAATGACCCTGTGATGCCGCCATAAAGGCTCATAAGGCAAATAAGAACCATTGCGATCGTAAGAAAGGCGTATCTTTTGAAGTTATCCTTCAGCTTGTCCTGAGGTCTGTACAGCAGCTGCCTGTACTGAGTCATGACATTCACGAATTCTTTGTAAAATCCTCTGCTTCCTCTTTCTTTGATCTCGATCGTCATTTTTATACCCTCCGTTCAGAGACAAATGATACCATTTTTGCGAATGAAATATCCGTCCCTTACAGTTTATTATTATAATCCAAACAGCTCATTTAAATGCGTTCAAATGGTGAATTTACAGCGCCTCAGCGAATCCATTTATCGGTCGTTGTCGGCTCGTCATATCCCCAGTTCTCGGGGACGGCATGCACCACCAGATCGAAGCCGTTTTTCTCCAGCACTCTCGCCGAAGCGCGGTTTTCTATCATGGTGCTGGCGGTTATTATTTCGATATCCGTCTCATTGTAGAGATAATCGATCATCAATGCAAGCGCTTCAGATGCGATGCACTGCCCCCAGAAGCGCTCGAGGAGCCGGTATCCCACGCTTATCTTGTGTATCTCATCGCGGAAACCGTACATCTCCGCGATCCCGCAGAATTCTTCATCAAGGAAAACTCCCAGTATGATGGATTCACTGAAGCATTCATCGTAGAGCCGGTCTATTACATATTCGATGCTGTCGTATTTCTTCTCAAAAAGAAATGTCGGAAGATATCTGTACACTGCTTCGCTTTCTGTGAGCTCGCGCAATGAAGCAGCATCATCCTGAGTTATCCTTCTGAGGACGATGCGGTCTCCCTTTATGTATGGTATCTCTGAGAACAGCTTTTTCATTCTTTGATATCAGATGGATCTGAGTTCTGCGGTGAATGTTCCGTTTTCTATGTTCAATACTGCATAACCGGGATAGTAGCCGTAGCCTGCCGGACCCGGATTCAGCAGCGTGATCCCATCGTTTTCCGAGAGATGCTGGCAATGGGTGTGTCCGAAAAGCGCTATATCCGCACCGGCCTCTTTAGCCTGATACGTCAGCGTCCTCAGATCATCTTCATATTTTACGTTGGACAGATGACCGTGAGTGGCAAATATGATGACTCCTTCTACATTGCAGACTATCAGCCTCTGCAGATCTGTTCTGAAGTCGCAGTTTCCCCTTACCGCATATATCGGGAGGTCCGGAAAATGCTCCTCCAGCCTGATGACGTCCCTTTCTCCATCTCCGAGAAAGAAGCAGATATCCGGCTTCTCAAGTTCTATCACAGTTATCATATGGCCGACGAGGCCGTGTGAATCCGAAAAAACACATGCTTTCATGAATTAAAAATCCTTTTGTTTTATTATATCAGTCCGAGTTCACGGAATGCCCACTCGATGCCGTCATCGTCTGTAGACGGGCAGATCATGTCACTCCGTTCTTTGAGAAAATCGCTTCCGTTATCCATGCATACGCTTGTACCGACAGCTTCTATCATTTCGATGTCTATCTGACTGTCTCCGAATCCGATGGTGTCGGCAATATCAAAGCCCAGGGCATCCGCTGCCATCCGTACAGCACTGCCCTTATCGAACTTGCGGTTTATGATCTCACCGAACAGGCATCCCGGTTCCGAGAAATCGTGCACGATGAATTTGAGTTCATCCCCGAGCGCCTCTATTGCGGGTTCAAGCTGATCCCGGCCGGCACATGTATATACTACCTTATAGATCGGGCAGTCATCATATTCAGACATCAGCTTTGTGCTGTGTCCTGTCCAGACAGCATCGATCATGCCCAGCAGATATTCGTTTCTCTGTTCATTCTGCTGAATGAAATCCTCAGACAACTCATCGCTGTAGACGTAATCTTTACCCTCGATGGAAAGGGATACTCCCTCATTTGATAAAAGAGAGATCACCTTTTGCTTCTGCTCTTCTGTAAGAGGACAGTCATAGATCACTTTATCGCCCGCATATACGTATCCGCCGCAGCTCGCGACGCCGCCGTCAAAGCCGTACTTACGCAGCGGTCCAAGCATCCCAAAGTTACGGCCTGAGCACAGAAAGACCTTGTGGCCAAGCTCCTGAGCCCTTTTTATCGCCTTGAGCGCACTTTCAGGCGGTTCAACACCGCCCGGAGCTGTGAGCGTTCCATCTACATCCAGAAATATAAGTTTTCGATTCATTAACTGTCCTCCAGACCAACACTTAATATATATTATTCAACCGGACTTTTCTCCGGGATCTCTGCTGCCATATAGACCGTTCCGCTGAGCTTGTCATGGGTCATCGGTCTCTCGCCTCTCAGCACAGCCTCTTTCATGAAATAGATCACGAAGTAGATCCTTGAAGCAACGAATAAAAGTATGATCACATAGTCTTTGACCGACCCATACTGTCCGTTTTCAAACCACCCGGCTATTATAATCGGAAAGCCCGTAAAAAGCCATAGGCAGAAATAGCGTTTCAAGAGCTGAGAAGAGGTGGCTGCTGATCCGTCCTTAGATACCAAGATCATCCGGCAGATCGCATGCCCCAGAGTATAGCCTTTGGTCAGCAGCACCTGCAGGAGCGAGAATACACAGAAAAACGACCAGCGATATGCCATACTGTAAATGGAGTCGTCTTCGACATCTGCCAGTCTGTAAGGACCCGGATAGATACCGAAAAGCGCCGTCAGCTGGCTCAGCTCGTAGAAGAGGCTCAGCAGGAACGAGAGCAGGATCGTACGCTTCAGGCTCTTATTGAAGTAGTAATGCATGTAAACGCCGAACGGGACGGTCAGCAGTATGTTGAACAGCAGCTGCCATAACGCCATGCTCTTCATATAGGCCAGTATGGCCGGCAGGTTGACCGCCCTGTCATGCCAGTAAAGCCAAATCTGCCTGAAAGGTATGAGATTGAGGTGATCCTGCAGCGTATTGCCGACGGTCGATGCCCTGTCAGGAAGCGGCAGGATCACCATGAAATAGGCTATCAACATGTACAGGATAAAGCTGTAGATGATAAGAGACCTGTATTTCGATACCCTTCCGGATCAGAAGATCTGTCCCGGCAGTTTCAGCTTCTGCTTCGGCGGAAAGCCTTTGTCGAACTTTTTGACTTCCGCATCATCCACATAATATCCGGCCGGTGTCTGATACACCCCGGTCACACCATCCAGGTATCCCGGTATCAGTTCCCTGCACAGGAAAAACGAATCATCAGCGCCTTCCGGCAAATCGTGGTATCTGATGCCGAACTTCCTTGCATAATCGAATCCGCTCTTACCGTAGAAATCGATATTGCCTTCAAACAGAACGGCTCCGAACCCCTTTTCAGCTGCTTTTTCAAGCGAATAATCGAGCAGGATCTTTCCGAATCCCCTGCGTTTGAGTTCCGGTGTGATGCAGATCGGACCCATCGTGAGCACCTCGACGGCCCTGCCGTCGTCAGCATT
Source organism: Mogibacterium sp. (assembly GCA_017432075.1). Taxonomy (GTDB): domain Bacteria; phylum Bacillota; class Clostridia; order Peptostreptococcales; family Anaerovoracaceae; genus Crickella. Next base: position 7,752 of record JAFRJV010000067.1, on the reverse strand, counting down.
GATCACGGTCCTCATGAACATGTTCTGTCCTATCAGAATACCGTCTTTTTCCATCACGAAATCAAGCTCCTTCACGAACGCCGGATCATCACGCAGCACATGGATCACATAATGCTCGCTGCATCCCGGGCGGTAGACGTTCCAGAACGACTCCCTGATAAGGTTCTCGACCTCTCTGTATTCGCCTTTATTCTCAAAACGTATGATAACGTCGTTTGTATTCATTGTTTAACCTCCTGAAAATTGTCGACTTCAATTGCCTTTCAGCGGGAGGTTTGTAAGAATGTCTGCAAACCTCCCGGTCAGCCGACAATCTCCGATGTGTAGTTCTTTCTCAAAAAGCACTCTCCTTCTTTTATCACCTGATAATGTGATTATAGCACAGTATTCACCTGGTCCATGCACATGCCGAATTCCCTGCACAGTTTGTCAAAACGCGCCTGTTCCTTCTCTTTGATAGTTTTTGACAGATCATTCATGCAATGATGTATGACGTCTGCGTCTTTCAGTACCTCATCCATCGGTCCGTCTGTAACAAGCTTATCGTCGTGATGATAGATGGCGGAGCAAATAATCTCTGTCTCTTCCTTATTCGTCAGATTCAGCACGCCCAGGATCTCTCTTGCCAGGTCTGCCCCCTTATGCGCATGGTCATCATATGATCCGCTCTTATACGCGTGAAGATCATGCAGCATGGCTGCCATCGATGCGAGTTCCCAGTCAAGCCCACGCTTTTTTGCTATCATAGTCGCCGCAAGCGAGACGCCGTAAAGATGTACGATCGCACTGTTTCGCTTATCTTCATCTTCCATCTTATTCAGTTCAGCATTTACGTATGCCCGAAGTTCTTTCAATCTGCCCATATTATTAAATCTCCTTATTGCTGCATGTACATTTCACTATAGTATACCCTCATACCTGGGTCAGCTTTTTGCAGTATAGTTATCATATATTCTTCATCAACAGCCACACAGCCCATTGTGTATGGCTTTGCGCCTTTGCAATGGATGAACAGGTTTGAACCCTTGTTATACTCATTGTCAGGATTTGTACCTGTCTGGAGTCCGTAATTATACTCCGGCGAGTATTTATACATCTCCTCACCCTTGCAGTCATGACTGGTCTTTTTGATATCGATTATCTGATTGTAATACTCGCAGTCTTCATCGCATGCAAAAGTAGTCGGAGTGATATCAATGTATCTGAGCGAAGTACCCGGATCCTTGCGTATCCCGAAGGCACTGCCTATACCGTAATCACCCAGAGGCGTATATCCGGATTGCTCATTCGGCACACCCATCTGATCGACTCCTATATAAGCATCCGTACTGAACTCCATCACCCATGCATTGTTCTCTTCGGGAACTTTAACATAGAATTCTGCCGTTGCCTGAGTCCCTTCGGTATGTGTCACAAACAGGATCTGATTAACCTTGTCATCATCTCTGTATTTCCACATTTCTTCCCGTCTTGCCTGAGCACTGTCCTTATCCACTTCAGGCGTGTATACGGCAGTTTCAGACGCTGCAGTTTCTGCAGGTTCCTGAGGTTCCTCTTCATCATCCGTGCTGCCGCAAGCGGAAAAACACATAGTAATGCAAATCAGAAAAGTGAGTATAAAACTTATCCTGCGCCTTTGTAATGTTTTCAGTATCATTATTTCAGTTGCCTCTCCTTAGTCAATCATCTTGTACTATACATCAATGTGAGCGCCCCAGGCTGTTCCGCTCAGAACATCGACTTCATAGTAATTATTACCGTTTTCATCGTCCTCAGTCAGATAATACATGTAATGAGATACCTTGACCTCTCTGATCTTATCTATGAGGCCTGCTCCATCAATATTCTCTCTGAAATATGCTTCGCTGCTTACAGTTTTTCCCGGTCCGAACTCATCTCCGGCATATCCTCCGCCGACATTTACTATAACACCTTCGCCGTCAAGGCCATCGATATAATAGTCTATCGACTCAACAGTCCCGCTTGTGTTGTTGGTGATCTCAGCAATATATACGAGCTCGCCCTCGCTGTTCACGCCTTTCTCTGTAAGGGAAAAAGTCAGAGCGTTGGCAGTATCAAAATCCCCGCTCGTATCAAGTTCGTAGTTTCCGTCTCCGGCAGTGGTCCTGCCTGTTTCGGTATTATAGACGTAGTCCCGGTTACCGTCAAAAAAGTACAGGTTTGTCAGCTTGAAAGTATTAATGGTTTCCGGATCTACACTCCATGCATTCGATGTGAGATATGCAGTCTGTCCGTCACTCAGGCATCCGGTGTAATGCAATCCGCCTTCGTAAACTTCATCACTGTCTCCGTACATAAAATTTACATCTCCGTGAAGGTTGTAAATATCAAAGCCACATTCATTGGTGACTTTGTATATGACGTGCATTTCACCATCCATGCTCCCCTGCATGTATTCCTCCACAGTAAAATGCCCTTCCGCCGGCTCAGCTTCTGCTTCGCCAGTGTTTTCTGTTTCGGCTCTTGTTGTATCAGCGCTGTCCGCCGGGCCTCCGCATGCATTCAGACCCACGATCAGTACAGCCATCATTAACATGTATAATAGTTTCTTTTTCATTGCTCCTCCAGCTCACTCATCACCTGATGATATAGCTGTTCTTCATCAATACCGCAGGAAAAGACCCCTTTGCTGTATACGACTTCCCCATTTACGATCGTGGTATCGATGTTTTCAGCAGATGCCGAATACACAAGGGTCGCTATAGGATCATGCATAGGAACAGATCTTATCTTCGCCGGATCAAACAAAATGATATCCGCTTTCTTTCCTACCTCGAGAGTCCCGACGGTTTTTTCTATTCCTAGTGCTTTTGCTCCTCCCAAGGTCGCCATCCTGACAACCTTTTCAGCGCTCATCGCTGTTGCATCGCGGCAGGCTCCTTTATGTATCAGAGCTGCCAGCCTCATCGTATCGAGCATGTCAGTCGTATTATTGCTTGCAGCACCATCGGTTCCCAGCGATACATTGATACCTGCACGGAGGCACTCCGGTACCGGTGCGATCCCGGAGCCAAGGTACAGATTTGCTGCAGGGTTATGACTTATCGAAACTCCTCTTTCTGCAAGAAGCTCTATTTCGCTCTGTGTAAGGTATACACAATGTACCGCGAGGAACTGATCGGTCAGGAAACCGATCTCATCAAGGAGATCCACAATGCTTTTGCCGTAATGCCGCCGGCACATATCGTTGTCTTCCCTGCTCTCATTAAGGTGCATCGTGTAGCGCACTTTACGGTCAAGGCAGTACTCCAATATCGTCTTATAGCCCTTTCGCGTCGTCGCCCATGTTACGTCAGGTCCCGTCCAGATGGAAAGCATGTCATCTGAACTGTACTTTTTTCTCAGACGTTCTACCTCTTCTATCGCCTTTTCCACCGGTTCGACATAGCAGTCCGGAACATTATATTCCTCACCGTAATCCTGAAAGGTACGCATCATGACGCTTCGGATGCCCGTCTTTTGCATCGTTTCGATACACACATCAGCAAGCTCGGGATCCTGATTCGTATAGAAGAATTCACATAAAGTCGTGCATCCGCTCCTAATAGCTTCAAGGCACGCAACAAGCGCAGCGAGTTCCTGCTGCCGGTGAGTCACTCTGACACCAAACGGCTGCACTGAACTGTTCAGCCAGTCAATGAGCGGCCTGTCCGCGCCAAGTCCTTTGAGCAGAGACTGAAAGCAATGTACATGTGTATTTACAAAACCGGGAAGTGCAAGCATTCCCTGAGCATCGATACGCTTCTTAGCCTGACAGCAGAGATTCGCTGTTTGTTCTCCCAGAAGTGATATGAGACCATCCTTAACACCGATGATTCCGTTCTTAATGATCGTCCCATCGGCAACCATCGTCAGTATGGCTGCATTTTCAATAACAAGATCATAATCTCTCATACGTCCCCCCGTTGAACCCCTCTTTTATCTCTCAGCATCTATCAATACAGCTCTGCATGGCGAACCGTCCGCACCGGACAGGTTCAGTGGTGCTGCATTCAACAGATACACCCCTTCTGATACATCCTCCAGCCGGATTCCTTCAAGCAATATGACACCGGCACCCAGAAGTATGACATGCACTTCCATCGGCGTGTCTTCAGGGCCGACCGTCTGGGACTCATTACCAAGCAGTAATATCCCTGAGGAGGCAAATACTTTTGCTGCCTCCGAAGAGACTTCAGCTGTTCCCTTAATTAGAATTCTCCTTGCCGCTTCAGGGTTCTGCTCTTTCGCTTTTTTCAGTATTTCTGCGGCATCATCGCCGGAGACGATCCCCTGATGTTCCGCAACATAAGCCATTCCCACAAACGCATCCAGGCGTACTTCATCCACAGTTTTCCCGTCTTTAATAAAATGATACGGTGCGTCTATATGTGTGCCGTTGTGAGCGCACATGCTGAATGCCGTCAGGTTATACGAGTCGCCTTTTTCCATTGAACTGAGCACCGTTTTTTCCGGAGCCGGGTCCCCGGGATATATCTGACAGCTGAAAACTTCCTGGGAAATATCGTAGATCATCATTGCTTATCCTCCACTGCAAAATGCTGCTTACCGCGATGAGCTGTGACAACAATATGATATCACATCAGGTTGTTATATCTTTATCTTTTGTATCATAGCAATGCATGATTTGATATATTATATTCATCAGTTACTATGAGCCGATTCATGGAAATGGAGGGCCGGTAATATGAAAGAGATACTTAATAAAACGCTCCGGAAACTCTTATGTTCGGGTTTGATCATAGCAATGGTACTGTTCAATTCTATTGCTATTTTTGCCATTGATGAAATGCCTGAGGACCAAAGTCACGACGACAGCACAGTTTCTGATATTAATATTCAGGAAGAGCCGCAGGCACAGCCGGCCTCTTCTTCAGAAACCGCGGAGGCGGAACCATCTGAACCAGGCCCGGAGCCGGCAGCTGCGGATACAGCAAATACTTCAGCTGTTCCGGATCAGGGTGGGCCTGAAGAAACTGCATGCATAAATGAAGAAGTTTCAGCAGATACTGAAGTACCGGAGCAGCCTGCCGGTGAAAGCGATACTGCCGTCGAGAAGGTCACCGCTCCTTCAGAACCTGCCGGATCTGCAGCAAAAACTGCATCGGCTGCCACTGCCGGGAGCTCTGCCGGCAAAAAGATCCATATCGGTGATACTTCATTTGATTCCGGAGATGACGAGTCATCTCACTGGTCAGATGGCAAAGGCTGGAAGAATATTGCCGGACAATATATAGCCATGGTTGACTTCAAAGGAAGCGAAGAAGAGATATCTGCGGACGAAGGAGTCATTACGCTGGCTGTTGCCGGTGTTAACAGGATCGGAGCGCTGAAAGGAAATTGCTCCTATAATATCGTCGGTTCCGGTATCGTGCTGATAGACAGCATTGATATCGAAGACGGCAACGGCATATCCCTTATGCCTAATACAGCAATCTATGATGAGGGAAGCGCCGCAGTCTTCCTGAAGCATGATGACAGTTATGTGCTCATCAACGGCAGCATACCAGGTATCCTGGATGAAACGTACACTCTGGACGGTGTCAATCTTGTAGTGCCGGATGGTTCCAGCCTGAAACTCGGTGCCATGTGTGTCCGCACGGAAACCTGGGTTCCTGACGGATCTGACGAGCCCGTGACAGACGTCACATATTACATGACAGACATGCCTGCCGGTTCCGGTAATCCGACTCATAAAAATGGAATAGTCAGAATAATGGACTGCGGGTCCAGATTAGTCATAGGAGAAAACAGCACCCTTACTGTAGACAGCGAGGCTTCTGTACACCTCAATAAGCTCAGGTCTCAGAATGTATATCTCGAGGTTGGCAATCCGATAATAGCAGGCGAACTGATCATACAGGGAGCCATGAACGTCATAGGTGCTGTTACAGGTGGGTATATTGAAGTACAGGACGGCGGCTCTCTTTCCGGGACCGGAGCTGTCAAGTCTTCGGGAGTTGACCTGCAGCCCGCGGGAAATCTGGATGTTCCTCTGGAAGAAAGTATTCTGAATATAAACGCCAATTCCGATGGCAGCAACAGAGCTGTTGCTTTAACAGTCAAGGACAGCACCATATACCTAAGGGGAACCGGTATAGATATATCGAAGCTAAATGTCTCGGGGTCCTCCACTCTCAGCATCGACACGAGAGACTCTGAATATGATCCGTATAACAAAGTCGGAAACATTGTAATTGCTAATGGTGGCAATCTTGATATTGCAGTCAACAAATACGATCCTGTTTCGGGGGTAGGTCATTATAATGAAGAGATTTTGTACAACGAAAGAGACGGATTAACTGACAGCTTCCTGGAAATATACGGTGGAGTCACCGGCGGTACGGTGTCCGTACTCGCGGGCTGTGTTAAATACACCGGAATTCAGTCAGGTGCCTTACCGGCAGTTCCTGTTGGTTATGCTTCCAGAGTACTTGTCAATGGTATTGGAACAGAAACAACGTTGTATCCATTGAACATGAACCGGCTCGAAGCTAATCTACGGGCTTCTCTGGACGAGATCCCTGTCATGGGATGTGTCGTTTTTGATGATTGGGATACAGAAAAAGGTATGTACCGCGTCTGGCGCGTCGACGAAGCGACTGCTCGGGGTACACTGTCCAGAAGCAGCACACAGCCGGTTACCTATCCTGATCTCCTGAAAATGTATGGTTTGCTCGACGAAAACGGGCAGATCCGTAGTAAGTATAATGTCGCAGTGGAAATCATTTACTCTGATTTTTCCCGCAGACTCCTCAAATCTGATGATTACTATCCGGCCTCTGCTATTTCCGAAAACACACAATGGGCCCCGATCCCTTTGAATAACGTAATAATGGTTCGTGTGCTGCAATATATGGCAACAGGCGGATTCGGCGGTTCATCATCCACTCACACCTTAGCATCCGTTACGGGAAGCGGTGTGATCGGCAGCCCCGGATCAGGACATATGAAAGCAGGAAACGGCGCAGTCATTTACGGAGTGAAGTATGAAGAGCCTGTCCCGGTGGAGCCTGACCCGGTAAAACCTGACCCGGTGAACCCGGCTCCGAAAAAAACGGAAAAGCAAGACACAAACAATGGCGGCGGAGAAAAAAATGGCAGTAACAGCAGAATTGCAAGAGTGGATTCCGTAAAAACAGTCTCTGCGGTCAACGATGCCGGCTTGATTGTAAGCGTTTCACCGTGGGAGCTCACTGCGGAAGATGCGGCTAAGCACCCGGATATGCCGCAGATATGGCAGCTCGGCATCACAGATGGCGGAACAGCTGTTACAGATCTGAGCGGAGCTCCGGTAAAAGTGACCCTCCCTTTCACGATCCCTGAATCCTGGGGAGATCCTGCTGAGATCGATGATGACAGCCTGTACGCAGTTTTTGCTGATGAGGGTGAGCTTTCTGCATATAAAGCAGAGTATGACCCGGAAACCGAAGAAGTGAGTTTTGAAACTGAGCAGGCAGGCAATTTCGTGATCGTACAGTTCAAGTACGGGGATAAACCATTTACGGAAGAATTTTATAAGTCATTGGCTGAACTGAAAGAAATAAAAGTTTTTCTGGATGTTATGAATGAAGAACAAAGATCCTGATTTAAAAACACATCCCCGCGTCAAACGCCAATGTCATTAAGTTAAGATGACCAACAAATACTCTCGCATCATAAAACGATGCGGGGGTATTTTTTTCGCACTAATTACTCGCCTTCAAATCCGCCCCCATATAACCCATCCTC
>JAFRJV010000066.1 GCA_017432075.1 Mogibacterium sp. | reverse complement strand
TGAGGAAAGTCCGGGCTCCGCAGGGCAAGGATGACGGATAACGTCCGCCGCAGGTAACTGTAGGGAAAGTGCAACAGAAACATTCCGCCGAAACGGGTAATGCCGTGGTAAGGTTGAAATGGTGAGGTAAGAGCTCACCGGGGCTGTGGAGACACAGCTGCCGTGTAAACCCCATCCGGAGCAAGACAAAATGGGCATAAAGTGGTGCGGCCCGTACCCGCCCAGAGGTATGTCGCATGAGGCTGCAGGCAACTGCAGTCCTAGATGGATGATCGTCAGATACAGAACCCGGCTTACGGTCTGCCCGAATTATCTTATTTCTGCATCTAATTGTTTAAGGCTGGCACGGACATTCCGGCATGCAGCCGTAAAAAAGGGAAAATGTTAAGACTGGGAATCGATGTAGGATCCACAACAGTGAAGCTCGTACTGCTTGATGACGATAACAGGATCGTTTACTCAAAGTATGAGCGTCATATGTCAAACGTCTTTGAAAAGGCCGGAGAGCTTATCAGAGAACTCAGGGGACTCAAAGGCAATATCTCCGTCAGACCGGTGATCACCGGATCCGGCGGTCTTTCGCTTGCCGATCTTTTCGGCATAAGGTTTGAACAGGAAGTAATAGCGTGCAGCAAGGCAGTTGAAGAACTGATACCGGAGACTGACGTAGCGATAGAGCTGGGCGGTGAGGATGCGAAGATCACATTCTACGGTTCTACTGTTGAGCAGAGAATGAACGGCACATGCGCAGGCGGTACCGGAGCATTCATCGATCAGATGGCCGTGCTCCTGAATACCGATGCATCGGGACTCAACGAGGCTTCAAAAGACCATAAGATCATCTATCCGATCGCGTCGAGATGCGGAGTTTTCGCAAAAACTGATATACAGCCACTCATCAATGACGGTGCCAAGACTGCAGATATAGCAGCTTCCATCTTCCAGGCTGTAGTTAACCAGATGATCTCAGGCCTGGCATGCGGACATCCGATAAAGGGCAAAGTAGCATTTCTTGGCGGACCTCTTGAATATCTCTCAGAACTCAGAAAGAGGTTCATTGAGACTCTGGATCTTAAAGATGATGACGTTGTCTTTCCTGACAACGCAAAATTCTTTGTTGCCATCGGTGCTGCATATCTTGCTGACAATGAGGAAGCTGTTGAACTTGACACGCTGATCTCAAAGCTTGAGAATGCTTCGCCTGATGACATATCTGACACAAAGTATCTGAGACCTCTTTTCAATAACGATGAAGAGCTTGCTGAATTCAGGTCCCGCCACGCGAAAGACACTATAAAAAGAGGAGACCTTTCCAGAGCCGAGGGAGCTGTTTTTCTCGGTATAGATGCCGGATCAACCACAACAAAGGCTGCTGTGATCAATAAGGATAAGGAGCTTCTTTATGAGCATTACAGCAACAATGAGGGGGATCCGCTTGCAGTCGTCAAGCAGGTGCTTACTGAAGTGTATGCTTCTCTGCCGGAGAAGGCATTCATCGGAAGATCGGTAGTTACCGGTTACGGTGAGGGCCTCATACAGGCTGCATATAAAATAGACGCCGGAGAGATAGAAACAATGGCTCACTATAAGGCTGCGAGGCAGTTCCTTCCTGAGGTGAGCTTCATACTGGATATCGGCGGACAGGATATGAAGTGCATGCAGATACACGATGGCGCCATAAGCAGCATCATGCTGAATGAAGCATGCTCTTCAGGATGCGGATCGTTTATTGAGACCTACGCCAAGTCCGTAAGCATGAGTGTGCCTGAGTTTGCTGCTGAAGCGCTGAAAAGCCGCAGGCCGGTGGATCTCGGCACGAGATGCACTGTTTTCATGAACTCCAAAGTAAAACAGGCCCAGAAGGAAGGCTCTTCGATAGCGGATATTTCCGCAGGCCTTTCATATTCGGTCATAAAGAACGCTCTTTACAAAGTCATCAAGCTCAGAAACACATCGGATACCGGCGATCACGTCGTTGTCCAGGGAGGCACATTCCTCAATGAGGCAGTCCTCAGAAGTCTTGAGATCATTCTTGAAAAGGACGTAGTAAGACCTGACATCTCCGGACTCATGGGAGCATACGGATGTGCAATAATCGCGAGCGATCATTATGTCGAAGGCGAGCGCTCCGGAGTACTTCCTCTTGAGGAAGTTGACAGCTTCAGCGTCAAAACATCAAATGCGAGATGCGGAGGATGCGGCAATAACTGTCTTCTCACCATTTCAAAATTTGCCGACGGAAGCAGGTACATAACCGGCAACCGCTGCGAAAAGGGGGCAGGAGGCGGCAACAGGAAATCAGAGCTTCCTAACCTGTATAAGATCAAGAGCAAGCTGCTCTTCGACCGTCCGGTACTTGAAGAAAAAGATGCCAAGAGAGGCGTGATAGGCATCCCAAGAGTACTCAACATGTATGAGAACTATCCGTTCTGGCATGCATTCTTTACGAAACTGGGATTCAGGGTCGTACTCAGCCCATCAACAAATAAAGAAATGTATCAGAGCGGTATGGATACAATATCTTCGGATACTGCATGCTACCCTGCCAAAGTGGTGCACGGTCATATCAAGTGGCTCGTGGAGAACGGTGTAAAGCGGATCTTCTATCCTTCGATCAACTATGAAGCTGTTGAAGACAGGACTGCACCGAACCACTTCAATTGCCCGGTAGTAGCAACATACCCGGAAGTCATCGACAAAAACATGGCCGATTATTTCTTCGACAATGATGTGGAGTTCTATCATCCGTTCGTTCCGTATGATGATGACCTCAGGTTTATCCGCGAGATGACCGGTTTCTTTTCGGGCAGCAGAAGCGTTGATACCGAAGCAAGTGAAAACATCGTAAAGAGTTACGGACTCGGCAAGGATAAGCGAGAGTATTCACTGTACGGGATCAACACCGATATCCTGGAGATAGAGCATGCACTGCATGCGGGCAGAACTGCACAAAGAGCTTACAAAAGAAGGGTAGCCGAAGCAGGTGCCGCTGCGATCGAGTACATGAGAGAACATGGCAAGAAGGGGATCATTCTTTCAGGCCGGCCTTATCATATCGATCCGGAGATCAATCATGGCATCGATGAGCTCGTCACCCAGCAGGATATGGTCGTGCTTTCTGAAGACTCCGTAAGCTGGAAGGTAAAAGCTGCCAGACCGGTACGCATACTCGATCAGTGGGTATATCATTCAAGACTTTACAAGGCTGCCATCTTTGCAGGACAGAACGATGATATCGAGATAATCCAGCTCAACTCGTTCGGCTGCGGTCTTGATGCTGTCACGACCGATGAGGTGGATGAGCTGCTCCAGCAGAATAACAAACTGTATACAGTACTGAAGATAGATGAAGGCGCCAATCTCGGCGCAGCAAGGATCAGGATCAGATCCCTTAAAGCCGCACTCGACGAGAGGGAGAAGCTCGGAACAAAAGCCCGCAGACGCAACGATCCGTATAAGCGCAAGCTCTTTACAAAAGAGATGAGAAATGACGGATATACACTTCTCGTGCCTCAGATGTCACCTATGCATTTCCAGTACTTCGAACCTGTTCTGAGAGCTGCCGGATACAACGCGGTCCTGCTGCCTGCAGTAACAAAGGAATCCGAAGAAGAAGGCCTCAGATACGTCAATAATGATGCATGCTATCCGACAATAGTTACACTAGGGCAGATAATATATGCTCTTAAGTCCGGAGACTATGATCTCAGTAAAACAGGCGTATTCATGTCACAGACCGGAGGAGGATGCAGAGCAAGCAACTACGTTGCGCTGCTCAGAAAAGCACTGAAGGACCTTGGTATGGAGCAGATCCCTGTCATATCTTTCAACATGGTCGGACTGGAAAGGAATCCCGGATTCTCGATAACTCCGAGACTCGCACTTTCACTCGTTTACGGAGCTCTTTACGGAGACCTTATGATGAAATGTGTTTACAGGATAAGGCCTTATGAGATCGAAAAGGGTTCTGCTGAAGCGGTAATGGATTCTTGGTTTGACAAGATAAACAAAAACTGCATGGATCTTAACAAAAAGACATTCAGGAAGAATCTTGAACTTATCGTAAAAGACTTTGACAGCATACCGATCCACGAGGATATGGTAAAGCCTAAGGTGGGCATAGTAGGAGAAATACTTGTAAAGTATCATCCTAACGCAAACAACAACCTCGTAGAGACTATAGAAGCAGAGGGCGGCGAAGCAGTCGTACCATCGTTTATCGACTTCTTCGAGTACGGATTCATCAACAAGGTGTTCAACTATAATAATCTTTCCGGAACCTGGAAGGACATGGCGATAAATAAAGCATTGCTCACTTTTATCGAATCCTACAGGAAATACGCCAGAGAAGCCTGCAGAAAGAGCAAGCGTTTTGAACCTGACTGCCGCATCGAGGACACTGCTAAAAATGCCGAAAGATTTATTTCGATCGGAAATCAGTGCGGAGAAGGCTGGCTGCTGACAGGAGAGATGGTCGACCTGATCGACAGCGGGGTAAAGAACATTCTATGCCTGCAGCCGTTCGCATGTCTGCCGAATCATGTAGCCGGCAAGGGAATGCTGAAGGCACTCAGACAGTATGATGAGAAAGCAAATATCGTTGCCATCGACTATGATCCGGGTGCTTCAACAGTAAATCAGCTGAACCGCATCAAGCTCATGATGTCAACAGCATTCAAGAATCTTGAAGATGAAAAGGCCTGAGCGTATAATAAAGGCAGAAAAGAATAATCATTGAATAAGGAGGCGACTACCTATGGGTAGACACGGGACAATAGCAAACAGAAAATCAGCACAGGACTCAAAGCGTTCTGCAATGTTCACAAAGTATTCCAGACAGATCATCGTTGCTGCAAAGGCAGGAGGAGATCCTGATTTCAATCCATCACTCAGAGTAGCGATCGATAAGGCAAAAGCGATCGGAATGCCTAACGACAACATCAACAGAGCGATCAAAAAGGGCACAGGAGAGCTCGGGGGCGAGCAGTACGAAGAGCTGCAGTTTGAAGGTTATGGTCCAAGCGGTGTTGCTATCATCGTTGAAGCTCTGACAGATAATAAAAACAGAACAGCGTCATTCGTAAGATCCGTATTTGATAAAAACGGAGGAAATCTTGGTACACCGGGATGCGTTTCATACATGTTCAGCCGCAAAGGCGTTGTCATCATCGATTCAGAAGACCTTGATGAGGATGAAGTCATGATGGTAGCACTCGATGCAGGCGCAGATGACATGATCGTCAATGAAGATAACTTCCAGATCATGACAGATCCTGCAGCATTCAATGATGTACATCAGGCTATAAAAGAAGCCGGATACGAGATCTTCGAAGCTGAAATCGAGCAGATCCCTTCGATGGAAGCCAATGTTACAGATGAGAGTGCGATCAAATCTCTCACCAAGCTCATCACGTCTCTTGAGGACAACGATGACGTTCAGAAGGTCTATTTCAACTGCGACCTTGATCTTGAATAAATAGTTTAATTACGAATATCAAATTCCTGGAATATGCGTTAAAGTCTTCATAATTGAACCTACACATACTTAAAGGGATTCCGATGCGGAAGCATTATGTAAAGCCTCCTAAGAGTGGACTACAGAAGCCAGGCTCAGGGAGTACCCACCTTATCATTGAACGATAGGGCGTCAATTAAAGGCTTAACGGTATTCCGGGTTTTTATTTGTTTTGTTTTTGTATAATTTGTGTTACATTACATGTGACGGATGGTATTCCGCATGGAAACTATACCGGGCACAACCCGATAATGATAACCACGCCACCCGTTTTCGGGTGGTTTTCTCAGTTTTTGGGACTTGTGCCGCAAAGAAAGGAGAAATAAAAAAATGAAATCGTTAATGACAAGGGAGCAAAAGGAAAAACAGATCAGAAGGGAGGCGAAAGCCACACTGATACTGTTCCTGATCTGCTTCGTCTGGAACGTCGGCTTTGCTTATGGCCTGTCCGGAACGGGTGCGAGATTATTCGGGCTGCCGGTATGGTGGCTGATCAGCACACCTGGAATGTTTATTATTGCCGTAGCAGGTGTCGTCGTTCTGCTCAAGAAAGTATTCGTCAACTTTGACCTTGAAGATAATGAGGAAGGGGGCGATCTCGATGCTCAGTAAAAAAGCTGCTGTACTGATCATCCTCATTCTGTATCTGCTTATCAACCTTTGGCTGGGAATACGGACAAGCAGAAAATCGGCAAAGGAAAACGCCGATAAAGGATTTCTTTCAAATTATTTTGCAGGATCACGAAGCATGGGCGGTGTTGTTCTTGCAATGACACTTGTCGCAACATATACAAGCGCAAGTTCGTTCCTCGGAGGTCCTGGACTCGCATCAAGCTTCGGTATGTCATGGTCATGGGTAGCAGGCGTGCAGATAGGTGCTGCTTTTCTTACCCTTGGAGTACTTGGTAAAAAGTTCGCCATGATCGCCAGAAGAACGAATTCTGTAACTGTAAACGATTATCTGCGTGCCCGGTATGATTCACCGGCTGTAGTCATAGTATGTGGTATCGCAATGGTCGTGTTCTTTATAACCCAGATGATAGCTCAGTTCATCGGAGGAGCTACGCTTCTTCAGACCGTTACCGGATTGCCGTACTGGGCAGGTCTGCTTCTTTTCGGAGCAGTCGTCATAATCTATACTTCCGTGGGAGGATTCAAAGCTGTAGTTACTACAGATACTATTCAGGGAATAGTGATGACTATCGGCACATTCCTGCTGCTTTTCTTTGTAATAAAAGAAGCAGGCGGTATGGACAATATCATCAGCACCCTTGATGCCTCAAATCCCGGATGGGATCTGATGGGAAAAGGCGAGTACGGAGCTGAGATAGCTGCACTGAGACCGGGTGCCCTGATCTCGTTCTGGGTACTTGTCGGCATCGCTGTTCTCGGACTTCCGCAGACTGCCGTAAGGTGCATGGGATTCAAAGATACGGAATCAATGCATAAGGCCATGATCTACGGAACAGTAGTCATAGGTATTCTTATGATCGGAATGCATCTTGCCGGTACTTTCTCTTACCCGCTTCTTCCTGAGGAAGGTCTCGCAACTACTGACCAGGTCATTCCTTATGTTGTTATGCAGTATATGCCTGCATGGGCTGCGGGATTCTTCCTGGCTGCGCCGCTTGCTGCCGTGATGTCAACTATCGATTCATTACTGATACTCGCATCGGCTACAATCATCAAAGACATTTATGTCCATTACATAAAGAAGGTTCCTTTTGATGCTGAAGAAGCAGCGAAGCCGGAGTATGAGGATTCATACAAAAAAGTCCCTCAATACAGTTTTGCTCTGACAGCAGGCATAGGAATAATAGCCTGCCTTCTGGCACTCAATCCTCCGGATGTTATCGTCTGGATCAACCTGTTTGCATTCGGCGGCCTCGAAGCCACATTCTTCTGGCCTGTGATCGGTGGACTGTACTGGAAAAAAGGAAACAGCAAGGCATGTCTTGCATCAGTGATATGCGGCCTTGCAGTATTCATATTCTTCAACAGAGTCAAGATACTGCCTTTAGGTATCCATGAGATCATTGCGGGACTTATCGTAAGCGGAATAGCATATTTTGTTGTCGGCTCGCTCTGCAAAGAGGAGCCTGATGCCGAAATGATTAAAAAATGCTTCTGATTATGGTATAGTTAACAAAATAAGCCGTTGTAAAGAACAAAAGGATAACATATGGCTATGAAAATCATCAGCGTTGCCGATATAGGGGACTTTAAACTCGGTAACGCGGAGGACAGGGAAAAGGGTACAGGCTGCACCGTCATCATATGCGAAAAAGGCGCTGTGGGAGGCGTTGATGTCAGAGGCGGAGGTCCGGCAACCAGAGAGACAGATCTACTGAAAAGTGAAAACACAGTGAATGCTGTAAATGCTGTTGTTCTCAGCGGAGGATCCGCATTCGGCCTTGAAGCTGCTTCCGGTGTAATGCGGGAGCTTGCAGAGATGAAGATAGGATTTGATGTCGGAGATGACATCATAGTCCCGATCGTCTGCGGAGCATCTCTTTACGATCTGCCGGTAGGAGACCATAAAGCGTTTCCGGATGTACAGATGGGTATCCGGGCTGTTCAGAATGCATATGAAGGTGTCTTTTCAAACGGCAATCATGGCGCAGGAACAGGAGCTACCGTCGGTAAACTTAAAGGTTATGAAAGGGCCATGAAAACAGGACTCGGAACCTTTGCTTGCGGCGACGGAGTGATTGAAGTCGGAGCGATAGCAGCTGTAAACGCCGTCGGAGACATTTATAACGGTGCCGGAAATATCATTGCCGGCCTGAGATCCGAAGACGGACAGTCTATATACGGTACTATCAAAACTCTGAAGAGTATGGTGCATGACAGTGTCAGACTTGTCGATGAAAGCACAGCGTTCATTGATAAAACTGATATAGAGGAAGCCCTTGCCGCTGTTGCAAGACAGTTCGAGGAAGAGAGAGCTGCTAACGGGCAGGCGCCTGAAGTCATTGAAAAAGTACCGGAAGCCATTGATGAACCTGCTGTTGAAACGGCTGAGGAAGTTTTCGAAGAGCAGGAATCGGAAGAAATATCTTCTCAGGAACCTGCAGAGATATTTGATGAAGTCCCGGCTGAGGAACCGGAAAGAGTATCTTCAGAAGAGCACTTTGAAGAACCGGAAGAAGCTTCTGCAGAGGAGCCTGGCGAAGAACTCGCTGAAGAGCCTGAAATAGAAGAACCTGAGGCAGAAGCGGAACCTGAAGAGGAGTTCATACCTGAAACTCCTGCTGTGACTGTTACAGAAGAGACCTCACTGGCTAATGATGAAGTTTCTATCCCTGCAGTATCAGCTGAACCGGAAGAAATTTCAGCAGAAGAACCTGCAGAAGAGCCTATTGAGGAACCTGAGGCAGTTGTAGAACCTGCGGAAGAGTTTGCTGAAGAGCCTGAGACAGAAGCAGAACCTTTAGAGCTCGCAGAAGACCCTGAAATAGAAGAAGAACCTGAGGCAGAAGAGGAACCTGAAGAACCTGCAGAAGAGTTCTTTGAAGAGCCTGAACCTGAAGTAGTCCCTTCAGAGGAGCCTGCATTGGTTTCCGAAGAAGAACAGCCTTCAGTAATAGAAGAAACGGTCGAAGAGACTGCAGAAGAAATAACAGAGGAAGAAGAGCCCGCTGTTCTTACGCGCGAAGAGATGGGATATGACATTGTTTTCAACACTACCATCTCATGCCTGATTACAAATGCCGCTCTGACCAAGTCACAGGCCAATAAGCTTGCATCTATCCTGCATGATGCTTACGCAAGGGCTATCAAGCCTGTTCACGGAACTCTGGACGGTGACACTGTATTCGTTCTCGCAACCGGAAAACAGCAGGTCAACTTTGACGCTTTTGCTGCACTGGCAACAGATGTGATGCAATACGCTGTGATAGATGGCGCATTGTCTGCAGAAGGAGCGTTCGGTCTGCCTGCAGCTAAGGATATGCAATAAACCGGAGAATAATAACATGAAAAAACTCATTCTCATTGACGGCAACAGTCTGCTGTTCAGAGCATACTTTGCGATGAGACCAATGGTAACTTCCAAAGGCATGCACACTCAGGGTGTGTTTGCCTTTGTTAATATGCTCGGAAAGATACTTAATGACTACGAGCCTACACACATGGCTGTAGCTTTCGATCTGAAGGGCGGTACGTTCAGACATGATGTTTACAAGGACTACAAGGCAGGACGGCTTAAAACTCCGCCTGAACTCCTGGCACAGATCCCGGTACTTCATGATGTGCTTGATGCCATGAATATAGCTGTTCTTGAGGTGCCGCAGTATGAAGCAGACGATATTATCGGAACGGTAGCTGCAAGAGCTGAGAAAGACGGGATCGATACACTTGTGATCTCCGGTGATAAAGACGAGCTCCAGCTCATCGGTCCGCATGTCAACGTGCTGATCAACAGGCGCGGAATGAGTGAATTCGATCTTTACGATATCGAAGCGATGCGGGAGAGGTATAATCTCACGCCTGAGCAGTTCATTGACCTGAAAGGGCTTATGGGTGACAGCTCTGACAACATACCGGGAGTTCCGGGTATCGGTGAAAAGAAAGGAATAGCTCTCCTTGAACAGTATGGGTCCATCGAAAATCTCATAGATCATGCTGATGAAGTAAAGGGAAAGATGGGAGAGAACCTGCGCAATAATATAGAACTTGCGCGCATGTCAAAATGGCTTGCTACCATCAATACCCAGGCTCCGGTCGAATTTGAATGGAAAGATTTAGAACTGACAGGTCCTGATATTGAGAAACTTATTGCAATATATACCGAACTTGAATTCAATTCATTCATCAAAAAGCTGCAGTCCGGAATGACCGGTGATGGTGCGTCTGAGGTGTCCGGTACTGCTGACTATGAAGATGAATTCCTTGCTTTAAAGAGAACCGACCTTGAAAGCTTTCTGAAAGAAGTCAAACCGGGAAGCGAAGTGTATATCGAAGCAGCTGCTGATGCAGGTCATATCAATGAGCCGGAGATAACATCTATCTGTCTTTACAGTGAAGATGAAAAGCTTGCATGCATAAAAGAGCTTACTCCGATGGATCGTTCCATTGTTACTGATCAGATCGCAGAAAAGTCGTATAAACTGTGCGGGTGCGGACTTAAACGCATTCTATATTCAATGCTGGCAGGTTCAGATGCCGATCTTATACCACATTACGATGCAATGATCGCCGAGTATCTTCTTGACGCAAACAGGCAGAAATATACGCTCGACAAGATGCTTCTGAGGTATGCAGGATATGCAGTCAGGGAGACTGAATCCGCGATAATGTCGGATGATGTTTCAAACGACTCACTCGATTTGCCTTCTGATGACCTCTTAAAGAGAGCCTTTTACGTTTCAAAAGTAAGAAAAGGGCAGCAGAAAGCATTGGAGGAGGGCAGCCTCAAAAAGCTCTTTGATGAGTGTGAAATGCCTCTGGTCATGACGCTTGCACGTATGGAGCTCGAAGGAATAAAGTGCGAACCGGCAATCCTTACCGGCATAGGTGATGAACTTGCTGAAAACATCGATAAGCTCGAAAAAGAGATATATGCAGAAGCAGGCAGCACGTTCAATATAAATTCGCCTAAACAGCTTGGTGTCGTTCTGTTCGAAAACCTGAATATACCTTACCCGAAAAGCGGAAAAAGCAAGAGCGGATCATACTCGACAGCGGCCGACATACTGGACAAGCTGAAGGACGATCATAAGATAGTCGCCGATGTGCTCGGATACCGGAAACTTGCCAAGCTTAAGAGCACATACGTTGACGGTCTGCTTCCGTTGATAGGTCCAGATGGCAGGGTAAGACCTCATTTCATGCAGACTGTTGCTGCAACAGGCAGACTGAGCTGTACTGAACCTAATCTGCAGAACATACCTATACGTGATGATTACGGCAGACTGATCAGGAAGGCTTT
Source organism: Mogibacterium sp. (assembly GCA_017432075.1). Classification (GTDB taxonomy): domain Bacteria; phylum Bacillota; class Clostridia; order Peptostreptococcales; family Anaerovoracaceae; genus Crickella. The sequence continues at coordinate 22,855 of JAFRJV010000066.1, read as the reverse complement.
TGTCGCTGAAAACGGGAAGATGTTCACAGGCTCAGATTATTCCCAGATCGAGCTGCGCATACTTGCAGCACTCAGTGGTGATGAATCGCTTATCGCTGATTTCCGCGCAGGAAAGGACATCCATAGGGCTACTGCTTCCAGAGTGTTTGACATACCTGAAGATGAAGTGACTCCGCTCGACAGAACCAGAGCCAAGGCCGTTAATTTCGGAGTGGTATACGGCATGAGCGGCTTCGGTCTCGGTGAAAGCCTTAACATCACCAGAAGCGATGCCCAGAGATATATCAATGAGTATTTCGCCAAGCATTCAGCGGTAAAGGAGTACCTGGACAGGCAGATCGAGATGGGAGAACAGCTTCGCGAGGTAAGGACATTTTTCGGAAGGGTACGTAAGCTTCCGGAATTCGCTTCGCGTAAATTCATGGAACGCGAACTTGCAAAACGTCTGGCCATGAATACTCCTATTCAGGGCACAGCTGCTGATATAATAAAGATAGCCATGAATTCTGTATCTTCTGAACTTCGCAGAAAGGGTCTGGAATCAAGACTTATACTTCAGATACACGACGAACTGATAGTTGAGGGACCTGACAAAGAGGCTGATGAAGTCAGAGAGATACTGGAGAGATGCATGATGAGTGCAGCTGATCTTGCAGTGGATCTCATCTGTGACATACATATTGGAAAAACGTGGTACGAACTCAAATAACGGAGAACAGAGTATGATAACTATTGCAGTGACCGGCGGTATAGGTTCCGGCAAAACACAGGTAACCAATTATCTTATAAGCAAAGGCTTTACGGTTGTCGATGCCGACAAAATGTCGCGTGAAATGACTTCGGCAGGAGGAAAAGCCATTCCATATATCCGCGAACATTTCGGCCCGTCGTTCATACTCGAAGACGGAAGCCTGGATCGCGCAGCCATGAGAGATCTTGTTTTCAGGAACCCGGAAATGAAAAAGGTCCTTGAGGAAGGAACCACGAAAGTCGTGCTTGAAGACATAGAAGCCATAAAAAAGGAGAGGGCGGCAAGCGATGACAAAGCGCTGTTCTTTGATATACCGCTTCTTTTTGAGACGGGCAGTGAAGATGACTATGATGCCGTATGGGTCGTTACTGCTGATTATGAAGTGCGTAAAAACAGAGTAATGGCCAGAGATGGGATCGATCCGTCAATTATAGACCTCATTATGGATTCGCAGGACGGAGAGGAAAAGAAAGTACAGCTTGCCGATCAGGTAATATACAACAACGGTACCCTTGAAGAACTCAGAGAATCGGTAGACAAAACACTTAAATCTTATGGATTGATATAATTTCTTTATCATTTTTTAAAAAAACTTTGATTATGGCCTTGCAAAATGATTTGAAGATGGTTATAATCCATAAGTGCCGTGTGGATGTGGCGGAATTGGTAGACGCGCATGGTTGAGGGCCATGTGGGTGAAACCGTGCTGGTTCGAGTCCAGTCATCCACACCATTTTTTTAGCCAAAATTACCATGTGCCGGCGTGGCGGAATTGGCAGACGCGCGGGATTCAAAATCCCGTGATAGTGATATCGTGTGGGTTCGACCCCCACCGCCGGCACCAATTAAAAGTTCATGTTTATTAGGAGGGTATTATGAATCCAAGCAGTCCTGCATTCAGTTTAGTGCTGATGGTACTTCTGATCGCCATGATCTATTTTATGATGATCAGACCGCAGAGAAAGAAAGAAAAAGCCGACAAAGAGATGAGAGACGCTCTCAGAGTCGGAGATGAAGTCATCACAATCGGCGGCGTTATCGGCAAGGTAGAGAAGATCAACGAGAAATCAATCATCATCTCGACATCTGCCGGCAAGAACAAGATCGAGTTCCTCAAGTCCGCGATCGCAAGCGTCAGCTCTAAGGATCCTAACGCAGCAGCAAAGCCTGCCGCAAAGGAAGCTGCAAAGGAAGCAGAGGAGGAGAAAGCTCCATCCAGAGACAAAAAGGTCACTCCTAAGAAGCTCAGCAGAAAAAGCGACGACGCTGAATAAAAAACGTCAAAAAAGAACTGAAATAAGTACATCCGAAAGCGCTTCGGATGTGCTTTTTTCATTGAAAAATAAAGCTTAAACGAGTAAAATAGATTGAATAATTATTTAATGTCGTATTTTGCGCTTTTTTGAAAATGCGACAAATAATTGAAAGGTATTTAGGAGTTATGAAATCAAAGAAAACAGGTAGAAGAAAAGTATTTGCGGTACTGATCGTCGTGCTGCTCGTAGCATCCTGGCTGATATCATTTTTCGGCCTCGGTGAGAATTTCGGTAACCTCGGAAAGCAGCTCAAGTACGGACTCGACATCAACGGCGGTGTCTATGTATTACTTGAAGCTGATACCCCTGAGACCGGCACAGAGCTTGCGGGGATCATGAATCAGACAAAGAGCGTGCTCGAGAACAGAGTTAACGCCATGGGTATCAGTGAAGCCCAGGTTTCGATCGAAGGTGACAGACGAATCAGAGTCGAGATGCCGGGCGTCGAAGATGCAGAAGAAGCTATCTCACAGATCGGCCGTACTGCTCAGCTGCAGTTTTTCCTTGCTGACGGAACTCTCGCCCTTACAGGTGAAGGTGTAAGTGATTCCCAGATGGCAAACGATACGCAGAACGGCGGTTATAAGATCACCATAGACTTCACGGCAGACGGAAGCAATGCCTTTGCCGAAGCTACGGAAAAAGCTTATCAGGGTCAGGTTGAAGCCAAGATGACAGATGAAGAAGGCAATACTGTAGATCCTACTTCTATCGTCATCGCCCTCGATGACGAAGTTATATCGGCACCGCTTGTTCATGAAAAGATCAATTCAAGAACATGCGAAATCACCAGAGCCGGCGGCTTCAGTGAGACAGAAGCTTCACAGCTTTCCGCACTCATCAGAGGCGGTGCTCTTCCGGCTAACCTCGAGGAGATAAATTCATCCGTACAGACTGCAACCATCGGAGCAAATGCTCTTACGCTCTCTGTAAAGGCCGGAGCTATCGGACTCGGACTCGTGCTCATCCTGATGGTAATTGCATACGGAATGCTCGGAGTAATTGCTGACCTCGCACTCCTGCTTTACATACAGCTTGTGCTCTGGATCATGGTAGGTATGGGTTCCGTACTCACACTCCCTGGAATCGCAGGTATCATCCTGTCCATAGGTATGGCAGTTGACTCCAACGTCATCATCTTCACAAGAATCAGAGAAGAGATACAGAAGGGTAAATCTGTCAGAGTTGCTGTAGACATGGGTTACCGCGCAGCACTTTCAACAGTAGTCGACTCACAGACAACTACACTCGTTGCTGCGTTCGTGCTCTACATGTTCGGTACAACATCCGTCAAGGGCTTCGCACTTACACTGATGATCGGTACTGTAGTATCCGTCATCACTGCAGTATTCATTACACAGCTCTTCGTAAATCTGCTTGCAGAGAGCGAAAAGTTCGGGACGAATGCAATGTTCGGTGTCAAGGAAGACGGAACTCCGAAGTTCAGCTGGAACGTCAACATCAAATTCATTGAGAACAGAAAGAAGTTCTATGCACTCAGCCTTGCAGTCATTCTCATCGGAGTTGCAGCATTTGCATTCAAGGGCTTCAACTACGGTATTGACTTTACAGGCGGTACCATGATGCAGATCGAGATGGGTGATAAGGTCGACATCGACGAAGTTAAGGAAACAATAGCTGACTTTGACCTTAATCCAACTATCGTATATGCGGGTGAAGGTAATACTCAGATCGTGATCAGAACCATCAAGGACCTCAAGTCTGCTGAACGTTCGGAAGTAATCGACAAAATTGCTGAAAAATACGGAATAACGGACGATAACGTACTCGCTTCTGAAGAGTTCGGGCCTACAGTAGGAAAGGACCTCAGGACAAATGCTACCAAGTCGATCCTGCTCGCGGCACTGTGCATGCTTATCTATATCAGATTCAGATTCAAGAACTGGCAGTACGGTCTTGCCGCAGTAGCCGGACTTGCTCACGACGTACTCGTAGCACTTGCGTTTTACGCTATATTCCGCATTACGATCAACAACCCGTTCATCGCAGGTATCCTTACTGTAGTAGGTTACTCGATCAACGACACTATCGTAGTATTCGACCGTATCAGAGAGAACTCAAAGTTCTTCAAGCGTAAGCAGGGCATACAGCTCATCGATACGAGCATCAACCAGACGCTGTCAAGATCTCTTATGACATCGCTCACTACACTGCTCGTAATGATCCCGCTGTTCATCATGGCATCATCGGAACTCAGATCGTTCCTCATCCCGCTGATGATCGGTGTGTTCACAGGTACATATTCATCGATATTCCTCTGCAGCCCGGTATTCTATGAGCTGACAAAGAAAGAGGGAATATCCAAGTACGAAGACAATAAGGCAAAAGCTGACAAGCAGAGAAAGAAATCAGCAAAGAGAAGAGACGACGAAGGAATAAGACTGTAGTCTCTCTTATCGCAGATCAGGAGACGGAATGGCCGCACCAGCAGTAATTGACCTGTCAACTGAAAAGTTCATAAGGGATATGACTGAGATCAATCCAAAATACGATGACTCTGTCATTATCAAAGCATACGAAATTGCCCGTAAATTACACGACGGGCAATTTCGCAAGAGCGGAGAACCTTATATCATCCATCCGGTAGCTGTAGCAAAGATACTGGCTCAGTTTGGCATGGACAACGAAACGGTCATTGCCGGTCTTCTGCACGACGTAGTTGAAGATACGCGCTATACCAGGGAACAGCTTGCAGAAGACTTCGATGATAAGATTGCAGATCTGGTAGAAGGTGTTACGAAGCTCACAAACATTAGCTACGATTCCAGTGAAGCTGCACAGGCTGAAAACTTTAGAAAGATGTTTCTGGCCATGTCAAAAGACATAAGAGTACTTATTGTCAAGTTAGCAGACAGGCTTCACAACATGCGTACGCTCGAGTACATGCCTACGGAAAAACGCATAACAAAGGCGATGGAGACGCTTGAGATTTATGCTCCGCTGGCAGGAAGACTCGGAATATTCAACATCAAGTTCGAGCTCGAAGATCTTTCTCTTAAATATCTGCATCCGCTCGAGTATAAGAAACTCGTTGCAGCTGTAGACCGCAGGAAGTCTGAGTATGCCAGGAACCTCAAGGTTCTTACCGGAACCATCTCCAACCTGCTTGACGAAGCGGGCATCCAGCACGATGTTAAGGGAAGATCGAAACATCTATACAGCATCTATCGCAAGATGATAATGCAGCAGAAGCAGATCGATGAGATTTTCGATATCCTCGCTGTCAGGATACTTGTGTCCAGCGTAAAGGACTGCTATGCGGCACTCGGGCTGGTCCACAACAGATGGAAGCCTATCCCCGGCAGATTCAAGGATTATATAGCGATGCCTAAGCCGAACATGTATCAGTCGATACATACGACGGTACTCGGTGATAACGGAGAGCCTTTTGAGATCCAGATAAGGACCTACGAGATGCACCGCATAGCTGAGTACGGTATCGCAGCACACTGGAAATACAAAGAGGGCAAGGTATCCGGTACAGTAGATGACAGCGAACAGAAGCTGGCCTGGCTCAGACAGGCTCTTGAGTGGCAGAAGGAAGCCGATGATTCCGTGGAATTCCTGAACACTGTAAAGGTAGACCTGTTCGACAATCAGGTGTTCGTATTCACTCCTGGAGGAGACGTAATTGAGCTTCCTGCTGAGAGCACTCCTCTCGACTTTGCATTCAAGATCCATACTGACGTAGGTATCAGATGTGTCGGAGCAAAGGTAAACGGAAAGATGGTCACCATAGACCATCCTCTGCAGAACGGAGATATCGTTGAGATCGTCACATCTGCTAACTCATCCGGTCCGAGCGTTGAATGGCTCAAGAAGTGCAAAACTTCAGGAGCCAAGAATAAGATCCGCAACTGGCTCCGCAAAGCCGACAAGGATTCCGATGTAAGCAAAGGCCGCATAAACATCAACAATTACATAAAAAAGAAGGGCTATGATCCTGCACTTGTCACCAAGAACGCATACATTCTCAAGGCAGTAAAGGATTTCAACTGCTCCAATGTAAATGAGCTCTTCCTGCAGATATCAAGAGGCGGAAGCACAGTATCCAAGCTTGGTCAGAAGCTGATCGAATATTACGAAGCAGACAATCAGGTAAAGGAGAAAGAAGAAGAACGCATCGAGGTCAAGAAGAAGCCTGTCACAAGACAGTCAGCCAATTCGGAAAACGGCATTGTCGTAAAGGGCGCAGATAATCTTCTGATACGGCGTGCTACCTGCTGCAATCCTGTTCCGGGTGATGCGATCATCGGATACATCTCTAAAGGTAAGGGTATAACCGTACACAGAACAGACTGTGCCAATATCCGCAATATAAGAGAAGCGGACCGCGGGAGGCTCATCGAGGTGAACTGGGATTCACCTAATGAAAACAGAAAGTATTACGCAGACATCCAGGTCGTTTCAGAAGAAAGAAAAGGCCTGTTCAAAGATATATCAAAGGTTTGCGACGACTACGATCTTGAAGTAGTAGGTCTTAACCTCACGCCGGGTGAGCCCGGAACCACCAACACGCTGCTTACAGTCGAGATCACAGACATGCATCAGATACAAAGGCTGCTTACAGCTCTCAGACAGGTGGACGGAGTTATCAAGGTCTTCAGACCAAGATAAGGAGGACTTCATGGGACTTGATATCAAATGTTATCCGGACGGAATGTACGGAGAGAATACGTATCTCATCACTGATGAAGCAACTGGCTTCAGAGCAGTCATCGACCCGGGTTATTACGGGGTAGATGTAAGAATGGATATACAGAACAACGCATATCTGAAATACGTTCTCCTTACACACGGTCATCATGATCACTTCCTCGAAGCCAAGGAGTATCTCGATGAGTACAGCGCTGTCAGATTCGCAGCACCGGAAAAAGAGATCGCACTGATCCACGGACAACCATACGCATGTCCGGAACCGACCATGCTTATCAAGGAAGGTGACGTGATCACTCTCGGCGAAACAGAGCTTCGTGTCATTGAGACACCGGGACATACCGGAGGCGGAGTATGCTTCGCTACAGACAAAGAGATTTTTACGGGAGACACGCTGTTCAGGCTCAGTGTAGGAAGAACAGACCTCCCTACAGGCGACTGGTACACTCTTGTTGATTCCATAAAAAACAAGCTTTATACGCTGGACGATGAAATGATCGTTTATCCGGGACACGGAGCTCCTACAACTATTGGATACGAAAAGAGGGCAAATCCGTTTGTATAGGTTCTATATAAATAACATCGATGATGACTATCACTATATGGAGCTGGCCAGGGTATTCCTGCCGGATGACGGCTTTGAGACCATAGCTTACAGAGGCAGACCCGTAGCTCATCTTCTTGGAAGCAACAGCTTCTTTGTCAATGAAAAGGGAAGCGATGACCGCGAAGAGATAAAAAGAGAGTTTTACAGACTTCTTTCAGATATTACCGGAATGAGACCTCCATGGGGTACTCTTACCGGCGTAAGGCCTTTGAAGCCCGCTCTGGATATATGCAGGGAGAGTTCTGTATCGGAGATGGAACAGATCCTCAGGAACAGATATCTCCTGAGTGATTCCAAGGCTTCGCTTCTTGCAGATATTGCGGACTATCAGCTCGGTAATGTAACAGGCATACCTTGGGAAAAGGCTTCCATGTATATCGGCATACCGTTTTGTCCGACCCGATGTGCATATTGCAGTTTCGCTTCCAATGTGGCTCCTGCTGAGGACCGCGAAGCATATCTGGAGAATCTTCTCAGAGAGGTGTTGTACGCAGGTGATCTGGCTGAAGTACACGGAACAGAGCTCGAAAGCATATATATTGGCGGAGGAACTCCTACCACGCTCAGCAGTGAACAGCTTGAGAGACTTATAAGAAGAGTTTCGGAAGCATATCACGTGGATCCTTACGGAATTGAATTCACAGTAGAAGCAGGCAGGCCCGATACCATTACAAAGGAAAAACTGGAAACTCTGAAAGAACTCGGCATCTCGCGCATAAGCATAAATCCTCAGTCAATGAAAGATGAAACTCTGCGGCTGATCGGACGTGATCACAATGCAGATGATATACGCGAGGGATTCCGCATAGCGCGAAGGACAGGCTTCGACGTTATAAATGCTGATCTTATCGCAGGCTTACCTGAAGAAGATCTGCATGATTTTGAGGCCAGCCTCAGAGAGATCATCGATCTCGGTGCAGAGAACATCACCATTCATACGCTTTCGGTGAAGAGAGGATCCAGACTCAGGGACAATGACCCGGGTTATTACAGACATAATGCCGAAACGGTAAGTGCAATGCTTGATCTTTCAAGAGAGATGCTCTGCTCTGCCGGATACAGGCCATACTACATATACAGGCAGAAACATCAGATAGGCGCTCTGGAGAACGTAGGCTGGTGTCTGCCGGGAAAACATTCCATATACAACATACGTATCATGGAAGACAAGCAGACGGTGATCGGACTCGGAGCTGGAGCAGTCGGGAAGGTATACCATCCTGATGCAGACAGACTTGAGCGAATAGCCAACGTCAGCAATTATAAAATATACAGCGAGAGATTCGACGAAATGATCTCCCGCAAAAACGATTACTATAAATGATCCGTACGAAAGGACAAAGATATGGCAATGAAAGCGCCTAAGGGCACTAAGGACATGCTGCCGCAGGATGCATACAAATGGCAGTACATAGAAGAAGAGTGGGCAAAGATATGCTCTGAATACGGCTTCAGAGAGATAAGGACACCGGTCTTCGAGTCTACCGATCTGTTTAACAGGGGAGTAGGAGATACGACAGATATCGTACAGAAGGAGATGTATACCTTCGAAGATATGGGCGGCCGCAGTATCACTCTAAAGCCTGAAGGAACATCCCCGGCTGTCAGAGCTTTTATCGAAAGCAATCTCTACGCAGAGACACAGCCGACAAAGATCTTTTATGACACTCCATGCTACAGGTATGAGAAACCTCAGGCCGGAAGGCTCAGGGAATTTCACCAGTTCGGAATAGAGAACTTCGGCACGCCGTCCATGATGGCAGATGCCGAGATAATAGCTCTCGGACACGACTTCCTTAAGCGCATGGGCATCGAAGACGTAGTTCTTCACATCTCCAGCGTCGGATGCAGAAAATGCAGACCTGTATACAGAAAGGTTCTGCAGGATTTTCTCAGACCGAAGTACGACTGCCTTTGTGAAACATGCAAATCCAGATTCGACAAGAATCCTATGAGGATACTCGACTGCAAGTCCGCAGAAGACAAAGAGGCGGTAAAGGATGCTCCTAAGATGATCGACTACCTGTGCGATGACTGCCGTAAGGATTTTGAGGACCTCAAGTCATATCTTGACGCAATGGGAATCGAATACGTCGTGGACCCTTCGATAGTCAGAGGTCTCGATTATTACACCAAGACAGCATTTGAGTTCATCACAACGAAAATCGGTGCACAGGGTACCGTATGCGGAGGCGGCAGATACGATCACCTCATAGAAGAGGTCGGCGGACCTGACATGCCGGGCGTAGGCTTCGGTCTCGGAAAAGAAAGACTGCTTATGCTCATGGAAGCATGTGGCCACGATTTCGGAGCACCTCCGGCACCGCAGATATTCCTGGCCTGGATAGGAGACGAAGCCAAACTGTATGCTCTGAACCTGCTCCACGAACTCAGGGGACAGGGTATACGAGCTGATATGGATACAAGAGAGCGAAATCTCAAAGGCCAGATGAAATATGCAAATAAACTGGGAGCCGAATACACGGCTGTCATAGGCGGCGATGAAGTCGCAAGCGGAGAGATAACTCTCAAAAACATGTCAACATCAGAACAAACAAAAGTCAGTAGGGGGGATCTTGCAAATGCTTTATAAAAGAACGCATATGTGCGGTGAGCTCAGACTCGCCGATGAAGGAAAGAACGTAGTGCTTAACGGCTGGGTAGCCAAGGCAAGGAGCCTCGGCAGTCTCGTTTTTGTAGATATCAGGGACAAGACCGGCATCACACAGATCACTTTCAACGAAGATGCTCCGGCTGAAGTAATTGAAGCTGCAAAAGGTCTGAGCCGTGAATACTGCATAGGAGTAAAGGGGGTCGTAAAAGAAAGAAGCTCCAAGAACCCTAATATCCCTACAGGAGATATCGAAGTATTCGCAAACGATCTGACAGTCTACTCAACATCAGAAACACCACCGATCTATATCAAAGACGATGACAATGTCAACGATGACCTGAGACTGAAGTATAGATATCTTGATCTGAGAAAGAACAAGATGCAGAGAAACCTGACTTTCAGACACAAGATCGTAAAGTGCACACGTGATTACTTTGACGAGCAGGGTTTCACTGAAGTCGAGACACCGGTACTCATCAAGCCTACACCGGAAGGTGCAAGAGACTACATCGTACCGAGCAGAGTCCACAACGGATATTTCTACGCACTGCCTCAGTCGCCTCAGATGTTCAAGCAGCTTCTGATGGTAGGCGGTACTGACAGATACATACAGATCGCAAAATGCTTCAGAGACGAGGACCTCCGAGCTGACAGACAGCCTGAATTCACACAGATCGACCTTGAGATGTCGTTTGCTGGCGTAGATGATGTGATCGAAGTCCAGGAAGGTTTCATCAAGAGAGTAATGAAGGAGGTCAAGGGTGTTGACGTTACGACTCCGTTCCCAAGACTTACTTACGATGAGGCAATGGAAAGATATGGCTCTGATAAGCCTGACACAAGATTCGACATCGAACTCATAAAGCTCAACGATGTATTTGAAGGCTGCGGATTCGAACTGTTCACGAAGAATCTCGCAGAAGGAGGAGACATCAGAGGTATCTGTGTACCGGGCGGAGCAGCTGAGTTTTCACGCAAGAAGATCGACAAACTTACCAACGAGGTCAAGCATTATGGTGCACACGGCCTTATCTGGATCAAGAATGAGGGATCTGCGATCTCCTCGTCGATCGGCAAGTACTTCAGTGAAGATGAGCTGAAGGCAGTACTTGAAAGGTGCGGTGCAGGCAGCGGTGACGCCGTATTCATCGTAAGCGGCACTCCGAAGGTCACGTATGATTCACTCGGATTCCTCAGACGCAGGATAGCCGGACTTATGGGACTGCTCGATGACAATCAGTTCAACTTCCTTTGGGTAGTGGACTTCCCGATGTTCGAACAGGACGAAGACGGCAATCTTAAGGCCATGCATCATCCGTTCACACAGCCTAAGCTCGAAGAACTCGACAAGCTCGATACAGATATACTCGGACTCAAGGCAAACGCATATGACATCGTACTCAACGGTGTAGAACTCGGTGGCGGAAGCGTAAGAATCCACGACAAGGATCTCCAGGCCCGCATGTTCAAGGCTCTCGGACTAACAGACGAAGAATGTCAGGAGAAGTTCGGCTTCCTTATCGAAGCATTCAAGTACGGAGCACCACCGCATGCAGGACTCGCTTACGGACTGGACAGACTCGTAATGCTTCTCCTCGGCGAGAAGAGCATCAGAGAGGTAATTGCGTTCCCTAAGAACCAGAACGCAGAGTGCCCGGTATGCGAAGCACCGGCTCCTGCAGGCGCAGGACAGCTTGAAGAACTCGGTATAGAGCTCATCGAAGAATAATGGACAAAGGAAAGAAGTACGGTATATACGGCGGCAGTTTTGACCCCATACATACAGGACATGTCGCTCTTGCCGAAAGTGCGGTCAGAGAATGCGGACTTGATAAACTGATATTCATGCCCGCATATATCTCTCCGTTCAAGCAGGACAGACATGTGACGGACGGCAGGGACAGATGCGCCATGATAGAGGCCGTGCTGGGCAAAAACAGCGCGTTCTGTCTTTCCAGGTATGAGCTGAATAAAGGAGGAACGTCCTATACTATCGAGACTTTGAGGCACTGGGATCATCTGCTTGACGGAGAACTGTACTTCGTACTCGGCTTTGATTCGGCAGTACAGATAGATACATGGTATAAGGGCGAAGAGATACTTTCGAACTACCCTCTGATCACAGCCAGACGTCCGGATACGGACTATGTGAACGGAATTAAGATAATAGAGTCTTTCCGCAGGAAATACGGCGCGAATATTACCGTACTTGAGATGGCCCCGGTCGATGATTCATCGACACAGGTAAGAAATCTGGTGAAAGAAGGAAAGCCTATAACAGGACTGGTACCGCCGGGAGTAGAGGAATATATAATTGAGCATAGATTGTATAAATAGAGAACCGCTTGATGAATTTATCAAGAACAACCTGAAAGAAAGCCGTTATATACATTCGCTCGGAGTAGAAGAAATGGCTGTAAGGCTTGCGGAAATGCACGGAGCAGACACTGATAAAGCTGCGTTCGCCGGAAGGTATCACGATCTGGCAAAGAATTTCGATAACGAAACAATGGACGCGTATATCAGAAAGTATGATCTTCCGGAATACCTTCTGGGAAACAATGCGCTGGCACATTCCAAGGTAGCTGCTGCGATACTCGAGAACGAATTCGGTGTTGATGATGAAGATGTTCTCAATGCGGTGCGCTATCACACTACAGCACGCAAGGATATGAGCATTCTTGAGGAGACTATATTCGTCGCAGATGTGGTAGAAGACAACAGAACATACAGCGATCTGGATTATTATCAGCAGCTGGCATACAGAGATCTCGATCAGGCGTGTCTCGAGATACTCGAATATACAATAAGATCCCTTACCACAAAGGGAAAGGAAATCGATAAGGACACACTTGAAGCAAGGGATTGGGTCTTAAACAAAATAAAGGAGACAGAGAATGGAAAGTAAAGAAGTAGCTCAGGCAATAGCTGAACTGCTGAGCAGAAAAAAAGCAAAAGACGTCGTCATGATCGATATCGCTGAGAAATCATCGTTTGCAGATTTCTTTGTAATTGCAACAGGTACATCCGACAGACAGCTCGGAGCCCTTGCAGACGACGTTGAAGACAAATTCGCAGAACTCGGCATCGACCCTAAGAGCAAGGATGGCAGACCGGACACAGGATGGATACTTGTTGACGGAGGAGATGTTATTGTAAATATATTCACAAATGATACCAGAGACAAGTATACGCTCGAAAAGATCTGGAGCGATTGCGAATCAATACTGGTAGACTGATCAAGGAGTTTATGTAATGCGCAACGACAGATATGATTTCACAGCAATAGAGTCAAAGTGGCAGAAAATCTGGGCTGAAGAAGATGCTTTCAGAACAGAAGAGGACGATTCAAAGGAAAAGTACTATGTACTTGAGATGTTCCCGTATCCTTCCGGAAAGCTTCACATGGGCCATGTCAGGAATTATTCGATCGGTGATGTAATTGCCAGATATAAAAAGATGGCAGGATATAACGTCCTTCATCCTATGGGCTATGACTCGTTCGGACTTCCTGCAGAAAACGCTGCTATACAGCACAATGCCGAGCCTGCAAAATGGACATACGACAATATGGACGAGATGGACAAACAGCTGGCAAGCATGGGCCTTTCATATGACTGGAACCGCAGGGTCGCCACATGCACACCTGAGTATTACAAGTGGACTCAGTGGCTCTTCATTCAGTTCTATAAAAAAGGTCTTGCATATAAGAAAGACAACCCGGTCAACTGGTGCCCAAGCTGCCAGACAGTACTTGCAAATGAGCAGGTAGTTGACGGAAAGTGCGAGAGATGCAAGACCGAAGTAACAAAGAAAAATCTGTCCCAGTGGTATCTTAAGATCACTGACTACGCTGACAGGCTTCTCGATAACCTCGATAAGCTCGAAGGCTGGCCTGATAAGGTCAAGACCATGCAGCGCAACTGGATCGGAAAGAGCTACGGCGCAAACATCAACTTCCAGATCAAAGATTCCGATAAGACTCTTGAAGTTTTCACAACAAGAGCAGATACACTCTTTGGCGCTACATACATGGTAATGTCGCCTGAGCATCCGTTCGTAAATGAACTGGTAGCCGGACGTCCTGAGGAAGCAGCTGTAGAGGCTTATCAGGAGAAAGCACGCCGTATGAGCGATATCGAGAGGACATCCACAAGCAATGAGAAGACAGGTGTCTTCCTCGGAAGATATGCTGTCAATCCGGTCAATGGCAAAGAGATCCCAATCTACATTTCAGACTATGTACTCATGGGATACGGTACCGGAGCGATCATGGCTGTTCCTGCTCATGACCAGAGAGACTTTGACTTCGCAAAGGCTTTCGGCCTTGAGATCATCCCGGTAGTTGATCCTGAAGATCCATCTATCGATCTCTACGATCTCAAGGAAGCCTTCGTTGCAGAAGGAAAGATGATCAATTCCGGAAAGTTTGACGGAATGAACAACAGGGAAGCCATCCCGGCAATGATCGAATGGCTCAACGAGAAGGGAATAGGTGACAAGACAGTCAACTTCAGACTGAGAGACTGGCTGATTTCCAGACAGAGATACTGGGGAGCTCCGATACCTATGATCTGGTGCGATGAGTGCGGATGGGTCCCTGAAAAAGAAGAGAACCTGCCTGTACTGCTCCCTACAGACGTTGAGTTCACAGGAAAGGGAGAATCTCCTATAACTACGAGCAAGACTTTCGTAGACACGGTATGCCCATGCTGCGGCAGACCGGCAAGGAGAGAAGTCGACACGATGGATACATTCGTTGACTCATCGTGGTACTTCCTCAGATACTGTGATCCTCACAACGATAAAGCTCCGTTCAGCAGGGAAAAGGCAGATTACTGGATGAACGTCGATCAGTATATCGGAGGAGTTGAGCATGCGATACTCCACCTCATGTACGCGAGATTCTTCCAGATGTTCCTGCACGACATAGGACTCAGCAAGGAAGAAGAGCCGTTCAAAAACCTGCTTACCCAGGGAATGGTCATCAAGGATGGAGCCAAGATGAGCAAGTCTCTCGGCAACGTTGTCAGCCCTGCTGAGATCCAGGCAAAATACGGCTCGGATACTGCAAGACTGTTCATCCTCTTTGCAGCTCCGCCGGAAAAGGAACTCGACTGGTCTGATGAGGGCGTTGAGGGAAGCTACAGATTCCTCAATCGTGTATACAGACTGGTATATGAATACATAAATGATATAAGGGGAGATGCTGCAGTTCCTGCAGAATACAAGGCTGCAAACGCGGCAGATAAGTCCCTCGACTTCATGATGAATACCTCCATAAAGAAGGTAACGGAAGATGCAGGCGGAAGATTCAACTTCAACACTGCTATCGCATCGATCATGGAGCTCGTAAACGAAATGTACAAATACAAGAACGGCGACATCAATCTGCCGCTGTTCAATAAAGCGATCGAGACGCTGCTGACGCTTCTCAATCCGTTCTCTCCGCATATCACGGAGGAACTTTGGAGTCAGCTCGGCCATGAGGACAGGCTCTACAACAGAGCATGGCCGGTATGTGATGAATCAGCACTGGTTAAAGACGAGATGCAGATCATCCTTCAGATCAACGGCAAATTAAAAGATAAACTTATGCTGCCGAACAATTCAGACAAGGAGGTAGTAGAAGGAGCCGCAAGAGCTTCGGAAAGATTCAAGGAAGCTACGGAAGGACGTGAAGTGATCAAGGTGATCTATGTACCGAACAAGATCATAAACTTCGTTGTCAGATAGCGGCTTCGCAATATATGACAAGGTATAAGAATAATAATAAGAGGAGGGCGAAAGCCCCCGCTAAAGCGATACAAAAGAATAAAGAAAAAGTAAGGCCGCCTTTCAGGATCATTCCTCTTGGCGGAATGAAGGAAATCGGAAAAAACTGCACGCTCATAGAGTGCAACGATGAGATACTCATCATTGACTGCGGTTTTGCCTTTCCTGAGTATGAGATGTTCGGCATCGATGTCGTGATACCGGATTTCACATATCTCAAGGAAAACATGGAAAAGGTAAAGGGACTTATCATTACGCACGGACACGAGGACCATATAGGAGGAGTACCTTATCTTCTCCAGGAACTCAGCGTGCCGGTATATGCTTCACCGCTTGCGATGGGTCTGATAGACCACAAACTGGAAGAGTATTATCTCACATGCGAGAGACATGTCATTAAGCCGGGCGACAGATTCAATATCGGATGCTTTAATGTCGAAGCGATACAGACCAATCACAGCATTGCCGATTCTCTGGCGTATTCGATCAAATTTCCGGGAGGCCACGTGGTCCACACCGGAGACTTCAAGATCGACTATTCGCCTCTCGACGGCAGAGTGATAGACCTCAACAGATTCTCGCAGCTCGGCGACCAGGGCGTTGACGTACTGTTATGCGACAGCACAAACGTGATGAGAAAGGGATATACTCCTTCGGAAGCTGTCGTCAGGCGCTCGATCGACGAGATATTCGACAATACAAACAAGCGAATAATCATCGCTACATTTGCTTCGAACGTACACAGGATCAAATACTTCATCGAGGCTTCAATGAAGCATCACAGAAGGATCGCTGTGTCGGGACGTTCCATGGAGAACGTGCTGGCTCTTTCAAAGAGCCTGGGTTATCTGGATGATATCCCGGATTCCGTATTCGTGAATGTAAACGAAGCAAAGAACCATGCTGATGACAAGATCACGATAATCACCACGGGAAGCCAGGGGGAGCCGATGAGCGCCCTGACACGTATGGCTTACGACAACCACAAGTCGATCAAGCTCAGGAAAAACGATGTAGTCGTATTCTCATCGTCACCGATCCCGGGCAACGAAAAGGTGATATCGCAGATAGTCAACAGACTGTACGAAAAGGAAGTGGAGGTTGTACTCGCATCCGCCATGGATGTACATGTATCGGGCCACGCGTCTTCGGAAGAACTCAAACTCATACACACGCTTATAAGACCGAAGTATTTCATACCGGCACACGGTGAATACAGGCACCTGGTGGAGCATTCAAAGCTCTCTCAGGCTCTGGGCCATTCCAAGGACAATATCTTCATCCTCGGCAACGGTGACGCTCTTGAGATAGATGGTAAAAACACACATCTTATAAGAGAATTCACTTCAGGTGAGGATGTGATGGTAGACGGATACGGAGTAGGTGATGTAGGAAGCGTAGTCCTGAAGGACAGAAAAAAGCTTTCACAGGCCGGACTTATCACGATATCCGTAGCGCTGGATTCTGCGACAGGTTCACTTATGGCAGAGCCTACCTTCAACACAAGAGGCTTTATATTCGTGGAAGAGCACATGGATCTTATCCGTGAGGCGATCAACGTCGTATATAATACGATCGGAAAGAGCACATCGAAAGGCGCTCTTGATGAAGCTTCGCTTTCAAGGGCTATCAAGTCCGATATGAAAACTTTCATATATAACACGACAAAGAAAAGTCCTATGATAATACCTGTAATACTTTACGTTTAGAGGAGGTAACAGCTATGAATGTATATGACGAGGCTCACAGCCTTGCGAAAGCTATAAAAGAATCCAACGAATTCAAGGAGTTCGACAGGATCAGAAAGGAAGTTGACAACGATAAGGAATGCTCTGATATGCTCAAGGAGCTTACTGAGCTTCAGGTCCAGCTTCAGACAGCTCAGCTTGCCGGCCAGCAGCCTGACAAGGACATGTTTGCACGTTTCCAGAGCCTGAGCACAATGGTGATGACAAAACCGCTTGCTGCACAGTACATGCAGGCTCAGATGGCAATAGCAACAATGATGAATGACGTGTTCGGTATTGTAGGCGAAGCTATCAGGTAAAATTAAATCGGTCTATTAATTAAATTTCAATATAAAGGAGAAACACCAATGGTATATGCAAGTGACTTCAGAAAAGGTATTACTTTCGAGATGAACGGCGAACCTCATGTTGTACTCGATTTCCAGCATGTAAAGCCGGGCAAGGGAGCTGCTTTCGTAAGAACAAAGTACAGAAACATCCTTACAGGGGCTACACGTGAGGAAGCTTTCAACCCTAACGACAAGTTCCCTAAAGCTCATATCGAGACGAAGCAGATGCAGTATCTCTATAACGACGGAGAGCTCTACTACTTCATGGATCAGGAAACTTATGATCAGGTTCCTCTGACTTATGAACTGGTTGAGGATGCCATCAAGTATATCCGTGAGAATGATGTCGCTACAGTCAAATTCTACAAGGACAATGCATTCACTGTTGAAGCTCCTAACTTCGTAGACCTCGAGGTAGTCGAGACAGAGCCTGGCGTAAAGGGTGATACAGCAACCAACGTTACAAAGGCTGCTACTGTTGAGACAGGCGCTGTGATCCAGGTTCCTATCTTCATCAATGAAGGCGAAAGGATCCAAATCGACACAAGATCAGGCGAGTATCTCGGAAGATCCAAGTAGGAGACTCATTTGAAAGAAGATCAGAAGAGCATCAGGCGTTTCCGCAGACCGCTGAGGATCATAACGGTGCTCATAATACTGGCAGCACTGGGCCTCTGGTCTGTTTATATGATGTCAAAGCCTTACGACAGAACGCGTACGACCTACGCGGATTTTGTCGTAGAAGAAGGTGACGGACTGAGTGTTATCGCGGAACGCCTTGATGAGGAAAAATTCATAAAGAGTGCGTCAAGTTTTGAGATGCTTGGCAAACTTACATTGGCAAAGAACTTCAAACCAGGTACATATTACCTGTCTCCGTCAATGGATTCTATAAGCATACTGCAGACACTTCAGAGCGGGCTTACTACTTCCAAAGGATTCACTGTTCCTGCAGGATATACTGTAGTACAGCTTGCGACGGCACTTGAAAGGGACGGACTTGCAGAGAAAGACAAATTCCTTGAAGCAGCTGCTTCCCCTGATCTTGCACAGCTTGATGTTCTCGGTGAAAACCCGGAAGGGTTAAAAGGTGCGGATCTTATCGAAGGATTCATGCTTCCGGGCGAGTACACTCTTTCTGCTGATGCAGATGAATCCATGATGATAATCATGATCCTTGATGCTTTCAACAACTTTTATAACGACGATTATAAAGCAAGGGCTGATGAGCTGGGGATCACTACCAGACAGGTTCTGGTCCTTGCCTCAATGATCGAGAAAGAGACAAACGTTGACAAGGAAAGGGCGACTGTTTCCGGCGTTATCCACAACAGGATCAACATGGAACTTACAAGTATCGATGAACTTCCGGAAAAGCCGCTTTGCTCACCATCAGAAGAATCGATACTGGCTGCCCTGTATCCCGAAGATCACGAGTATACATATTACGTAATGAACAGTAGTCTTGACGGAACTCACAGGTTCACGGCTGATGAGGAAGAATATAATACCTGGCTCGAAGAGTATGAAAATGCCGTAAAGGCCGCTTCTGAAGAGTCGGAAGAGACCGAAGAGACTGAAACATCAGAAGACGGGGCTGAAAGCGAAGGCGAAGGCGAATGAAATACATAAGGGATATTCCTTTCAAGGAATTTGTCGACAGCCATCACAAAGCCGTTGATGAGGATCTTGCAAATCTCAGGCATTCAAATGAAGCCGGAAGTGTTCCTCTGATTTTTACGGAAACTGAGGAAATACTGGGGCTTCTGATCGGCCTTACACATCCTTCAAGAATACTTGAGATAGGTACTGCCCACGGATATTCATCTCTGTTTTTTGCCAAAAAACTCCCGGATGCCCGCATTACTACTATTGAACGCAATCCTGTCATGGTAGAAGCTGCCAGGGCTGAATTCTCTTCCCGTAAGGAAGGAGAGCGCATAGATTTCCGTACAGGTGACGCGTCGGAGATACTGCAGGAACTGGTTTGTAAACTCGCAGATGCAGATGTATCAGAGAAGTTTGATTTCGTATTTATTGATGCAGCCAAGAGCCATTACATGGAATTCTTTGAAGCTGCAGAGAAGATCTGCACTAAGGATGCACTGATAGTATGTGACAACATTCTCCTGAACGGATGGATACTCGAGGCTGAAGGGAAGGACGCAAAGCGTCATAGAACCAGCATCAAATACATGAAAAAGTTTCTTGAATACCTGCGTCAGCGTGACGATCTTGAAGTATCGATCCTTACCGGCGCTGACGGTCTGGCAATCATAAGATTTATAAATGAAAACTAACGAAAATAAACCAAAACTCGAGTTGCTTGCTCCGGCAGGCGACATGGAAAAACTGAAAACAGCCGTCAGGTTCGGAGCTGACGCCGTCTATTTCGGCGGAGAATTGTTCAGCCTCAGAGCCGGTGCCGGCAATTTTACTGTGCCTGAGATCGAAGAGGCTATGGACTGGCTGCACGCTAACAATGCCAAGGGTTATATGACTATCAACATATACCCGCACAACGGCGATATTTCACCTCTGCGGGACTATATCGGCAAAATCAGGCATATTCCCGTTGATGCATTTCTCGTGTCGGATCCGGGCGTTATGGGCCTGATAAAAGATCAGATCCCTGATGCAGAGATACATCTTTCCACACAGGCTAATACCACGAATTACCTGACTGCACGATTCTGGGCTTCGCAGGGAGTAAAAAGAATAGTGTGTGCACGTGAGATGAGTCTTGAAGAGATCAGGATGATGAGAGCTGAACTTCCGGGGGATATAGAGATCGAATCATTCGTTCACGGGGCAATGTGCATCTCATATTCCGGAAGATGCCTCCTGAGCAATTTCATGGCAGGAAGGGATGCAAACCGCGGAGCGTGCACTCATCCATGCAGATGGAAATACGCATTGGTGGAAGAACAGAGACCGGGACAGTATTACCCGATCGAAGAGGATCAGTACGGAAGTTACATACTGAATTCACGTGATCTGTGCATGATAGACCGGATCCCGGACCTTGCCGAAGCAGGCGTATATTCGCTTAAAATAGAAGGCCGCATGAAATCCATGTATTACGTAGCAACAGTGGTAACAGCATACAGGGCTGCAATAGACGCTTATCTGAGCGATCCGGAAAACTACGTGTTTGACACAAAGTACTACGATGAGCTCTGCAAGGCGAGCCACAGGGAATTTACACACGGATTCTATTACAACAAGCCGACCGATAAGGACCAGAATTATATAACAAGCGATTATATAAGAGACTATTCATTCGTTGGCCTCGTCAGAGAGACCGACGAGTCTACAGGTCTCACTACTGTTGAGCAGAGAAACAAATTCTCGATAGGGGATACGGTCGAGGTGTTCGGTCCGTATACACCATACTATGAGGAAACGATACGCGAGATGTACGACGAGGAGGGTAACGCGATAGAAAGCGCACCTCATCCTCAGCAGATACTGCGTATAAGGTTTGAACGCAGACCTGAAGAAGGTTTCATTTTACGCAAAAAGAAGTAAGGAGCAGAAAATGGAAGATGGCAGTTTACCCTCTTATTTGTTTATTGTACTGATCATCCTGATCATGGTCTTCAACGGCCTGGTAGTAGCGTGCAAGCGTGCGCTGGATTACATAGACCGCAACGTCATCAAAGACAGGCTTGAGGACAAACCGGAAGACAGAAAGCTTCAGACAGTTACTGAATTCCTGGCTAAACCGTCAAAGTATCACTACGCCGATCATGCGGCAAGCTTTATCAGCATAATAGTATGCTTCATACTGTTCAACTGTCTGATGCTGATCATCGATCTTTCAGGCAGCATGTCGGATGACTTCGGATTTTACAGGGACGGATTCGGATTTTTCATACTCATACTGTGCAACCTCGGGTTCTATATAGTTTATACTGCGCTTTCGGATATACTGCCGAAGAAACTTGCTGCACAGTCCAGTGAAACAGCCGGAGTCGGTCTGATCGGGTTCCAGAAGTTCGTATATATAATAACGTTCCCGCTGGTATGGATCTGCAAAGCGATCGCAAACCTTATCCTGCGCATCATGGGCAAAGACGTTAATGTTGATGATTCTTACTTCTCGGAAGATAAGGTCATGTCCATGCTCGACAGGGGTCAGGAATCCGGTGAGATCAAGGAAGAAGGACGCAAGATGATAGACTCGATCTTTGAGTTTGACGATCTTCTTGCATACGAGATCATGACTCCGCGTACCGATGTGTTCATGTTCGACCTCGATGATGACAGGAGTGAGTATTTTGAAGAGCTTATGGAGCTGACTCACTCAAGGATCCCGGTTTATAAAGGCGATCCTGATAATATAGTGGGAATACTGCATATCAAGGATTATCTGTACAATGCCACCAAGAAGGGATTTGATAACGTTGATATAAAGAAACTGCTCAGACCTGCATACTTTGTGCCTGAAACAAAGAATATCGATTCTCTGTTCAGAGAACTTCAGAGAGAGAAGCAGCATCTCGCGATACTGATCGATGAATATGGCGGATTCAGCGGCATCGTATCAGTAGAGGATATCATCGAGCAGATCGTAGGCGATATAGACGATGAATTTGACGAGGAAGACCGCATAATAGAGCAAGTTAACGATACTACATTTATCGTCGATGGCAATGTTTATCTTGATGATCTCGAAGAAGAAACGGGAGTTGAGCTCGAATCGGAGACAAGCGAGACCGTAGGCGGATTCATTATCGACCTTATGGGAGAGATCCCGCGGGAAAACGTCAGATATAAACCGATTTCTTACGAAGATTATGACTTTACCATCCTGTCAGTCAAAGACCGCAGGATCGAAAAGATACGTATAGAGAAAGCAGAGAGGGAGGAAAGCTCCGATGAATGATGATATTGATCTGATCGGTATGATCGAAAAAAATATCATCGCCTTTGACGGTGTCAGCAGGTTCTCGGATCCGGGGCTAAGTGAAAACATCCAGAAAGTCATTGGAATGGATGTCCACAATCCCGGAATCAAGATAGAGGATGACAC
>JAFRJV010000065.1 GCA_017432075.1 Mogibacterium sp. | reverse complement strand
GCTTTCATATATCCCTCGTCTCAAACAGGGACACATATGGGAGTGCATGGAAATCGAGCAGTGCACACCATCGCACACCCAGGCCAAGCGCATGAGGAGAATGGCGGAGGAAGGGAAACTCACCCAGGAGGCCATCGAAGCTATCATGCTTGAGGAGAAGCCGAACCAGAAGGAGCGGATCGTACTGAGGGGTGACCGCTTCAGCAGGCTGTTTCCGCCGGGACTGCCCATATCCCAGCGCGAGGATTATATAGCCGCTGCTATGGAGTTCTACGGCAGACACCGCGAGAGGCAGAGAACGAGGGACGATGCGAGATAGTGTGTCCCGCATGCAACCATATGACTTTGTAATGTGGACACATTTTCCCGTCTCCTCCCCTGTAACCCCTCCTCTCTTACTACCAGTTACTGTCCGAAGAAGATAAATATAATAATTACAACAAACGCAATAACGTGACATATCTGGCGTTCAGATCAGAAATGGTTTGAGCGCCTTTTTTCGTGCCCGGAATTGCGGGAAAGGAAGTCATATGACGAAAGACAAAGACAACAAACCAAACGATGAGGTGATCATCTGCACTGACGAGACCGGGATGCAGCTCTATCTCAGCGAAAAGGCAGCAAACAGGCTCTCCTGGATCCTGACCGGAGTAATGATCCTGATCAGCCTGCCGGTGATCATCCTCGCATTCATGACGATCTGACACAGAAAGGAGAAATCGCAATGACTGAAAACAAAGCATTCAGCGCAATAAAGCGCCTGCTCACCATGACACTTGCCCTGGTCATGGTACTCGGAGCAGCAATGACCGTGATGACGCAGAATTCATACGCGGCATTCACGGGCAAAGTGGGCAGCAAGTACACAGTCCACTGGTACAAGGAGCTGCATTACGGCCCCGGAGACGGCGGCTACAGCAACGCTGCCAAGTGCGACCTCGGCGATGATCTCGGAAGCCGCTATTCGATCTGCGTGCAGCCGAACAAGTCATCCCCGGTATGGTCCGGCGACCAGACAAGGACGGTTCAGGTAGACAAGGTGGTCACTGATGCCACCGATACCGGCAAGTGGAACGCGATGAGAAATATCATCTACTACTCGCCGACATATCCGGGCTTCAAGAAGAACATCGAAGGGATCAAACAGTTCTACTTCGGTGACGAAGCAAAGGACTTCGGTGTAGCGCACCTTGCACTTGCATGGGTATATGCAGGAAGACCTGATTCTCTTCCGACCTGGAACGGCACATCCGCCTCAGCCTGCGGCGAGGTCTGGACAAAGGCGAAGGCCCTTGCCAATGCACTCTACGATACCAATGCGGATTATGATGAAGCAGTTCCGGAAAGCTTCAAGATATTTATCTGCTATATGGACGGAGTGCAGGACATGGTAGTCGGATATATGGAAGCACCGGGACACCTGAAGATGAAGAAGGTCAGTAACCGCACTTCCATCACAGACGGCAACAGCTGCTACTCAGTCGAGGGAGCGAAGTACACCGTCTATGACAAGAGCGGCTCTTCGGCAGGCACTCTAACGGTAAAGGCCAACGGAGAAAGCAACACCATCGATCTGATGGAAGGCACTTACACGGTAAAGGAGACTACGGCTCCTCCGGGATACGCAAAGGATACTGAGACTTACACAGTTAAGGTCGAGTCTGATGAGACGACGACATTCACGGCAAAGGACGAGCCGATCACCGACCTGATCGAGATCCTCCTCACCAAGAATCCTGCCGGTTATTCGCATGACCACGGCGAAGGCGATGCTGATCTTGCAGGCGCGGTATATGAGATCAAGTTTTATGCCGGGCAGTACGATACAGCCGCCAAGGCTGAAGCATCGAACACGCTGAAGGCGACATGGAACTTCGTTACGGATGCAAACGGAAAGATCAGCGGTCAGAATCCTGTGAAGGCAGAGGGCATGACAAACTCAGCCTTCTACAAGGACAAGGACGGCAAAATCGCTTATCCTCTCGGCACATATGTGATCCGCGAGGTCAAGGCATCTGAAGGCTATCTCCTTAATAATGAGAAGGTCGTAGGCCATGTCACTGAGGACGGCACAGACAACCTGCATGTCAAGACCTACAACGAGAAACTCAAAGGCGATGAGACGATCATCCGCGGCGGTGTCAAGCTTGCGAAGATCGATCATGAGCTCAATGAGGCCTATGCACAGGGCGATGCGACCCTTAAGGGAGCTGAATTCACTGTGTGCAACCAGTCGAAGCAGTCTGTTATGGTCGGAGGCAAAGAGATCGCAAAAGGAGACGCTGCGCTCGTCATCACAACGAACGAGAATGGCATCGCGACATCCGATGCTCATGCGCTCCCATACGGTTCTTACTCCGTAAAGGAAACGAAGGCTCCGACGGGTTATCACCTGAACACCACGTGGAGCAAGAATTTCACCATCAGGGAAGACGGAGTGATCATCGATCTGACTGACGCTCCTGTAGCTGAAGATGTATTCAGAGGCGGCCTTAAGGTCACTAAGGTCGATGCCGATACAGGCAAGACCACACCTCAGGGCGATGCATCCATCGACGGCGCAGAGCTTGAGATCATCAACAACAGCGCACATGACGTTCTTGTAAAGGGTACGAGATATGCCAAGGGACAGAGAGTCATGACTATCAGAGTAAGCGGCGGTGTAGCGACTACAGGGAACAAAGACCTTCCTTACGGCCACTATATAGTCAAGGAAATCGGCACGTATAAGGGCTATCACCTGAACAAGGGCTGGCAGGGAGAGGTCTTCATCGATCAGGACGGAGTCATCAAGGAAGTCGATCCTGCGAAGATCCCTAACCATGTCAAGAGATTCGGCCTGAAGATCCAGAAGATCGATAACGATCTGGATACAGCATATGATCAGGGTGACTCTACCCTTGAAGGCGCTGAATTCACCATCTGGAACAAGTCGGCTCAGGGAGTGGTCACAAGAGATGTTCCTTATCTATCAGATAAATCTCCAGCAGTCAGCTGGTCTGATTCCAATGGCAGCATGCCGAAGAATGCTAAAGAGATCGCTAAAGACGATATCGTCGGCATCATAAGGACCGATGCTAGCGGAGCGTCCTCGACTCTCGGTTCAGACCTCAGCTACGGCACATACTTCATCAAGGAGACAAAGCCATCCAAAGGCTACAACCTCAATGAGAAGTGGAGCTTTACCATCAAGGTCTATACCGAGGAAGGCAAGGACTATGTTAAGATCGCCGGCACCAACAACGAGGAAGGTGTCAATGAAACTCTTGAGTTCACTGACGGCATGATCGTAGATCTGGCCAAGTATATGACCAGAGAGCCTGTCATCAGAGGCGGCGTGCAGATCGTCAAGAGAGACAAGGAAATCAGGAAGTCTGAGAAGCTCGGCGGAGCAAGCCTTGAGGGGATCACATTCACGATCAAAAACGTATCTGAGAAGGATGTCGTTGTAAGAAAAGACATCGGCAATACCACTGATGCTGTTGACTGGAAGAAGCTGTCCTCGAAACAGGATCTGTTCGAGAGCGGAGCAGTCAAGAGAGTAAAGCCGGGCGAGGACGTCGGTAAGATCGTCACTCACTGGAATCCTGACAAGAAGGCTTACACAGCAGAGACTCTGATGGATGATCTGCCTTACGGAACATATACTGTCCGTGAGAGCAAGACAAACGACAGCTATCAGAGGACTGACAAGACTGAGCACATGTTTGAAGTCAGAGAGGAAGGCGTTATGGTCTCCTTCGATGACGGAAAAAACGAAGTCGCCCTGACCTTCGATGACTATGTGTACAGATCAGATGTACAGGGCACAAAGATCGCTGACTCGACATCTGAAAGGTTCAGCTATGTTCCGTTCAAGATCATCAGCGTAGCTAATGGCGAGACTCACGTAGTTGTGACTGATGCGAACGGATTCTTCTCCACAAAGGACAGAAGAGCTGCAGGAGACCTCGATGAGGATGAGGACGCGGATACTGCAAGAAAGCAGAACCCGTTCGACGATCTTCTTGAGGCTGAGGACATCAAAACTGCCGATCTCGAAGCCAGAAAGGATGACATCCTTCACGGCGTATGGTTCGGCACAGGCGAGTTCGGAACCAAAGCTGAGATGAAGTCCCAGTGGGGAGCACTCCCTTACGACTCATATATCCTTGAGGAGATGCCATGTGAGTACAATGAGGGATATATCCTTCAGAAGTTCTGGTTCACGGTTGACCAGAAGACCCAGACCGGATTTGTTGATCTTGAGACCATCACCGACGATGTGCCAGAGATCGGAACGACAGCCGACGTTAACGGAACGAACACTGAGATCATGCCTGCGAAGGAGATCAAGCTGACCGATACCATCGAGTATATGAACCTTAAGAAGGGTGAGAAGTATACTGCGAAGGGTCGTCTGATCGACAAGGCTACCGGCGAGGTCTGCAGGGACGCTGCCGGCAAGGAGATCAAAGCTGAGAAGGAGTTCGTTGCACGCTCAAGCAACGGCAAGGTCAAGGTGGAGTTCACCTTCGACGGAAGCTTGCTCTACGGCAAGGACACTGTAGTCTTCGAGCAGGTGTTCGACAGCGAAGGCCATGTCACTGCTACTCACGAGGACATCGAGGACGAAGGCCAGACTGTCACATGGAAACACCCGCAGCCATCCTATGAGATGTACAAGATCCGTACCACGAAGGCTCCGTCCAAGGGCGACAAGTACGGCTTCTTTGCACAGGATGAAGTGGAATACGAAGTCCATGTCGAGAACACCGGCAATATAGCTCTGACGATGGATGTATCCGATCAGTTCACTCAGAATCCTGAATATTTCACAGTGCCGAAGCTTAAGGGCGTGAAGTTTGACGGCGAAGGCACCTGGAACAACAAAAAGGATTTCGTGAAGGATGAGAAGGCTACAGATAAGGCAGAGACTGCTGTATCTGACGGTGTTACCAAGACAGAGGAGCCAGCGCAGATCGCTAACATTACTCTCAATCCTGGAGAGAAGGCTGTTGTGACCTTCACTGCGGTAGTAAGCGACAGTGCGAAGGAATACCTCGCAGCTGCTGCGAAGGACTCTGACTCACTGGATGCCAAGGGTCACGACATCAACAGAGAGTACCAGAAGAACAAGACCGACGATCATGACGGTTACTGGAACACTGCTAAGTGCGACAACGTGACATACCCGAATCCCGAGAATCCTGATGAGCCGGACACTCTTGAGCCTAAGGACGACGTAGCCCAGACTCCGGTGCAGAAGCCTGAGATCGGGACTACCCTGACAGGCGATAAGAAGGCCAAGGAGATCACTCCTTCAAAAGAGACAAAGCTCACCGACACAGTCGAGTATAAAGGCCTTGATCCGTCAAAGTGGTATATCCTCGAAGGAACTCTCATGGTCAAGGATACCGGCGATCCGCTCATTGAGCATGGTCACGAGGTCACTGTCTGGAGCGAGCCGTTCCAGCCTAAGAAGTCGGGCGGCAAAGTCAAGGTGACATTCACCATCGACACAACAAATCTTGAAGGCAAGGAGCTCGTAGCATTCGAGACTGCATACAGGATCAACGGCTACAAGAAGGGTGACTCTCTTGAGAAGACCACACTGACACAGGTAGCAGAACATAAGGATCTGAAGGACGAAGGCCAGACGGTGAAAATCACCGAGAAGCCTGCAGTTCCGCCGACAAAGGGCAATCCGCCTAAGACAGGCGACACTGCTCTGCTCTGGCTCTGGGGCATTCTGTTCTTCGGAGCAATGGGAGCCGGCCTGACGATAGCAGTCAAAGAGACTGTCCGCAGACACAGGGAAAGGCAGGAGGATCTTGCGATGTTCGCCTGATCCGGACTGCAACAATCGATAACTGACAAGGGGCGGCAATCATTACGATCGCCGCTCCATTTTCTTTGGCAGAAACAACAGGGGAGGAAAACCGATGAAATATAACGAGAGGAAATTCAACATGGATGTCGCTGCAGTTGCGGGCCTCAGAGAGGCGGTCATAGCAGACTATATCCGCGGGCTGCAGCTCACAAGCGATGAGACGGCATACAGACACGGATACTTCTGGGTCAAATGCACGCAGAAAACAATGACAGTTCATATACCGTTCCTGACCGAGGATATGGTGCGGCATTCGGTCAAAAAGCTGGTGGAAAAGGGGATCATCAAGGTCGCCGTCCTTGACGAGGACAAGTTCGATCACACCTATTACTACACCTTCACAAAATACGGTGAGGAGCTGCTCGATGATAATGTCTGCATTGAAACAGACGAAGGCGACAGTGCCGGGCACTAGGGTAATGTGCCCGGACAACTGCAGATACCGCGACAGACTCGCACCATTCTGCGGATACTGCATGATGGAAATACTGAACAGAAAGAAGAAAACGGAGGAATCAGATGGAAAAGACAAAACAGAGGCTGATAGACAAGCTGGGAAAGAAAGGCTTTGACACAGAGAAGAAGGTATGCGCCATAGATATGCAGGTGGCATTCGACAACGGACTCGCTGACGAGCTTGGCGGAATACTGGCACTGCAGAAGGCGATCAAGACTCACAGCGTGTACGCTTTCCTGATGGACGGCGTAGATACAAAACCGGAAAAGAAGGAGGCGGCTAAGCATGATCATGACAGAAAAACCGGAGACGGAAGTGAAGCAGGAAACAGCTATTGAGGTCAGGAGTCCTGATGAACTCAGAGAGCTCATCAACGAGATCCCTGAGGGAACGGTTTATTCCATAGATATGGGGGTGATCAGAGTTGGGCAGGAGACCTAATGACGAAAAAATCGAAGTGGTCAATATCCGCATGGTGAAGGAGCCATCACTGTACAGCACAGAAAAGATCCGTTCACCCGAAGATGTTCTGAGGGTAATAGCAAAGGAACTCGCAACGTATGACAGAGAAGTTTTCGCAGTGCTTAACCTCAAGACCAACGGACAGCCGATCAATCTGAACATATGCAGCGTGGGTACTCTTGACGCTTCAGTAGTAAGCCCAAGGGAGGTCTTTAAGTCGACGATACTTTCAAATTCTGCTGCATTCGTGGCTGTGCACAATCATCCGTCAGGCTCATTGAATCCGAGTCAGGAAGACAAGGATGTGACCAAGCGGCTACTGAGCTGCTCAGAACTTCTCGGGGTGAAAATGCTTGATCATATTATAGTGGCCGGCGAGACCGGTGACATCTACAGCTTCAAGAGTGAAGGACTGCTAGATCAGCTGAGACCGCCACGGGCAGCATGGGAGAGGTAAAGGAAGGAGAAACACAGTATGACGGAATTTGAGGGAAAGACATTTTCAGAAGGAACAGTCGAATACACCATACACGAGCATTTAGCTGTATTGGATCGATATGAGGGCAGGGAAGTCCCCTGGGCAAAGGAGCTCAATATAGTATCGTGGAATGGCGGTGAGCCTAAGATCGATATACGAGACTGGTCTGAATCACACGAGAGGATGAGTCGCGGGATTACACTTACGGAGGAACAGGCCGAGAAGATGACTATGGCGCTGGTACAGAGATACCGCGCCAGAGCCGAGCACAACCTGAACAAGCCGGATAGAGACTCATTTGAGCGGTGAACAGATTCTTTCAAACGTACACAACCAGCGGCGCACAGTATGATAAAATTACTGTGCACGCCGCATTACATAGAGACAGGTCTGGACTCTGTGACAGGGTATATAAGGAGAAGCACCCATGAGCAATTCAGATAATCCCAAAAGAGGTGCATATTTTCAAAAGCAGGTCATGGGATGGTTTCAAAGGGAATATGGTGCCGAGTTTGAACTCGAAAAGAAGATCCCTATCGGAAACCCGGCGAAGGATCATAAATTTGATATCGTAGATGTTGCCGGAACAATCGCAATCGAGTGTAAACGATATACTTGGACCGAGACAGGAAATGTCCCGAGTGCGAAGATGGGATTTACAAATGAGGCTGCTTTCTATCTGACCTTTCTTCCGAACAGTTATGAAAAGTACATCGTAATGTTAAAGTCTCATCATCCGAAAAGAAGTGAGAGTCTGGCGGAGTACTACTTCAGAACGAATCATCATTTGCTGGGGAAAATAATAGTCGCGGAGTATGATCCCGATCAGAATGAACTTCGCATAGTCGGACAGAATGATTTCATTAAGGATGGCAACTATCTGGAGGTCATTCGTGACTACCTTGAAGCTAAAGGCCTCAGTTATAATACATCCCTGACAGTAGAAATCGAGAAACGGAAAGCAGGAAAGCACTATGCAATACAGGATCACATCCGTGGCATGGTTTATTCTATGCTCACCAATCAGACTAAGTGGTACCGTGTAGAGCCTCATCTGCCGGAGATAGATAAGTTGTTTTATGAGTATGATCCTGAGAAAACTCTTGCTGCAGAGCCAGGATATTTCTGCCAGGGTATTCTGGATATGAAGTGCGGCAATATGAGCATAAAAGCCCAGATGGAGGCACTCCCTGATAACATCCGTACCTTCAATCGAATAGAAGAAGAATTCGGCAGTATTGATGCTTTCATAACATCAGAGCCACCAGCGGTTATTGTTGAGAAACTCTCAAACGGATCATCGTCATATAAGATGAAGATGCTCGGCGAAGCATTGGCTTGGGAGTACTTGAGAAATGTTGGTATTGACGGCGCAAAGCCTGACACCCATTTACGCAGATTTCTCGGTGCTGATCGCATGGGAACAGGAAAACACTCACCGGCAACTGCATGTGAGGTTAACGCCCAGGTGGCAAGACTGTCTGAGCAGACAGGTTTATCAAAAGCTGAGATCGATAATCTGATTTGGAGCTTCTGTGCAGATGGATTTGGTGAAATTTGCACGGCCACACCACATTGTAACAGTTGCCCAATCAGTGATTGGTGTAAAGGATGCTAAATCGGGATTTGTTGAGGTGAGATCATGGATAAAACTAAGACATTTTATGAGCTTGCTAAAAAATACTGTAAGTTTGTAACTGAAGAAGAGATGGAGTAAGAAAAATGAACGGAGATTACAAGGCGTTTTGCGGATATATAGTTCTTTCTATCATCGCATGGCTTTATTCACTCGTGATATGCCGTAAAAACCACCCGGTTTTGCGAAAGAGAGAAAAGGTGTGCATTATTATTTCGCTCCTACTGTTTACTGCCGCCATTATTTCTATTGTGTTAAAGTGGAATCCGATGTGGTCATTTTTTGAAGGAGGATTCATTTTGGTGTTAGCCCTCTGGTTCAACGCAAGTATCCGGAACAAGAAATAATACAATAAGGACATATGCAAAGTGAAAGATAAAACTCTTGACGAACTGTTTTGGGATTAATCGCAAAAATTAGTGTTGACTTTAACCTTGCGTCAGGGTTTAGGATGGGCCCATCAATTTTATTCTACAGGAGGAAAACCTGCAAATGAAAATCAAAGATGTTGAAAAGCTGACAGGCCTATCTCAGCGCAGCATACGCTTATATGAAGAAAAAGGTCTGCTGGAAGTCAGGCGCGATGAAGACAACCAGTATAGGTATTATAGCGAAGAAGATGTCGAGAGGCTTAAGCTTATACGAGTTTTACGTTATTTTGACTTCTCAATCGAAGAAATCAAGGATCTTGTTACTGGGACGGATGAGTCTGCTCTGACAGAAGCTCTATCAAAGAAAGCGGACTCATTTGCCGACAAGGTGGATGATTTCGAAGGCAGGTCCGAGCAGTGCAGAAAACTGATTAAGGAAATAAAGCGTTCAGGGGAGACCGAAGTTCTGGACGATTATATAGAAATGATAGGTGCATTGGATGATGAGGAACTCAAAGAACTTGATGAGTTGGCAAAACAGATTGAGCATCCATCCATTGGAGCGACACTGCTGTGGACATTAATATTCTCGGGACCGATTTTAACCGGTCTGCTGATGGGAGTAAGATCTAAACTGCATATTTTACTTATAGCGGTTTCTTCAGCATTGATGGCTATTGACTGGGTAATGTACATACGAGGCCGCAGCAGAAGAAAAGAATACCAAAAGGAAAGAGACAAAGGCTCTCTGTGGATATTTGCAGTACTTATAGTTTGTATTATTACCCTTTTGGCTTCTGCAGTTGGTGTGGAAATGCTCAGGTTCAGATTCCTGGATATGGTAATCGGGAAGCAGATGATATTCTTTGAAGGGAAATACTTAACAGAAAGCATCTTTTTTGTCGGTTTAGCTATAGCTGTTACCTTCCCGATTATGGCATTGCTGCACAAACTTACCGGAAATGATGATTACAGTTTTGGCAAAGAGTTTCTGGGTAATGTATCAAGACACAAATCAGCAGCCGCTGCTGTAATCATTATTTTACTGTATGCAGGCTTTATGGGGATGACAGCAGTAACGGAGAATTCTATCGTATGCTTTGATGCATTTCATCCCTCCGGAGCAGAATATGATTTAAATGAGATACAGTCAGTCGAAACAGGTTTTACGAAAAAAGGTTATTTCTACTATAAAGTCAAACTGCCTGATAATAAAAAGGTAAAATTTGAAGCACCCAGTGTCAATGCAGCAGATCACCCACAATACAAGGATACAGGATCATATGAGGAACTTGTTGACTTTGATGCGAAACTGATGTCACTTGGAGTTGCAAAGGTGTCTGATAAAGAAAGCATTAAATATGCTGATTATGATGAAGAATGCATGAAGAACTTCAAGAAAATCATAAACGAGTAAATAAACACTTACTATATAGAATTGTAAGATACAAAAGCTGATAGAAAATGCAATATGAAGAAAAGAAAACTGATAATAATGATTGGTATCCTGTTGGTATTAACTATGGCAGTGTTTGGAGTAAACGCTTACGTGACAGCGAGCACTTCAGATGACATATCCATGATATACAAAGGCGGAGAGATAGAAAAAGCACAAATAGAAGAAATCAAAGACTACAATCCGCAGTGCGTACTGGTTCTGGGATGTGCTATCTGGGACAACAATCAACCGTCTCCAATGCTAAAAGACAGACTTGATGCGGCCATTGCATTATATAAAAAAGGTGCCGCACCGAAGCTGTTGCTATCCGGAGATAATAGCAGGGCAGAATACAGCGAGCCTGACTGCATGTACCAATATGCGTTGGCGCAGGGCGTACCGGAGGAGGATGTATTTCTGGACTTCGCCGGTTTTTCAACCTATGATTCCATGTACAGAGCGAAGGCGGTCTTTTGTGTCGATCGCGCAATCGTTGTTACTCAGAAATACCATCTCTTCCGAGCGCTCAAGATAGGCAAATCACTCGGAATTGAAGTATGCGGAGTTGCCGCAAATCAGCGAAAATACGCAGGGCGATATGGAAGAGAAGCACGTGAAGTTCTTGCAAGAGACAAGGATTTACTAAAATGCATAGTAAAACCTGAACCGACATTCCTCGGAGGTAAGATCCCAATAGATGGTGATGGCAGTGTAACTCATCTGAACTGATACAGGAGGAACTAACAAGGTGTTTTCCATAGAGAAAAACAGAATATTCATGCAGGATGCAAGTTTCAGGATCAGGGTGGAATCTATATAGGGGATAATTCAGTAATAGCAGCAGGCGCGGTTGTCACACATGACATCCCGTCAAATGTAGTAGCCGGGGGAGTTCCTGCCAAAGTGCTGAGAAATATCGAAGAGGACATTGATGAGGACATTCATGACCCGTTTCTTCGTTTTCAGAGGTAACATAAATAGAGATAAATCGAAGTTTGTGGAGGTATATGAAGTGAAAGGTTTTAGCAATGCAACAAAAGTTGGGCTGATAATCATGCTGATTGCGGGAATCATCATGGCGCTTCTTGTAGTCATAAGTAAGCCGGTTCCCAATCTTGTTGCATGGATTTTCTTTACAGGGATGATCATATCGATTGTCTCTACGCTATTCGCTAGAAGACGCTGACAAATCTTGCTAATGCTGTGTCAAGTGCTTTTTTGAAAAGCATGTAGCAAATCAACGCATACAAACACATCTCCGCAGTTTGCGGGGAGGATTACGTGAAAATAGAAAAAGATGAAATAACAATCCGAGATTTTACGGAAACAGATCTTCCACTCATGTTTAAATGGTTGACAGATAAGAGAGTGCTGGAGTATTACGAAGGTCGTGACGTCAGGTTT
>JAFRJV010000064.1 GCA_017432075.1 Mogibacterium sp. | reverse complement strand
TATCCGCAGATCATCGGACCGTCATACGAGCTCTTCCGTAAGTGGAACTACGAGATGGACGGCGGCGCAGACCCTAGAGTCATGAAGACCTTCAAGAAGGTCAATGAGATCATGATGAAGGCTTACGAGAGACGTGAAGAAGCATGGCGCAACAAGATGAGGTACAGAGGAATCGTCTGGTCCTGCCCTGCTCACTACTACGCAAACTTCTCCAACTGGCTTGCTAACTGCTGGGGAATCGACATCCTCGTTGAGATGGAGTCCCTGAACTTCACAAAGGTTCTCGAGACAGAGGACAAGGAAGAAGCTCTCATGGACCTCGCAAGACTCTACGAGCGCATGGTAATGAGAAGACACACAAACGGCGGTTACCAGAACGTAGTCGACGAGATGTGGAGACAGGTCGAAGACTGGAGAGCCGAGATCATCATCATGTACCAGAACGTTGCATGCAAGAACATGGCAACACTCCAGGGTATCCTCGACGATACATGCAGAGACAGAAATCATCACATGATCTGGATCGAGCATGACCTGATGGACCCTAGAACGGTATCCAGAAAGACCATGAGAGACAAGGTCAACGAGTACATGAGAACGGTAATGCATGCAGAACCGGTTGACCCTACACTCTGCGACTTCGACGACGAACTCGGAATGTAAAAATTCATATAGCATATGGAAACTTAATGGCGTATAATAGTTTACGCTATAGAGAGCACTTCAAATAACAGAAGTTTATAAAGGAGAAAAAGAAATGAAATATTATGGCGGCTGTGATGTAGGTTCAACTTATACCAAGGCAGTTATCCTCGACGAGGCTGGTAAGATCGTTGCCGACACCACTATCAAGAGCAAGATCAATTCAGAAGCATCTGCAAGATTGGCAATGGACGAAGTACTCGGCAAAGTAGGCCTCAAGTCCTCAAAGGACCTCGCTTACCTCATCGGTACAGGATATGGACGTAACAAGGTTCCTTTCGCTGATGAGAACATCTCCGAGATTTCCTGCCACGCTATGGGCGTACACGTAACAGATCCAAGCGTTAAGGCTATCATCGATATCGGCGGACAGGACGTTAAGGGTATCGCTGTTGATACAGACGGAACAGTAAAGAACTTCGCTATGAACGATAAGTGCGCTGCAGGAACAGGCAGATTCTACGAAGCTATGGCAAGATCGTTCGAGATGACTCTTCCTGAGTTCTCGAAGCTGTCCCTGACCGCAAAGAACGTTATTCCTATCACTGCTCAGTGCACAGTATTCGCTGAGTCCGAGGTTATCACTCTCGTTGGAGAGAACAAGCCTATGGACGAGATCGCTGCAGGAATCCAGATGGCTGTTGCTAAGAGATGCTTCGTAATGGCTAAGAAGGCAGGCGCTACTGACTCCATCACACTCACAGGCGGATGCGCTAAGAACGATGGTCTCAAGGACGCTATCGAGCACGTACTCAAGCTCAAGGTCATCAACCTCAAGACAGACCCACAGCTGATGGGAGCACTCGGTGCTGCTGAATTCGCTCGTCAGAAGGGACAGGCTAAGTAATACGCCTTTGGGGTAGTTTGTGGCGTATTGTATTCCTTCGCTTCGTCAACGACGTGCAGGCACGCCATGAGCTACGCTCGGAATAATATCCGAAAGGAGCACTACAATGAAGAAAAGAAAGAAATGCCTTGTATGCAGAGCGCTGAAGCTTATCGTAAAGATTTTCGGCCTTGCAACAGGAACACTCTTCGTGGTCTATTTCCTCAATCTCGACCAGAAGCTCCTTGCCTGGGCTTATGCGAGAGTAAATGAGATCTTCGACCGCAAACCGGTTGACATCAAATTCTAAACTAAAGCTGCAGAGGCGGGAAAAGGCTCCCACCGTGGAGTACGGCTCCCGCCTCGCCGCGGCTATACGCAGCGGCACGAAGCTCTGCGCAGCCTCCACGGCAGGAGCCTTTTCCCGCCCTGAAGGCAATTTTCTTTATAAGGGGAACGGTATGGAACTGTATAATTCAATTATCGAAAAAGTCGATGGGCTGCTCGGATGCGCTCAGCCTAAGCGTTATGAATATAATCCGGCTAAGTGCTGGGAAGATGTTGGCGGTAACCAGCTCGTTATGATGAAGGAATCCGCATATGAGCTCGGCGGCGACAGCAAGCCTGCTGTCAACTACGCCTGCGTAACTTCGACGGACGGTTTTGCCGACAAGGACGAGATCCTGGTTTACGGCAGAGACCTCAATCAGATCAGCGGCAGCGTTTCCTTCGCAAGGATAGTCATCGTTAAAGTCAACATCCTTGACGGCGAAGGAGAAGAGGATACCGAACCGCTCTTCAGAGCGATCCAGGACATCGACTTCGTCAAGTATCATGTCTATCCTAAGGGATACATGATCAGATCTTCATCGGACAGCTACAGAGAACAGGTCAGAGTTTCGAAGGAAGCAGTCCGCAAAGGAATCACCTTCGAGCAGGTCGGCAACTCCTACATCTCGCAGTATAAAAAGAATCCGAACATCGTGTCGGTAAAGGTGATCTTCGTCACTACTGACGATGCGGATTACGCAGGAATGAGAGCTGACGCAAAGAAGACCAGAGATATTACTATGACTCTGTCGAAGATCCTCGAGGGCATGTCGACTGACTGCCACAGCTGCAGTCTCAGAGAGATCTGCGACGAGGTGGAGGGTCTCAAGGAACTCCACTTCGGCAAGGAGAAAAAAGAATTCAAGGGCTAAGACCCATAAGATCACAGGGCGCAGCGCGCCCTTTTTTTTATTTCGCATGCATATGTCATGAATATAATGATAAAATTACTATGTATATATTGCTCTGAAAACGGAGAATGCAAATGGATACGTTACACGCTCAAATCTTATGGCAGGTCATGGATCAGCTTCGCGATGCCAATCAGCTCGAGGAAGCACTTTCCCGCTGCCTCGACTTATTCTGCGACGCCACAGGAAGCACCAAGGGCTCTATCTGGATGCTCGATGAACAGAGTGGCAGAACGATAGCCACCAATGTACATGGCACGGAGGACGCGACAGGCGAAAGCGCGGGACCGGGAGAAGGTCTTGCGGGACGCGTCGTCGAGTCCGGCATGACCGAGATGCACAGGGCTTCAGAGGTTCAGAACATGAAGCTTGCCGGCGTGGACAGCCCTGCGCTGAGCGGCATAAACATGATGTGCGTGCCGATAAAGACGCCGAAGCATACTGTCGGATGCCTGCTTCTCACCGGCAAGGAGACAGAGTACACGCAGGATGAAAGGACAATGTGCGAGCAATGCTGCTCCATCCTTGCTCTCGATATAGAGGACAAGGGATTCACCTTCAGACCTTTTGAGGACCGCGAGCCTATAGTCAGCGTGCGCGGCGTTAAAAAGGAATTCATGAGCGGCGAAGAACTGAGACAGATACTGAAGGGCGTCGACCTTGACGTATATCCGGGCGAGCTGGTCGTAGTGCTGGGTGAGTCGGGATGCGGCAAGAGTACCCTTCTTAACATAATCGGCGGAATGGACAGGATGACAGAAGGCAAGGTACTTGTTGAAGGCAAGGACATGTCGAATCCGACAGAAGACGAGCTTACTGAATACCGCAGAAAATACGTCGGATTCATATTCCAGGCATATAACCTGATGCCTAACCTTTCGGCATACGAAAACATAGAGTTCATAGCAGAGATAAGCGACAAGGCCATGGATTCGATGGAAGCGCTTAAGCTGGTAGGCCTCGAAGCAAAGGCAAACAGCATGCCTTCTGCCCTTTCCGGAGGACAGATGCAGAGGATATCCATTGCCCGCGCGCTCGTGAAGAGCCCTAAGATCATACTTGCCGACGAGCCGACGGCTGCGCTGGATTATGACACTTCGATAAAGGTGCTGAGTGTGATCGAAAAGATCTCCAAGGAAAACAACACTACTATACTTATGGTTACCCATAACCCTGAGATCGCCAAAATGGCTAACAGGGTCGTAAAGCTGAGAGACGGCAAGATCTCAAGCATAAGAGTCAACCTGAAACCGCTCAAGGCAACGGATCTCGTCTGGTAATGCACGTACTGCTTTACAGAAGCTTATAAATATGAAGAAAACTCAGAGAAAAGACGCATTCAGGAATATACGCAAGCGCATCGTGTCATATCTTTCAGTATGTCTTGTTATCATGCTCGGACTGGGCGGTGTGTTCACGACCCGCTACATGGACGCCGGTCTGGTGAAACAGGCATCGGACTATTACGATGCCCACAGATTCAAGGTCTTTGATCTTGCGTCGTCGTACGGGATAAGCGAAGCAAATCTTGAAAAGATCAGGACCGCAGACAAGGTCATTGATGCGGAGGGCGTGATCCAGGCGAACGGATCAGTCTCTTTTAATGGAAATAAAAAGAATGTGACCATAATCTCGCTTACCGGAAAAGTCAGTGTTCCCGATGTCGCTGAAGGAAAACTTCCGGAAGGAACAGACGAGTGCATGATCGGAGAAGACTTTGCGGAAGTAGAGGGCATCAAGGTCGGAGACAGACTGGGCATCTCGCTCACCGGACTTTCGAGTCTCAAGGATCAGACAAAGGATATGGACCTCGACATAAAAGGCGCTGATACGGAAGCGAATGACGAGGAGGGCACAAAAGCCGGAGAAAACGGTTCCGGAAGTGAAAATGCTTCGATGCTTCTCGAGAAAGAGTTTACGGTGACCGGGCTGATGCATCATCCGGATTTTCTAAGACGCAAATCGGACAATACGGTCTCGCTGCCGCTTTCAGCTTTCAGTACAGAGGCAACTGAGGGACTGTACACACGCGCGTTTGTCATTACCGAACAGCCTGAGAAGACGAACATGTTCAGCCAGGAGTATTTCGACAGGACGGAAGAGACCAGAGTGTCGCTTGAGGAGCTGGCTGAAGAACTCGAAGAAGACAGAACGAATGAAGTCAAGGCGCAGGCTAATGCATACATAGATGAAGAATGGGCAAAGGCGGAGGCGAAGCTCGCTGAAGCACAGGATGAGATAGACGCCGGAAAGGCTGACCTCAACGCAGAGCTTGCCGCAGGCAGGAAGAAGCTCAACGATGCACAGAAAGAGCTGGACCGCCAGGTAGCCAAATATGAGAAGCTGTTCAGGAACGGCGAAAAGACATTAGCCGAAAAAGAAAAGGAACTCAAAAAAGCGAAAAAGCTGCTTGCCGAGAAGAAAAAGGAGCTTGATTCTGCAAGGACCCAGATAAAGAACGGCAGGAAGGAACTGGCTGAAAAGGAAAAAGAGCTTAAGGACGGAAAAGAAAAGCTCGCCCAGGGAAAAGAAACGCTCCGGATGGCAAAGGAGATGTTCGGCGGCGATGAGAAAATCGATCAGATATATGAAACGGCAAAAGTGATCCGCCGTATGATCGATGAGATCGACAAGCTGGTCGAGGAAGGCGCTGCAGCACAGAAAATCGAAGCTAAAATCAAGGAACTCGGAACATATCTCCTGGATCACAAATCTGCAATCAAAAAAATCTTTGACTTTGCGGGAGATCCGGAAGTCAAAGAAATACTCGATGCAATAAAAGAACACACAGGCAAAGATCTGGCGAGGCTGACGAAGGCTTTTGATACCGTCAATAATTACGGCTATGACAGATTCCTCGAAGACGCGACTCTGATGAAGGAATCCGGCGGAGTGGAGCACTATAAGAGAATGAGGCAGCCGCTGTCGACAGCTGTCGATACCATCATTGAGATGATAGAAGAGCTGCGGAATATGGAGGCGACCCTCAAGGAAAAAGAGAATGAGATCAGCGAAGGCGAAGCAAAACTTGCGGACGCCAGAGCCGAGCTCAAGAAATATGAGGATGAGCTTAAAGAAGGCGAAAAGACCTTTGCCGATTATGAGAAAAAGATAAAGAACGCAGAGAAGCTTCTTAATGATAAGAAAAAGGAACTTCGGGACGGAAAAGCGAAGTTCGCCGCGGAAAGAGCGAAAAACGAAAGAAAGATAGCGGCCGGCTGGAATGAATACTATGCCCAGAAGGCCAGATACGAGGAAAAGCTTGAAGAAGCAATAGCTCTTCTCGGAGAGAACAGGGAGCTGGCAGAGGAAAAACTAGCTGAAGCGAGAGCCGAAGTTGACAACATAGATCCGTGCGACTGGATAGTCCTGGACCGCAAGAGCAATGCAGGCTACGTAGACATAAAATCAAACATAGATGCAATATCCGTCATGGGAGTGCTGTTCGGCATACTCTTCACGATCATAACAGCGATAGTATGCTTCTCGACTCTCGTGATAATAATCGGCGAACAGAAGACAATGGTTGGTACGGTCAAGGCTTTCGGCTTCTACAAACGTGAAATCCTGAGCAAATACCTGGTCTTCGGCATTTCATCCGCGATCACGGGAATCATACTCGCAGTGGCAAGCTCTATGCTCCTGTCCAACTTTGTGCAGAAGAAGTATGCTCAGTCGGGCATGTATCCTATAGGCGTTGCGAAAAGTATCGTAACACCTGGCCCTACCGTGCTCTTCTCCCTGATCATTATTGCGGTCACTATTGCCGCAACGGTGTTTGCGTGCGGCGACATACTCAGAAGCCCGGCTTCAATGCTCATGAAAGGAGCTGTGCTCAGGAAGGAAAAGAAGAAAAAAGAGAAGACTGCATCGAAGGGCGGTACGCTGTACTCCAGACTTATAGTCCGCAACATGGTGCAGGATAAAGCTCGTGTCATCGTTACGATAGCGATCATAGCTTTCAGCTGCATGCTGATCGGCCTCGGAATATCCATGAAATATGCATTCGACGGCATGATGAGCAGACAGGCGGCTGAAGTGAACCGGTTCGATATCCGCATGGATATGAATGCCGATGTTACAGATGAGGACGAAGCAGATCTGGTAAAGGTGCTCAAAGAGAATGGTACAGCGTTCATTCCGGCTACAGTAGAGCAAACCTTATACAGATGGAACGACAGGCTAGACGGAGTCACCCTGATATGTGCTGATCCGGAGAACATAAGCGAGTTCTACGGTGTGATCGACCATAAGACCGGTGAGGACGTTCCTCTGCCTGAAAACGGTATATTGATACAGAAACGAATGCACGAGAGCTACGCCATGAATGTCAGTGACACCCTCCCTGTTCTCGACTCATCACTCAATGAGCACGACGCGGAAATATCAGGCACATTCGTAAACTATATCGGCAGAACCGTCGTGGCGTCGCCTCAGGCCTACAGGTCGATCTTCGGAAAGGAGAGCGATGCCAACAGCTACTTTGTAAAGCTGAACGGAGCTGACCTCGGAAAGGTCGAAGAAGAACTGCTTGCAGTGAGCGACAATATATCGTTCGTGCAAAAGGATTCGTACAAGGCAAAATACGAGTCCGCATCCAAGCTCTATAATATAATAGTGATCTTTACGACGGGGATCGCGATACTGATATCGTTCATGATACTGACCAATCTGGCCAATATCTATCTGACGAGAAAGAAGACCGAGCTCACGATAATGAGGGTGAACGGCTTCAAGATAAAGGAGACCAAGGGCTACCTTTCGAGAGAGTCGGTCATAACGACAGCAGCAGGACTAGCGCTGGGTGTAATTGTCGGCGCGGCGCTGACTCCGTTTGCCATAAAGTTTATGCAGCAGCCTGACCTTGAGTTCGTCAAGTCGTTCCAGCCTGTTGCATGGGCAGCGGCAGTCGGCCTTGAGGCACTGTTCTCGATAATCATAAATACGCTGGTTTACAGAAAGGTAAAGGATCTCAATTTAAGGGATATTGCGTAGATGTGTAAAGACGCCTGCAAGGCAGAAAAAGAGAAAGAAAAAGCTGCAAAGAGACGCCGCAGATTCTGGGACGCGGTTCTGTTTGTGCTGGGAGGATGGTTAAGAAACAAGTTTAACTTTACCTTCGATAAAAGCTTCGAGCCGGCGGACATCGAAGGCCCGGTGCTGGTGGCGATCAATCATGCCTGCGCATATGATCCGCTCTTTGTAGGAGCGGCATTTAAAAACAAGCCGCTCACATTTATTGCGAGCGAGCACATACTCAGAAGCAAGTGGGGACCTGTCCTCGATAAGTATATCTCGTTCATCCCTCATCAAAAGGGAGGCAGAGGAAGCCGTACGGCGCTGGTAGCTATGAAGAGGATGAAGAAGGGCGAGTCCGTTTTCCTTGCTGTTGAGGGCGAACAGACGTGGAATGGCCGGCCTCTTCCGGTGATGCCGTATACGGGCAAGCTGATAAAGGGCAGCGGCGCCACTCTGGTGACGTACCTTATTGAGGGGGCTTATCTTTCGGCGCCGCGCTGGGCGTTCAGCACCCGTAAGGGAAAAGTTTACGGCCGGCCGGCAGGAGTATATGCGCCGGAAGTCCTCAGGGAAATGTCTGATGCAGAGGTGGAAAAGCTGATAGCAAAGGACCTCGGTTTCGATACCTGGGAGTGGCAGAAGTCACGGCCTGAAGGCCCGGGCAGATATAAGTGCGGCAAAGGGGGCAATGCGGAGGGCCTGGAACGTTCAGTGTTCACCTGCCCTGCCTGCGGAGCCTTCGGGACTCTGAGATCAAAGGGTGACAGTATAGGCTGCAGCTGCGGCTTAAAGATACGAATGGATGATACGGGCTTCTTTGACCCGAAGGAGCCTTTTGAAACGGTCGCTGACTGGGAGGAATTCGACAGAACAAAGCTCGCAGAGCGTCTGAAGGAGATGGGGCGCGCGGCCGGTGAAGACACGGTCTTCACCGATGGCGAAGTCGTGCTTCATCGCATCGGGGACGGCCACAGCGATGAAGAGGCCGCGCGCGGCCTGCTCACGCTCAGCCATTCCGGAGAATCGTTCATGCTAAAGATCGGAGACTGTTCATTCGATCTCAGGAACATATCCAACATGACAATGGTGCTCGCAAACCGCATCGTTTTCAGCGACGAGACCGGCTACTACGAGCTTTTATCGAATAAAAAGAGCAGAACAAATCTGAGAAAATACGTTATTGCAAGAGAATTGTTAACCAAGGAGTAAGAATTGGATTATTCAGCAGCCAACCATGCACTATGGAACGTGATCATACAGCTGGGCTATATTTCCGCTGTACTTCTGATCGCGATCAGCCTGAGACAAACTGTAAAACCGATACGCAAGACCATGCTTCCTGTAGCGGTCCTCGGAGGATTCATCCTTCTGATCGCCAAGGAGATAGGCATAGTCAGACTCGATGAAAACATGCTCTCTGCCCTCACCTACCACGGTATCGCACTCGGCTTCATAGCGATGAGCCTGCGCAACCCGGTCCAGAGAGAAGCAGGAGATGAAAGCAAAGTCGGTTTCCGCTCAGGAGCTGTAATAGTCAGTACATACATGATACAGGGCGTAACGGGCCTCATCATCACGATAGGGCTCGCGCTCACGGTAATGCCGGACATGTTCAGGGCTGCAGGCCTCCTGCTCCCTATGGGCTTCGGACAGGGTCCGGGGCAGGCAAACAACATCGGCGCAAGCTATGAATCACTCGGCTTCGCAGGCGGACACAGCTTCGGCCTTTCTATCGCCGCAGCCGGATATATCGTGGCATGCTTCATCGGAGTCATAATCCTGAACCTGCTCCGCAGTTCCGGCGAACTCAAACTGGCTGAAGTAAACAGCAAGACGGTGCTCCGTGATGACCATATCGGAGACTCCGAAAGCGGCGATGTTGCAGAGTCCATCGACAAGCTCAGTGTTCAGCTCGCAATGATAGTCATCGTTTACCTTGCGACATATGTCGCGACCGCAGGCATAACAGGCGGGATCGCAAAGGTCAGCGAAGGCCTTGCAGGTACGGTCAACACTCTGCTTTGGGGATTCAACTTCATCATCGGTTCTGCCCTTGCCATCCTTCTCAGAGTCATACTCGAAAAGCTCCGCAAGAAAGGGACCATCAAGAGGCGCTATCAGGATAATTACCTGCTCAACCGTCTGTCCGGCGCTTTCTTCGACATCATGATCGTCGCCGGGATCGGCTGTATCGACATCGAGGACATCCGCGGACTTGTACTGCCGTTCGTGCTG
Organism: Mogibacterium sp.; assembly: GCA_017432075.1. GTDB lineage: Bacteria > Bacillota > Clostridia > Peptostreptococcales > Anaerovoracaceae > Crickella. Next base: position 6,508 of record JAFRJV010000064.1, on the reverse strand, counting down.
CTCGTTATCGCCGGAACCATCGTCACGTGGTTCCACCTGCGCTGGGTCTGCAAAGCGGTCTATGGCGATTATTACTACGAAGGACTCATCTCGATGTACGGCATGCTCACCGGAACCATCAGCTCGGGTGTTCTTCTGCTGCGTGAGATCGATCCACAGCTCGAGACCCCTGCGGCAAACAATCTGGTCGTGGGATCCAGCTTCGGCATACTGCTCGGAGCGCCGGTCCTCATTCTCGTAGGACTTGCCGCAAAGAGTAACGCAATGTGCTTCGTAACACTCGGACTTGCGGCAGCCTATCTGCTCATACTCGATATATTGATATTCAAGGTCGGCCGCCACGCGAAGGCAAAATAACAAAAGAAAAACACCTCCCCTGAGGTGTTTTCTTTATGCTCATCTATATCACAAAGAAAAAAGCCGGAGCTTTACTCCGGCTTCGATTTCCTGTGATTACTTCAGGCCGTACTTGTTCTTGAACTTCTCTACACGGCCGCCTCTGTTAGCAAACTTCTGCTGGCCTGTAAAGAATGGGTGGCATTCTGAGCAGATGTCTACTCTCATCTCTGCCTTGTCGGAGAGAGTCATGAATGTATTCCCACATGCGCAAGTAACTTTACATTCCTTATAACCAGGATGGATTCCTTCCTTCATGTTGGTACCTCTTTCTATAATAATTTGAAACGTTTCAGCCGGCGCCTATGGCGACAGCTTGTGTAGTATATCATCCGAAACAAGTGATTGCAAGGCTTTTCGCAAAAAACTAAGTTACTTTTGCGGGCTCTGATCATAAAAAACCGGTGCCGCAGATCCTGCAGGCTATAGGATTTTGCTTGACAATAACCTTTGAATGAGGGATTATTGTCAAATCGATATTTTCGCAGGGAACTGTTTCTTCGCACATAAAACTCTGGCTGTATTGATGCAGCATTTTTGATATAATTAATTGGTTAAGATTTAAAGAGGAGAAAACAATGACCGACAGAACTGGACGCAGAATACTTGAAGGACGATAGCGGACCGAACCTAATATCCGTTATTGATTTTGCGTACAGAAAAGAGGTATTTACATGTTTGATAAATTAGACTTTATTACTGAAAAATATAATGAGCTGGCCGAAAAGGTCGCGGATCCTGCTGTCATTGCAGACCAGAAGACATGGCAGAAGCACATGAAGGAGATGGCTGAGATCGAGCCGGTAGTAAGAGCTTATGAGAGCTACCGCAAGATGCAGAGCGATCTGGCTGATGCGAGAGAGCTCATCGATCTAGAAGACGACGAAGAGATGCGCGAGATGGCCAAGGAAGAGGCCAAAGAGCTCGAAGATAAAATGGAAAAAGCCCAGGAGGAGCTGAAGATCCTGCTCCTGCCTAAGGACCCTAACGATGATAAGAACGTAATCCTTGAGATCAGAGCCGGCACAGGCGGCGAAGAAGCTGCCCTCTTCGGCAACGACCTTCTGAGGATGTATCTCAGATATGCTGAGCGCCGTCACTGGAAGGCAGAGATCATCGAGATCAGCGATACCGGTATCGGCGGCATCAAGGAAGCCGTCGTAATGATCAAGGGCCGCGGCGCTTATTCGAGACTCAAATTCGAGTCCGGAGTACACAGAGTGCAGAGAGTGCCTGAAACAGAATCATCGGGTCGTATACATACTTCGGCTGCCACAGTTGCGGTTCTGCCTGAAGTAGACGACGTTGAGGTGGAGATCAACCCTAACGATGTAAAGGTAGACGTTTACAGAGCATCCGGAAACGGCGGCCAGTGCGTAAACACCACAGACTCCGCAGTCCGCATGACGCACCTGCCTACCGGAATCGTTGTTACATGCCAGGACGAAAAGTCACAGATCCAGAACAGAGAGAAGGCCATGAGAGTCCTCAAGGCCAGACTTTACGATAAGATGGTGCAGGAGCAGAACGACAAGATCTCAGCTGACAGAAGAAGCCAGGTCGGATCGGGCGACCGTTCAGAGCGTATCCGCACATACAACTTCCCGCAGGGACGTATCACGGATCACCGCATCAACCTTACTATGTACAAGCTCGACCAGTTCCTCGACGGTGATATCGACGAGGCTATTGACGATCTGATTACGGCAGATCAGGCTGCTAAAATGAAGGATTTCGGTTAGTGGAGAATTATCTGCTTGAAAGAAAACTGAGAGAGGAATCCAAAGATCTCCACAAAAGGGTAGCGGAGAGCGTTTTTGTGCTTCAGACGATGCTTTCAAAGTATCTGACCCGATTCCCGGATTTCACCGACCACTCATTCCTTCACAGCATGAACGTCCTTGATTACTGCAACAGGATAATCGGGGACGACCAGATAAAGAAATTGTGCCCCGAAGAATGCTATGTGCTGATCATGGGATGTTACCTCCATGATATCGGCATGGGAATAGGCAACCGTGATTTTGCTGAGTTCTCAGAAAAGCTGGACTTCGGGGATTACTTTGACAATCACGACATAAACAATGATGCGGAGACAGTCCGTACCTTCCATAATGAATACAGCGGGCTTTTCATACGCAAGTATTCGGAAGTTTTTGACATTCCTTCTGAGTCGATGACGAAGGCAATCGTACAGGTTTCCCGGGGTCACAGGAAGACGGATCTTCTTGATCGCAGCGAGTTCGGTGACATAAAGACCGGTAACGCCATCATCAGAACGGCGTATCTGTCTGCGGTCATGCGGCTGGCAGATGAGATCGATGTGGCATCCGACCGCAATCCGAAATTGCTTTTTGAAGACAAGACGGTCACGGATGAAAAAAGCATTATTGAGTTCGGCCTTCATGAATCGATCCTGTACGTGGATGTTGGTGATGACGCTGTCACTCTGCACATAAAACCCAAAACGGCTGAGTACAGGTCGAAAATCGAAGAGCTGGCAGATAAGATAACAGATACGCTCAACTACTGTAAGGCAGTTGCAGAGCAGACATCGGATCTCAGGATCAGACAGAACAGGGTAATAATAAAGGAATAGAATGGAAACTTTGAGACTGAGCACAAGAGAAAACGACTTGAGAAAAGCCGGAGAGATCATCAGATCCGGCGGGCTTGTTGCTTTTCCTACAGAGACGGTCTATGGGCTCGGAGCGAATGCTCTGGACGCAGAGGCCGTCGCTTCTGTATATAAAGCAAAAGGCCGCCCTTCCGACAATCCGATGATAGTCCACATAGCCGATGCCACAGATCTTTACGAACTCATCGACGGAGGCGTCAAAGGGCTCAGCGATGAAGCGTCGAAACTGATGATCCGCCTGTGGCCGGGACCGCTGACCCTCATATTCAGGAAGGCGGCTATCGTGCCTGACGTTACAACAGGAGGTCTCGATACAGTAGCGATCCGTATGCCGTCGAACCCTACAGCAAGGCGTCTGATAAAACTTACCGGCAGACCAGTCGCGGCTCCGAGCGCGAACCTGTCGGGCAGACCGAGTCCTACCACGGCAGACGACGTGCTTGAAGACATGGACGGACGCATCGATGCTGTCATCATGGGCGAGCAGTGCGATGTAGGAATAGAATCCACCGTAGTCGATCTCACCGGAGAAAAGCCGTACATCCTCAGACCGGGCGCGGTCACAAAGGAGAAGCTCGAGAGCATACTAAAAAGAGCGGTGCTGTATGACAGCTCTCTGCTCGAGAAACCTGCAGCCGCAGCAGATCCTGAGGACGGAGTCGCTGATACTGAATTCAAACCTAAGTCGCCGGGAATGAAGTATAAACACTATTCTCCTAAAGCGACTGTGAGACTCATAGACGGGGACGATAATGAGTTCCGTGCAAAGGCTCTGAAGCTCGGCCTCGAGGCCAGGGAGCGCGGCGAAAAAGTGGCCATACTCGACTATGGCAACGACCCGGGAAAGGCAGCTCACAAGCTCTTCGCGGAGCTTCGCGAACTGGACAGACAGGGCTATGACCTCGTGCTCATCCGCACACTCGAAGAGAGAGGTTTCGGATTCAGCGTCATGAACCGAATGCTGAAAAGCGCCGGCTATGACGTAGTAAAATAAGTTAATCAAGGGAAAACGGGACGGTTTTCTAAATATTTTTATAAAAAACGTAATTAAATTACATATTCCAGGAGGTAAGCAATGGGTAAAGTAATGATTTTCGATCACCCTCTTATTCAGCACAAGGTTTCACTGATGAGAGATAAGAACACAGCAAGCAAGGAATTCAGGGATCTGGCTCGCGAGGTCGCTATGCTTATGACATACGAGATCACCAGAGATCTCCCTACTAAGGAAGTAGAGATCGAGACACCGATCTGCCCTGCAAGGGTTCCGATCCTGGCAGGCAAGAAGCTTGCGATAGTGCCTATCCTCAGAGCGGGACTTGGATTCGTTGACGGAATGCTGGAGATAATCCCGAGTGCAAGAGTCGGACACGTCGGTCTTTACAGAGACCCTGAGACACATGAGCCAGTAGAGTACTACTGCAAGCTGCCTGAAGATATCGACCAGAGAAAGATCATCATCGTGGATCCAATGCTTGCTACAGGCGGAAGTGCTATCGCCGCTGTTGATTTTGTCAAGGCAAAAGGCGCAAAGGATATCGCCCTGATGTTCCTCATCGCTGCACCGGAAGGTATCGAAGCGCTTACCTCAAAGCATCCTGATGTAGATATCTTTATCGCTGCAAAGGATGACCATCTCAATGAGAACGCTTATATCGTACCTGGTCTCGGAGACGCAGGCGACCGTATTTTCGGAACGAAGTAGTATCTGTTCTTTATAAGTACAAAAAGGAGACGGGACTATGCTTGTATTGAATGTGATCTTTAAATGTGCTCCGGGAACAAGAGAGGAGCTCCGCGAACTGGTAAGATCAGAAGGGATCGACGTTGCTTCGCGTAACGAAGAAGGTAACTTCAAGTATGAATTTTTCATGTCAACTGAAGATCCTGATGACATTCTTCTTATTGAATGGTGGAAGAATGTGGATGCCTGGATGGCACACAGAACACTGCCTCATTATAAAAAACTGGATGAGATAAAGAAGGGCCGTGTGATAAGCGCTGAGATAAGGAAGTATTTCACTGAAGACGACGTATAGACGATAAGAGGAATAATACATACTATATATAGTAGAAAAGAGCCTGAAGGGTTGAACTTCGAGGCTCTTTTTTATATATAAGATCGTTAAATAATTATTTTTTGAACAAAAACGCAAAAAAGACTTGCACTTTGTCAGACATAAGGGTACTATACAAGTGTCATATGTCAGACAAAGGACATACGGCAATCAGACAATCAGACAATAAACAGAAAAACAAATTATCAAGGAGGAGAACTGATATGAGAATCGGATTTGTAGGATGCGGAGCGATCGGAAGCTGCTATGCGAGCTACCTTCTGCAGAAGCATGAAGTTTGTGTGCTGGACACATATGAACCAGTAATTGAAGCGATCAAGAAGAACGGGATCCTTCTTGATAAATGCGCACCGGGATACGGCAACGGCGAGACCGAAGCTTATCACCCAACTATCGCAACAACAGATCCTAAGGAAATCGGAGTTGTAGACCTGCTCGTAGTATTCGTTCACTACAAGTTCCTGGAGGCAGCAGTTCGCAACGCACTGCCGATGATCGATGACCACACCATGATCATGTGCCTACAGAACGGCTACGGCAACTACGACGAGATCGCAAAGGTCGTTCCTGAAGAGCAGATCATCATCGGAAACACAGCTTTCGGAGCTACACCGATCGAGCCGGGTCACGTAAGACACACAGGTTACGGAGCAACAAACATGGGATCGCCTAAGGCTCCTATGGCAAAGGTTGAGGAAGTCGCTGAGGCATTCCGCGAGGCAGGCCTCGAAGTAGACGTACACGAGAACGTTCTGAATGCGATCTGGCACAAGCTCTCAGCTAACGTAGCCATCAACGGCGTAAGTGCACTGCTCGAGACTCCTAACGGATTCATCAGCAAGAACCCATACGCAAATGAGCTCGCAAAGAGACTGATCAAAGAAGCAATCGCAGTTGCAAACGCAGCAGGATGCACACTCGACTATGAGGAAGAGCTTGAGCACTGCTACGAAGTATCCCGCGCTACAGATGAGACGATCAGCTCGATGGTACAGGCTGTAACACATCACCGTGAGACAGAGATCCGCATCATCAACGGAGCAGTCGTTAAGCTCGGAGAGCAGTACGGTATCCCTACTCCATGCAACGAGATGATACTTAACCTCGTTCTGGCAAAGCAGTCGCTTTACCTCGGATGCTAATTAAAAAAGTTATTACTTGTTGATTCTTAATTGAAAAAGGCAAAGGAGAGAATTATGAAAGACGTTTCAATCAAAGAACTCAAGAACGCCGCAACAGACCTGCGTATGAAAGTCATCGACATGATCTACAAAGCGCAGTCAGGCCATCCGGGTGGATCGCTGTCCGCTGCTGAGTTCGTAACAGCATGCTATTTCAAGTACATGAACGTTGACCCTAAGAACCCAAGATGGGCAGACAGAGACAGAATGGTCCT
>JAFRJV010000063.1 GCA_017432075.1 Mogibacterium sp. | reverse complement strand
CAGAGAACCGTCCCCTGTCTCCCCCCTGTCTCCCCTGTTATTCTACGGTTACCGATTTTGCCAGGTTACGCGGCTTGTCCACGTCGAGACCCTTTGCAATGCTTATATAGTATCCGAGCAGCTGCAGCGGGATCACTGCCAGGCTTCCGACGAAGTGCTCGTCTGCTCTCGGCACGTAAATCGTGAAGTTGACTGAATCCTCTACGTTGTATCTGCCGTCAGTTGTCACGCCGAACAGGTATGCTCCGCGCGCCTTGCATTCTGCCATGTTGCTGACAGTCTTCTCAAGGAGATCATCCTGCGTCAGCAGTCCTATTACGAGAATGCCGTTTTCGATGAGGCTGATGGTGCCGTGCTTGAGCTCTCCTGCTGCATATGCCTCGCTGTGGATGTAGCTGATCTCTTTCATCTTGAGGCTTCCTTCGAGGCTGACCGCGTAGTCGAGACCTCTTCCGAGGAAGAACACATCGCGTGCATTCGAGTATTTAGCTGCGAACCACTGTATCCTTTCTTTGGACTCAAGCGTTTTTTCTATCTTATCAGGCAGAGCCTGCAGCTCCTCGATATAGTACTTGTAGTCCGGTCCGTCGATTTTTCCTTTTGCTTTTCCGAGAGCAACGGCTATTGTATACAGGGCTGCCAGCTGTGAGCTGTAAGCCTTAGTGGTGGCTACAGCGATCTCCGGTCCGGCCAGCGTGTACAGAACAGTGTCTGCTTCCCTCGCGATTGTGGATCCTACGACATTGACGATGCCGAGAGTGCGGATGCCTTTCGCTTTGGCCGCTCTGAGTGCCGCCAGCGTGTCGGCGGTCTCTCCGGACTGTGAAATTATTATTACAAGCGCATCTTTGTCGATGAGTATCTTCTTGTATCTGAATTCCGAAGCGATCTCCGAGCTGACCGGGATCTCCGCAAGATCCTCAATAACATACTTGCCCACCATTCCGGCATGCCATGCAGAACCGCATGCAACGATGTGTATCTCGCTTATGCCTGCCAGCACATCTTCAGTGAGTCCGGCTGCGGAAAGGTCGATCTTTCCGTCGTTTATCACGCTGTTGAGAGTATCGCGTATGGCTTTCGGCTGCTCGTGGATCTCCTTGATCATGAAGTGCTCATAGCCGCCCTTTTCAGCTGCTTCAGCATCCCATGTGATGTGCTTCTGCTCAACCTCTACCTCGTCACCGTTGAGGTCGTAGAAGTGCAGCTCGCCCGGAAGTATCCTTACCGAATGCAGATCCTCTATGTAATAGATGTCGCGGGTGTACTTAAGAAGAGCCGGTACATCAGAAGCGAGGAACGACTCTCCGTCTGCTGTTCCGATAACCATCGGGCTGTCCTTGCGGGCAGCGTAGATCTCGCCCGGATAGTCCTTGAACATGAGAGCAAGCGCATATGAGCCTCTTACGCGCACCATCATCCTGTTGATGGCGTCGATAGGTCCGATCTTATACTTCTTGTAATAGTAATCGACCAGCTTGATAGCTACTTCGGTATCAGTCGAGCTGTAGAAGGTGTAGCCGTTTCCTATGAGCTTGGCCTTCAGCTCTTCATAGTTTTCGATGATTCCGTTATGGACTCCGACAACATCAGACTCGACCGGTCCCGATGCGGAACCCAAAGCATTGCCGCTGACGTGCGGATGTGCATTGTTCTGTGAAGGCTCACCGTGGGTCGCCCATCTTGTGTGCCCGATACCGCAGGTTCCCGGCAGGGCTTTTCCGTTATCGATCTTATCAGCAAGGTTCTTCAGCTTGCCTGTTGCCTTTACGACTTCCGCCAGCGACTCACCGTCGCGCACGGCAAGTCCCGAAGAATCATATCCTCTGTATTCCAGTTTTGACAAACCGTTGAGCAATACAGGCGCGGCCTGTTGTCTTCCGGTAAATCCTACTATTCCACACATGTTCTAGTCACTCCTTTTCTGTGTTTTTGCCGTGGCTATGAACTCTCTGAACAGAGGATGCGGTCTGTCAGGACGGCTCTTGAATTCAGGATGGAACTGCACCCCGATAAAGAACGGTTTTTCGCTTATCTCTACTGTCTCGACAAGATTTCCGTCAGGTGATATTCCACTCAGTGTCAGGCCGGCTTCCGTGAACCTTTCCCTGTAATCATTATTGAATTCATAACGGTGGCGGTGACGCTCACTTATAGTCATTATATCATAGCAAGCGGCAATCTTTGTACCTTCACCGAGAATACATGGATAAGCTCCTAATCTGAGTGTACCGCCCTTGTCTATATGTTCGCTCTGACCGGGGATAAAATGAATCACTTTATTTGCGCACTGCTCATCAAACTCGCCTGAGTTTGCATCAGTCAGACCCAGTACATTTCTCGCATATTCTATTACTGCTATCTGCATGCCGAGGCAAAGGCCAAGATACGGGACGTCATGAGTCCTGGCATATCCCGCCGCTGCTATCATTCCTTCGATGCCGCGGTTTCCGAAACCTCCCGGTACAAGGATGCCATCCACATCACCGAGTTCACTGTCCAGGTCTCTGTCTTCAAGGCCTTCAGAGTCGATCCACTTAACATTCACGTGGACGCCGTTGCTGCTTCCGGCGTGGTTCAAAGCTTCAAGCACTGAAAGATATGCATCATGCAGTCCGGTATATTTTCCCACAAGACCTATCTTTACACTGTCTTTGCAGCTCTTTATCCTCTCCACCATTGCTGTCCAGTCAGCCATGTCAGGCTCAGGAGTCTCTATACCGAGCTCTCTGCATACGATGCCTGAGAAACCCGATCTCTCAAGCATAAGCGGAGCTTCATAAAGGACCGGCAGTGTCCTGTTCTCTATTACGCAGTCTTCTTTTACATTGCAGAACAGAGCTATCTTTCTGAATACTTCTTCTTCCAGAGGTTCGTCGCATCTTAAAACGATGATGTCCGGCTTTACTCCGGCGCCCTGGAGTTCCTTTACCGAGTGCTGAGTAGGCTTTGTTTTGTGCTCATCCGAGCCCCTGAGAAATGGTACCAGCGTCACATGTATGAACAGACTGTTTTCGCTTCCCACCTCAAGTGATATCTGCCTTGCCGCCTCTATGAACGGCTGCGATTCTATGTCTCCGATAGTGCCGCCTATCTCCGTGATGACCACATCGGCGTCAGTCCTTTTTCCTACGCTGTAGACAAACTCCTTGATCTCATTTGTTATATGCGGGATAACCTGCACGGTCGAGCCCAGGTATTCACCCCTGCGCTCCTTGTTGAGCACGTTCCAGTATACCTTGCCGGTCGTCAGGTTAGAGAACTTATTGAGGTCCTCATCGATGAACCTCTCATAATGCCCCAGATCCAGATCCGTCTCGGCACCGTCATCTGTCACATAGACCTCACCATGCTGGAACGGACTCATCGTTCCGGGATCCACATTGATATACGGATCCATTTTCTGAGCTGCAACTTTAAGGCCGCGGGCTTTGAGCAGCCTTCCGAGAGAGGCTGCAGTGATGCCCTTACCGAGTCCGGAGACGACGCCTCCGGTAACAAAGATATACTTCTTGTCCATAGCATCCCCCTTTTATTTTCCGCTGTCACCGTAGTTGGAGAGAACTCTGGCGGATGGGTCGTTCACATCGCAGCCCTTCCACTCCTTGTTAGGCATCCAGAAGTCAACGATCATCTCAGCCTGACCCGGATAGTATTTCTCGAATATATCGCGGTAAAGCAGCGACTCCTTGGTGAACGGAGCCGCATATTCGTATTTTCTGCAGCCTGCTTCAAATTCCTCGTCGGTATATACAGTCTCCGCGTATGCCTTCAGATCATCGACCATGGAATGGCCTACCGCATCTGAAAAGGCCGCTTTTTCTCTCCACAGTATTTCGTCAGGCAGATAATCTCCCTCGAATGCTTTTCTGAGAAGATATTTGCCCTTACCGTACCTGTTCATTTTCATTTCAGGATCTATTGACATTACATATCTGACAAAATCGAGATCACCGAAAGGTACTCTTCCTTCCAGGCTGTTGCCCGATATGCATCTGTCGGCTCTGAGCACGTCGTACATGTGAAGCTCCCTCATGCGCTTGCACGCCTCCTCCTGAAAAGCCTCCGCGGACGGAGCGAAATCAGTATACTTGTAGCCGAAAAGTTCATCGGATATCTCGCCTGTCAGGATCACGCGCAGATCAGTGGTCTCATGAATCGCTTTGCACATAAGATACATGCCCATGGAGGCTCTGATCGTGGTAATGTCGTACGTGCCAAGCAGGTAGATCACCTCCTCGAGTGCGTCCAGCACATCCTGTCTGCTCATGATCACTTCGGTGTGATCGCTTCCTATGTAATCCGCAACGGTTCTGGCATATTTGAGGTCGATGGGATCTATGTCCATACCGACAGAGAAAGTTTTTATAGGCTCGTCGCTCTCCCTTGCGGCTATTGCGCATACAAGTGAAGAGTCAAGGCCTCCGGACAGCAGGAATCCCACCCGGGCATCAGCTACCAGTCTTTTTCTCACACCCTCTATGAGTTTTTCCCTGATATTCCTGGAAACAGTGTCAGCATCGTCAGAAAGATACCCGTTCACTTCTGTTACGTCGTGATAACTGACAAATTCCCCCTTTATCCAGTAGTGTCCGGGCGGGAATGGCATTATCCTGCCTGTTATCCCCAGAAGGCTCTTGGCCTCGCTGGCAAATACTATATCCCCTGCAGGATCATAGCCGTAATAAAGCGGCCTGATCCCGATGGGATCTCTTGCTGCTATGTATTCGCCGGTTGCCCCGTTATAGAGTACGCATGCGAACTCGGCGTCGAGCATTCTGAACATATCCGTACCGTATTCGAAGAACAGAGGCAGGATTATCTCACAGTCTGAGCCAGACCTGAATACATAGCCTTTTTCCATTAATTCGCGCTTCTGCTTCTCAAATCCGTATAGCTCACCGTTACAGATGACCTTCCATCCGTTCATTTCGAAAGGCTGCATGCCTTCCGGTGTGAGCCCCATGATCGAAAGTCTGTGGAAGCCCATGATCCCTCTCTCGTTTGTTACGATACGCGTATCATCCGGGCCTCTGTACTTTGTCCTCGCAAATGCGGTTTCGAATTCTTCACGTATTATTCTGCTTCCTGTAGAAGCCATTATCGTACACATATCTTCCTCCCTTCAGGTGAAACGTCATTTCTCTCCGAACATCAGAAGACCATAATTCGGAAGCGGCCAGTATTTCTTTGAAGTGAGCATCTCTGCAGCGTCACCGTCTTCCCTCAGCTTTCTCATCGCCGGAATGAGCTCATCGCGTATGATCTCAGACTCTTTGAAGTAATCCTCTCCGCCGAGAGTGTTGAGCACACAGATCATACTCTGCACATCACCGTATATCCGGTCGGTCCTATCGGACAGTTTTGCGATTATCTCCTTCTCGAATCTGCATTCGAGATCAGGCAAAGCACGCTTCTTTTCATTCATGTTTGCTGAAAGCTCAGCGGTATACGCTTCAACTGCAGGTGCTATCCTCTTTATCGCCATTGATCTCATTGTCCTGGCCTCGATGCAGATGGTCTTGCAGTAATTCTCGAGAATTATCTCGCATCTGGATTCCAGTTCTGATCTGCTGAATACTTTATGCCCTGTCAGCATTTTTACGTTCTTTTCATCCAGCAGATGAGGTACGCAGTCCGGGGTGGTCCTGTAGTTGGAGAGTCCTCTTTTCTCTGCTTCCAGGAGCCACTCCTGTTCATATCCGTTGCCGTTGAAAATTATGCGTTTATGTTTACGTATGGTTTCTCTTATAAGGGTGTATACGGTCTCACTGAGATCCGCGGCACCTTCAAGTCTGTCTGCGTAGTATTTCAGAGCATCCGCGACTGCGCTGTTGAGAATGACATTCGGGAATGCCAGACTGCTCATCGCCCCCGGCATCCTGAACTCAAACTTGTTTCCCGTGAATGCGAACGGCGATGTGCGGTTCCTGTCGGTGTTGTCTCTCCTGAATCCCGGCAGCACCTCCGTCCCCAGTTTCATCAGCACTTCTCCGCTGTTTTCATAAGGCACGTCCTTCTCGATCGATTCCAGGACCGCAGTGAGCTCATCGCCCAGAAACATGGAAATGACCGCCGGCGGTGCCTCGCTGGCACCGAGTCTGTGATCATTGCCGGCAGACGCAACGGATATCCTCAGAAGATCCTGATAATCGTCAACTGCCTTTATTACTGCACAAAGGAACAGCAGGAACTGAGCATTATCGTGAGGAGTATCTCCCGGCGCAAGCAGGTTGTCTCCCCTGTCTGTTGAAAGTGACCAGTTGTTGTGCTTTCCGCTTCCGTTTACTCCATCGTAAGGTTTCTCGTGCAGCAAGGCTACGAATCCGTGTCTCTCCGCGACCTTTTTGATCATCTCCATGACCAGCTGGTTCTGGTCGACAGTGACATTGACCTTTGTATATATGCACGCAAGCTCATGCTGCGAAGGAGCTACCTCATTGTGCTCTGTCTTTGCCAGCACCCCAAGCTTCCAGAGTTCATCATTCAGCTCTTCCATGAATCTGGCTATCTCGGGTTTTATAGCTCCGAAATAGTGGTCGTCAAGTTCCTGCCCTTTCGGAGGCATCACGCCAAATAGAGTCCTCCCCGTGAACCTCAGGTCAGGTCTTTTATCGTAAAGATCCCGTGGAACAAGGAAGTATTCCTGCTCAGCTCCGGCAACCGCATGGACTCTTTTTACCGATTCGTTACCCATAAGATGAAGTACCCTGAGTGCCTGAGCGTTGAGCGCATCCATCGATCTCAGAAGTGATGTTTTTTCATCCATCGCTTCTCCGCTGTATGAACAGAAAGCTGTCGGGATGCACAGTGTGCGGTCTCTTATGAACGCGTATGATGTAGGATCCCAGGCAGTATATCCCCTGGCCTCGAATGTGGCTCTGAGCCCTCCGGAAGGAAACGACGATGCGTCAGGTTCCCCTTTTATCAGCTCCTTGCCTGAGAACTCCATGATCACTCTCCCGTCCGGTGATGCCTGGATAAAGCTGTCGTGCTTCTCAGCGGTTATGCCTGTGAGAGGCTGAAACCAGTGTGTGAAGTGAGTAGCTCCGTTTGAGACTGCCCAGTCTTTCATTGCCTGGGCAACGGCATTTGCTATCTCCTGATTCAGAGGATCTCCTCTGTTGATAGTATTTCTCATTGAGCGATATGCGTCCTCAGACAGCATCGCTCTCATTACTTTGTCATCGAATACCATAGATCCGAAACGGTCCAGTACTCTGCTCATCTTACCGATCCTCCTTTCACTTGCTTCATGCTGTTTAGCCCTGTGATTTTTTTAAATATGCTTCAAAAATAACCCCTGCAGTTTTAATAATGAAATACATATATACTTCGTATTACCATATTTTTTGCATATGAAAAGAGAGCTCCGTTTCTGAAGCTCTCCGCAGCTGATTTATAGAATTAAAATCTGTTTTACTGTGAAACCATGTCCTTGACGAAGTCAATGAATGTCTTCTCTATCGTAGGCAGCGGATGACCCTTGCGCCATACAAACAGATACTCCATCTTCTTGTCACCGCCGGATATCTCTTTGAAGATCAGTGAGTCATTCGGAATGTATGCGGTTCTCGGGTATATACTTATACCTACCATTCTGCCCGCAAGTGCTGCCGCGTCGAGATAGCTGTCCATCTCGCAGACTATCTTCGGTTCAGTGCCTTCTTTTTCAAACCATTTGTAGATGGTGTCAATAAGCGCCTTCCTGCTCGGAACGATAAGATTCTCCCCTTCAAGATCCCGGATGCCGATCTCATCGCCGTCTTTCATTGCCAGCGGGTGTGTCTTATTGATAAGTGCCGCGATCCTTTCCTCTCCCACATGGAAACTGTGCAGAAGTGAATGATCGCACGGCGATGTTATAACAGCCAGGCTTATGAGTCCTGTACGCATCTTTTCAAGCAGGTCATCGGTGCTTCCGTCAAGTATCCTGAAGCGTATATTCGGATATTTGCTGATGAAACCCGCAAACCATTCCGCGGCAATGTCGGGAGCCATTCCTTCGACAAGACCTATTGATATAGTCCCCCTCATTCCTTCTCCCATGGAATGCACTTCTGACCGCGTCTTTTCGGAAAGGCTGAGTATTTCCTTTGCCCTCCTGTAAAGAAGCTGGCCTGATTCAGTAAGTTTAAGACGCCTTTTTCCTCTTATGAAAAGCGTGGTATCAAGTTCCTCTTCCAGGCTTTTGATCTGTGCGCTCAGAGGCGGCTGACTCATATGCAGCTTTTCAGCAGCTCTTGTTACATTCAGTTCTTCAGCTACTGTAACGAAATAGCGTAAACTTCTCAAATCCATCTCTCAGTCCCCCAATTGCTGTCATTCCTGCCAGAGGAACGGCATGAATATGCCAAGCTGTTTCTCCCAGTCTGCTTCGCAATGCCTGCCGCCTACCTGGCAGTACAGTTTTGCTTTTCCCCCTGCAGCGATCACTTTGTTAGCTGTACCACGGCATGTCTTATATATCCAGCTCGACGTATCCTCAACATCCGGATCCTTTATTTTGCCGTAGCCTTCCTGAGTTCCCCATGAAAGGTAGACCCGTGTATCCGGACTCATGTACGTGTTATTCATATCATGCCAGAGCTTGCCGCTCACGCTTCCGATTGAAGGTGAAACGCAGGCTGCCTTGG
Source organism: Mogibacterium sp. (assembly GCA_017432075.1). Lineage (GTDB taxonomy): Bacteria > Bacillota > Clostridia > Peptostreptococcales > Anaerovoracaceae > Crickella. Next base: position 25,638 of record JAFRJV010000063.1, on the reverse strand, counting down.
AAATGTAATCATTATATTTGACTACCGCATACGCTGCCATCAGACCGCCCATGCTCGAGCCTCCGATCGCGGTACATTCCCTGAATGGTATCGTCGGGAATGTTGCATCTATGTAAGGCTTCAGCTCATATATGATGCCCTGCATCGTCGCCTCGCCCCTCGGCTCTATGCCTCTCAGCCATCCGAAATTCACTCCGTACGGCAGGTATTCCGACATGCGCTCGTTGTGTCCGTGAGCACACTCGACACCGACGATTATCATCTGCTTGTCCCAGTCCCTGCAGTATTCTTCAAGGCCCCACGACTTGCCGAAAGTGGCATCTTCGTCCCTGAAAAGATTGTGCCCGTCAAAAAAGTAGAATACCGGAAACGGCGGTTCGCCGTGATCCGGGATCCTTATGTGTAATGGTCTGTTTGCACCTAATGAGTTAAAGTAAAAATCCTGTTTGATAAGCATTATCTCTATTCCCTGCTGTTTTCCTGTTGTTTATTCTGCTCTCATGAATCTCAGCACCTGTTCTCTGTCGCGAAGTGCCGTTCCTGTTCCGACCGCTGTAGCGCATATGGCTCCGCATGCGTTTGCGAAAGAAAGCGCTTTCTTGACATCGCTTCCGCGAATGATCTCGGACACGAATCCTGCCATGAAATTGTCTCCTGCTCCTGTGGCATCGACCACATCTATCTTATGCGCATAGAGGTGTATCTTCTCATTGCTGTTCATCAGGAAACATCCTCTGCCGCCAAGCTTTATGATCACGTTCTTCACGCCTTTTGCGAGGAATGCCTCGGCCATCTTTTCAGGCTTGTCTTCGCCCGTGAAGAACCTGGCTTCGTCCTCGTTCGGAGTTATGTAATCTATCATCGAAAGAGAATCGGCTATGTCGTCGAGTGTGAGCCTTCTGAAGTTAGGGATCTTTGTATCCGCAAATACCGGTATGCCCTTTGAGTGTGCCTGTGAAACTACTTCTTTTATGACGTCAGGATCATTGAACGGCGCTCTGAACAGCGACCCTATCACTACCGCCTTCGTATCCGTAAACATGTCCGGATACTGTTCAGGATGGAAATTGTAGCTGTGGGCGTTGTTGGTTATCGATTTGCGGTTCCCGTCTTCGGCCACGAATATCGTGGTTATCGGGGTTGGATGCTCAGCGGTCCTGATTATGCAGCTTGTGTCTACGCCATGCTTCGCCAGTTCTGCTTCGATAAGGTCTCCTGCCTGATCTTTTCCGAGGAAGCACAGAAGAGCGCTCTTCATGCCGAGCTTTGAAGAGGCTATCGATCCGTTGACGCCTTCTCCTCCGGCATTGATGGATCCGCTCTCGGCCCTGAATCCTGCAACTGAAACAGGATCTGGGTCAAAACCCTTTACGACTGAATCCAGTATGGCTGTACCTATGAAAACTATATCGTATCTGCTCATACGTCCACCTCTAAACAAAGAAGAATGCAGCGCCTATCATGAAGTATACAGTCACCAGCTGAAGGCCCTCCAGCCAGTTGGACTCTCCGTCCGAAGCGACTCTGTTGGCGATCAGCACTGCGCCTGTTACCGAAACCAGCTCGAATGGTGTGAACACGATGCTCATCGGTGTAAAGAACAGACTGAGCAGTGTCAGAACCGGTATGACGAACAGGATGATCTGCAGGCTCGATCCCAGCGCGATCTCTATTGCAGCGTTCATCTTGTTTTTGGCCGCCATGATGATCGCGGATGAATGCTCTGCGGCATTTCCTATGATCGGCACCAGTATGATACCTACGAAGGTCTTGTGGAGACCTGCGCTCTCCGCCATCGGCTCGACTGTTCCGACAAATATCTCTGAGATCACTGCAATGGCGATGGTAGATGCGATCAGCATGATTATTGCGCGAGGCAGACTTGCGTCATGATGCTCCTCTTCGTCAGGCACAGAGTCTTCATAAAGCGCCCTGTGAGTCACGAATGTGAACACGAACTGCATCACATACACCAGCAGCATCAGGAGTGCGACGACAACGCTGAAGCCCTCATACTCCGTTGTGAGGCTGGACTCAGGCAGTGCATGCGTGAAGATCGCAGGAATGCCCAGACCCAGCACGGAAAACAGAAGCATGCTGGCAGTGATGTTGATCGAATTGATATTGAATTTCTGGATTTTGTGCTTTAATCCGCCAACCAGCATGGACATGCCGAGCACAAGCAGTATGTTGCCTATTACAGAACCGGCAAGCGACGCTTTTACTACATCGAAAAGCCCCTCTTTCATGGCTATGAAGGCGATGATGAGCTCGGTCGCGTTTCCGAATGTCGCGTTCAGCAGTCCGCCTATCTTCTGCCCGCAGAAGCAGGCGATATCCTCGGTGCTCTTGCCCATCACTCCCGCAAGCGGGATTATCGCAAGCGCACTGAATATGAAAAGCATGGGATCCGAGAATCCCGCTATCTTTCCATATATAGTCACCGGTATGAATACCAGCAGAATGTTCAGATATTTCATTTCATATCCTCCCCTTGCTCTGCTATTCTGTCCCGTTTTTATTCTTCAGGCTTTCCGGTCAGGCCGAGCTCTTCCGCGTGCTCTTCCATGCCCCTGATGCAGATCTCAGCCACGTCGCGGAGTTCCATTCCGAGACGCTGACAGCCGTCTTTTATAAGTTCGCGGTCACACTTTGCGGCAAACCTCTTGTCCTTGAACCTCTTCATGAAGCCCTTTGGCTGCATGCCGATGATGCCCTCGCCCCTGAGAATGGCGTATGCCTGGATTATACCCGTCAGCTCATCGACGGTATAAAGTGACTTTTCCATATTGGTGAGCGGCTCCACATCGTTGATAAGCCCATAGCCGTGTGCAAGTATGGCACGAACGTCTTCAGGATCGACTCCGGCATCGAGCAGCGGCTGTTCCGTGTGCAGCAGGTGCTCGTCCGGATACTGCTGGTAGTCGTAGTCGTGCAGATATCCGACTGCCATCCAGTGTTCCTTGTCTTCGCCGAAATGCTCTGCCATAGCTCCCATTGCGGCCATAACATTAAGTGCGTGTATCCTGAGATGCTCCTCAGTCACTACAGCATCATTGAGTTCTTTTGCTCTTTCAAGTGTAAGCATTCCCTCTGTCCCCTTTCTAGTATGTATATCTTCCGAACTGGTCAAACTCCAGATCTTCCTGGTCACGGTAAGGTCCGACGTATGCTTCCAGTATAGCCACGATCAGATCTGCCATATACCACATTCCGAAGCCTCCGAAGGTCAGCATTTTGAGCAGTCCAAGCCCTATCTGGCCGCGGGCGAACCTGTCGACACCGTATATGCCGAGCACAAATGAGAAGATCCAGGTGAAGATGTGCTTGTTGCACCGTCTGTATGCAGTCCTGCGTCGATTGTATCCGCGGTTGTAATCATAGCCGTAGCCGCGGTCATATCCCGGACCGTAGGTGTACTCCTCTGTGACTTCTTCGGTCACTGTCTCTACATAAGGTTCCGGCTGAGGTACCGGTTCCGTTTCGACCTCAAATTCGATGTTGTTCTCATTGTTCTCGATATCGACATCGTACTTGATCTCATTTTCAGGTACCTGCGCGACCGCCGTTCCTCCATCTTCCGACAGCTCGTCTGTGATCTCGTCAGTATATCCGTCTATATATTCCAATGTCTTTTCCTTTTCTTCAGTTGCCATCCGATTATCCTCTTCTGTTATCCAAACCCATCGTCCCGTCCGCTTTTTTGCAGCTACATAAGATATTTTTCCGCGATCTCTGCTGCGGTCCTGCATGCTCCGATGCACGGTCTGCTCTGATAGTACTCCTCAGTACGTACCGAAGGTTCCCCAAGATCTTCCCCTTTTTTAAGGCCGAGCAGCTCCCTGCAGATGATCGTTCCCTTGCGCTCCTCGAACTCCGCGCACATCTTCTGAATGAGCCTGTAAAGATCTTTCTTGCTCTCATGATCCGCAGGATCATCATAGCCCTTCAGATATCCGGCAAGAAGCGTCATGCCGCTGACAGCACCGCAAACCTCTCTCAGCTTGCCGAATCCGGCGCCGAACGGGCTGGCTATCTTTGCCGCCTCTTCAACAGTCATGTCAAGCACATCCGCAAAAGCTGCGAATACCGACTGACTGCAATTATACCCTTTTCTGAACAGTTCTTCTGCTTTATCAGGTCTATTCATTACGACACCTTCTTTACTACTTTTTTAATGATGAAATATGAAAAGGTCATATCAAAAGCATACAGTGCAAGATAGAGCGCAGTGCAGAACCTGGCATGCTTTTTATAATCCCAGTCACTGAAATAATCTGCGTTAAACTTCTTCATGACTATTCCTCCCGTTTTCGTTTTATTCAAGTCCCGGAAAGCCCAGCTGCCTCAGCGCCTCAAACAGCACAATGTTTGCGGCATTCGACAGGTTGAACGATCTGAGACGTGTATCGCTGCTCATAGGTATGCGTATCGCCCATTCTTTATTCGCTTCGATGAAGTCTTTTGGCAGACCGGCTGTCTCACGTCCGAATAGTATCATATCTTCATCCCTGAAGTCTGCTTCGGTATACAGCCTGTCGCCCTTTGTAGTCGAAAGCCACATCCTGCGTCCTCTGTACTTCTCAAGGAATTCCCCGAAGCTTTCGTGCACCTCCAGTGACACGTACGGCCAGTAGTCGAGGCCGGCGCGCCTCAGGCTTTTTTCATCCAGGCTGAAGCCAAGCGGTTTCACAAGATGCAGTACGCTGTCTGTTGCGGCGGCCGTTCTGGCGATATTGCCCGTATTCGGCGGTATTTCAGGTTCTACGAGTACTATGTGTAATGCCATTTATCTGTTACTTGAAGTATTTGCCTATATCATCCCTGTAGACGAAATCGGTCGTTCCGCCGCAGGCTCTGCATTTGAATGACTTATAGCCGAAGCCTTCTCCGAAACCGCCGAAGCCTGTCTGGAGATCATCCGATCCGCAGAACGAACACTTCTTTGCAGCATCGCCATCACGGTCATCGACTGCCTGATGCATTCCGTAGTTAGGCAGTTCTCTCATGTTCTTATTGCCGGAACCGCTGTATGTAAGGTCGACCCGCTTCGAATCTTCCTCTGTCATTACCCACTTGCCGTCTGCCATTCTGCAAGCTCCTTCTACACCGGCGTGCCGACTTCTATCAGATTGCCGTCCGGATCATAGAACCTGACGACTGTCTGTCCCCATGAGTGCGTCATCAGTCTGTTGACATACTTTGTGTCCGGATACAGACGCTCAAGCTTTTCCACGAAGGCTTCTATGTCGCTCTCCTCAAAGTAAAGCTCGCTGGAATTGTTCTCGGGTATCACATCCCTCTGCAGGAACTCCTTCCAGTACTTCTCCTCCTGAAGGACCAGTCCGTCTGTCAGTATCATGTTGCCGTCAAAATCGACCAGCACTTCAAATCCGAACAGGTCATGATAGAACTGTCTGGACTTTTCTATATCCTTTACGACTATGAGAAAATTCCTGAGCCTCATGCTTCACCTCCCGGTCATGAAACCATTATAACACGTGAATCGCTCCCATAATGATATAAACAATGTGTCTTTCGTGATAGAATATCGATACTATTCAGAAAGGGTGGTGTTGAACATGGATTTCAGAGAAGCAAAAATCGGTTTTATCGGATTCGGAAGCATGGCAAGCGCGATCTGCGACGGCCTGCTCATAAAAAATGTGGTGGCACCTTCGTCGATCTATGCCTGTGCAAGAGATATGGACAAGCTGCGCGGCAGATGTGAGGAGCGCGGCATCAATGCATGCGCGAATGCTGAGGAAGTTGCCGCAGCGAGCGATATCGTCGTGATCGCAGTTCTGCCCCAGCAGGTGGAAAGCGTAGTAAAGTCATCAGCTGAGGCGCTGAAAGGAAAGCCTCTGTTCTCGATCGCAGCCGGAATAGATTATGAGCGTTACATCAGCTATCTCGGTGAGGGATTCAATCACATAAGTACCGTCCCTAACACCCCGATCGCCATCGGCGAGGGCATCATCGTTGCTGAGTCAAGGCACTCGCTGACGCCGGAACAGCTCGGGCTCTTCGAAGGCGTATTCGGCCGGATCGCTAAGATAGAGTACTTCAGTTCGGAGCTGCTGTCTCTTGGAGGTACCGGCGCGGGATGCGCACCGGCATTCGTCGATGTCTTCATCGAAGCGATGGCTGACGGCCTGGTAAAGAACGGTATGAGCAGAGCCCAGGCATATAAAATAGTGCCGCAGATGATCAGCGGCACCGCTAAATACATGATGGAAAGCGGAAAGCATCCGGGTGAGCTCAAGGATGCGATATGCACCCCGGGCGGGACCACTATCGTGGGCATCAGCGCTCTCGAAGAGACCGGATTCAGGTATTCGCTGATCCACGCCATCGATAAAATAATGGATAAGAAGCACTCAATGTGATCACTTCGGCAGATAGAGTTTTCTGAGTATGAACTCCCTGCTCCTGTCCGGCAGTACGCGAAGCAGGATCATGAGAGCCTTGTAGTCGAGCCCTACCGGCACTCTTGCCGGAGGGTTTTTTCTTGCCGCAAGAGCAAGTGCCACCTTTGCGACACTGTCAGGAGACCTGCCGTTCTGTTCATCCGCGGCCATCTTTGCGACGCTTTTTTCAACAATACTGCCATAGTCAGAATCATCCTGTGTCTCCCTGGCAGCAGTGAATCCCGTTTTGGTATCACCCGGCTCGATTATGCAGGCCTTCACGCCATATTGCTTCATCTCCATGCGGACTGCATCGGTGAATGCTTCGAGCGCATACTTGCTGGCGGAGTACTGGCTCTGCATAGGAATGGATACCCTGCCGGCTATCGAACCTATGATTATCAGGAGGCCGTTGCCGCGTGCACGCATTTTTGTAAGGCATGGCTGCGCTGCGTTGAGAGTGCCGAAGTAGTTGACCTCCATCTGCTTTCTGGTAAGTTCGGATGGAGCTGTCTCTGCCGGTCCGGCAACTCCCATTCCCGCACAAAGTACGGCTATGTCTACATCCGGAAGTCCCTCGATGAACTCCCTGGTCGCCTGTTCATCTGTGACATCAAGCTTTCTGAGGGTCAGGCTTCCGCCGCCGGCAAATCGTTCAGTTTTTTCTTCAGTGTTTCTGGATACTCCGGTGACATCGCAGCCGTTCTCTGCGAACATCATTGCACACGCCTTGCCGATACCCGACGAAGCGCCTGTCACAAACACGTTCTTTCCGTAAAGATTCTTTTTCATTTCCACACTCATTTTCTTATCTCATTCAACAGTCCGCTTTTTTCTTAAATGGAGTATAACATACGTTTTTTCTTCTAAACAGATACCCTTATGATGTATTATGTGGGTAACAATTGTTATTTTTCCGGCCCGTTATCACGGAGGTGAAGGACCCATGGATCAAAGCGTTGAAAAATTTGTATCGATTTTCGATAAATCCGAAGTAAGCAAATGCATGATCTGCCTTGATCCGCCTTGTACAAAGGCCTGTCCGCAGCACGCTGATGTAGGCAATATCCTCAGGTCATTGTACTTCAGGAATTATATCGGAGCAATCAATCAGCTGAACTGCGATTGCATGTACTGCAATGCTCCATGCCAGAAGGCCTGTGTGCTTGAAGAGAGGAATACTCCGGTTGAGATCCGGGAAGTCCTGATGCAGGTGAAGGAGAATGCCGGCATTCTTCCAAAAAGCAAGATAGCGAAGGTTGATCTGTCGACTGATATCTGCGGAATAAAGCTGGAGAACCCTTTCCTGCTGTCGTCGTCGGTAGTCGCAAGCTCTTATGACATGTGCAGACGTGCCTTTGAAGCGGGATGGGCAGGAGCTTCATTCAAGACTATCTGCAACTTTCCTCAGCACGAGACCTCTCCGAGGTTCTCGGCTATAAGGCATCACTCCAACGCTTTCTGCGGATTCAAGAACATCGAGCAGCTCTCCGACCACAGCGTCGAAGAGAACATGCAGATCTTCGAAAAGCTGAGAGAAGAATTCCCTACAAAGGTGATAGTTGCCTCTATCATGGGACAGAATGAGCAGGAGTGGACTGACCTTGCGACAAAATGTGAAAAAGCCGGCGCATCGGTGATCGAATGCAACTTTTCATGTCCGAACATGGAGGACGATGATCTGGGAGTTATGATAGGCCAGTCACCGGAACTGGTGGAAAGATTCACAAGAGCTACCAAAATGGGAACAAAACTGCCCGTTCTTGCAAAGCTCACGCCGAATATAACGGACATGGTGCCGATCGCACTCGCCGCAAAGCGCGGAGGAGCTGACGGTATAGCGGCCATCAATACGATCAACTCCATCACAGGCGTAGATATTGATACGCTCGTGGCAGAGCCTGCCGTAAGGGGCAAATCCATCATCGGCGGCTACTCCGGTAATGCGGTAAAGCCGATAGCGCTGAGATTCATCTCGGACCTGTCCAGATGCGAAGAGCTTGATGACATGCACATAAGCGGCATGGGAGGAATAGAGACCTGGCACGATGCGCTTGAGTTCATACTTCTCGGCTCCGGAAGCCTGCAGGTAACCACTGCTGTAATGCAGTACGGTTACAGGCTCATCGATGATCTGATCGAAGGTCTTGAGATCTATATGAAATGCAAGGGCATAGCATCGCTTCAGGATCTCATAGGCGGTGCAGCAGGCACGATAGTCGATCATCACAGTATCGAAAGAGATACCATACTGTTCCCGGTATTCGATTATGAACTCTGCAACGGATGCGGCAGATGCTACATATCATGTATGGACGGAGGTCATCAGGCCATAAAATTCGACCTCGAGACCCGCAAGCCCATCCTTATAGGCAGCAAGTGCGTGGGATGTCATCTTTGCAGGCTGGTCTGCTCGGAGAAGGCGATCAAGACAGCAATAAAAGTGGTAAAAAAATAGCAGCACAGAACAAAGCTCCGGCGAGAAAAATCGCCGGAGCTTTTCTATGCAGCTGATACATGTTTCAGCTCAAATGGTAACTTTGACCCAGCAGACCGGGTCGGACAGCTTCTCGAGTTCATCTACCGTGAGCTCCACGACCGAGTCCTCCCCGCCTATGCCCGGGAACACCGTTTCTCCCAGATGCTTTCTGATAGAAAGGTCAAGATAGAGTTTTGCAGTGTCTTTAAGACAGAACGGATTGATGGTCCCTGCGATGTGTCCTACCAGCTCTTCTGTCTGTTCTGCAGGAAGCATTGTCGGCCTGAAGCCGAAAACGTTCCTGAACATACCGTTGTTGACGCGTGACTTGCCGGAAGCTATCACCACGATGGCGTTACCTCCTTTGCCTTTGAAAGCCAGTCCTTTGCAGATCCTGTCCACATCAACATCAAGCGCCAGGGCGGTGCTTTCAGCAGTGATATCCGTGTTCTTGAAATCTATGATACGGTCGCTCATGCCCTTGCTTTCCAGAAATGCGCGGCCTCTTACTTCAGCTTCGTTCATTTATTTTTCCTCTAATTCAGATGTGTTACCGTACCGTCACCTTCAACCGGTATCTCATCACCCAGATATGTCGGCTTCGCCTTGATCAGCCCTTTAAAAAGGTCTTTGTCGCGCGCCAGGACTTCTCGTGCTTCCCTGTAATACCTTCCTGCGTATTTCTGCTGGCCGGATGCCACGCCTTTTGCCTCTATGCCCAGAGCCTCGCATGCCTTGAGCGCCCTGAACAGGTGATACTTCTGAGTTACCACTATCATGCGGTCTGCTCTGAACACCGCATGGGATCTGTATACCGACTCGTATGTCGAGAACCCGGCGAAGTCCAGGAATATGTCTTCTGGAGGAACACCCTGTGCCAGCGTATATTGCAGCATGCAATCAGGCTCGCTATACTCTGCGATACTGTTGTCTCCGCTCAGCAGGAGCTTGGGTGCAATGCCGTTCTTATATAGGGTGATGGCTGTATCGAGCCTGTCCTTAAGCATGGGTGATGGTTCATTGTCCGCCCATACCGCGCAGCCCAGCACCAGTATGCACTGCGGATCGATGCTCCTGCAGTCCTCTGCTGCTGATTCGCTTATGCCTCTGCCGGTATCGACTCCGGCGATCTCAGACTTTACGGACTGTGTCACATAGGCGCTGAGCCCGAACACCAGTATCGCCGCTATAATTATCAGCATCAATATTCTTTTGATCAGTTTTTCCATTCAAGTTCCCGTTTTGCAGCCAGGGCCCGCGGCACGTATGCCTTTATGTGTATGCCTTCCTCCTCGTACTCTTCAGAGAGGAGCTGGCCTGTCTTTCTTATCTCCGCCACTACAGCGGTGTTTTTGTAAGGGATCATCGTGTCTACGTAGACTCTGCTGTCCCTGAGTATCCTTGCAAGTTCGTCATAGAATCCATCCAGCCCCGCGCCGGTCTTTGCGGATATCTTAACTGACGCATCGGCGCTGAAATCCCTGAACAGCGCATCCTCATCCACCAGATCCGCTTTGTTCCAGACTGTGATCACCGGCTTGTCGGTGATCCCGAGATCTATGAGTGTATCGTAGACCACCCTGCGGTGCATCTCCGCCTGAGGATCTGAAGCATCTATCACATGCACTATGATGTCAGCATAGCCTGCTTCTTCAAGGGTGCTACGGAACGCGTCGACGAGATTATGCGGAAGCTTGTTTATGAATCCTACGGTATCGGTGAACAGCAGCTGCTGTCCGTCAGGCAGCACGGCCGCTCTTGTAGTAGGGTCGAGTGTTGCAAAAAGCTTGTCCTCGGACAGGACATCCGAGCCTGTAAGCCGGTTGAGCAGCGTCGACTTGCCGGCGTTTGTGTAGCCGACGATCGCTGCTGTCGGAACTGCATTGGCAGAACGTTTCTTTCGCGCGGTATCGCGCGCCTTCTTCATGGCTTCGATGTCGTCCGAAAGGATCTTTATCCTCTTCTGTATCACACGCCTGTCTGTCTCGAGTTTTGTCTCACCCGGGCCTCTTGTACCGATCCCGGCTCCCAGCCTTGAGAGCGCCTCGCCCATTCCCCGCAGCCTGGCATATCTGTACTTCTGCTGGGCTATCTCCACCTGCAGCTTGCCCTCTCTTGTACGGGCATGGGCAGCGAAGATATCCAGTATAAGTGTCGTCCTGTCGATCACCTTCGCCCCTGTCAGTTCAGAAAGGTTGCGCATCTGGGAAGCAGTCAGCTCATCGTCACAGATGATTCCATCGGCTTCGTGGATCTCTATCGATTCGCGGAGTTCTGCCGCCTTGCCCTTTCCGATATATGTCGATCTGTCGGGATGCGCCAGATTCTGTACTGTCTGCATCACGGTCTCTCCGCCTGCGGTATCAAGAAGATCCGCGAGTTCGTCAAGCGAGTCCCAGGCGGCCTCCTCATTTCCCGACGCCACTGCGACAAGTATATACTTTTCTTTATGATCTGTGTTTTCTTTAAAAAGATCGTTCAATATATTTTCGTAGTCCTTCTGATCTGTCAGTTTTCAGTAATGCCGGTTTCAGAATATCGACTGCACAAGGAACATGTACAGCGCCGTTCCTATCACTACGCTGAGTATGGTATTGCGTTTCCAGATGTACGTGGCTGCAACCGCAGACAGTGCGATCAGTTCGGGAAGCCCGTGCGGAGCCTCGAATACCGGCACATCTCTCAGGCAGTATACGATCAGCAGCCCCATTGCCGTGTACGGGACCACGCGGCCGAGGTAGAGTATGAATTCAGGCACCTTCTCTCCTCTTCCGAAGATGAGTACCGGCACTATCCTCGTAGCCAGCACGCCGAGTCCCATCACGACTATTACGATCATTGCGTGTCTGTAATCAGTCATGGTTCTCACCTCCTGCAGGCTCTATGCGACTGCGAGCGGCGGTCAGCACCCCGATAATGATGATCATTGCCGGGATGAGGAATATGTCGCGTCCGAAAACAAGCCGGCATGCGAGCGTCGCCACGACTCCCAAAACGGCAGGCAGATGGCACTTGTTATCGATCCATTGCTGTATGAATACAGTCGTGAACAGCGCCGTCATCGCGAAGTCGATACCCGTTGAGTCAAATGTAAGGAGCGTGCCGATCCATCCGCCGAGGAAGGATCCTGCCAGCCATGCACTCTGATCGAACAGAGTCACCAGCAGCCTGTAATTGCTGACGTTGACGCCTTCCGGCCCGTCATCCTTACTGAGCATGGCATATGTTTCGTCGCAGAGGGCGTAGTAGAGGTATGGCTTGCGCCTGCCTTCGCTGCTGTATCGGCCTATCATCGAAATGCTGAAGAACACATGTCTTGCGGATATCATCAGCGCTGTGAGCCCGGCCATAATAACAGAACCGCTGCTCAGCATAGTGACACTCACGAACTGCGCGGTCCCGCTGAAAATAATAATTCCTGAAAGCAGCGACCACAGCGGCCCATATCCGTGCTTCTGCATCAGTATGCCATAGCCGATTCCCAACACCAGGAAAGTTACTATTATAGGCGATGATGTCCGGAGCGCTGCCAGTAGATCCTTCTTTGTAATCTTTTTCAACTAAGTCCCCTGTTTTCTGTCCCTTTTTCTATTCACTGCTGCTATGTGCGATCAGCAGTTACCAGTATAAACGTATTTCAGTCTCTCACGTGCAACATCCGCGAGCTTATAGACGAGCCTCACTTTCGTTGCATCCCTGTCCGTCATATGAAATCTCGGGAAGAACCTCGATATATGCAGAGGGATCTCCTCCCCGTTCGTGAGACCGGCTATCCATTCAGTCATGAGGCGCATCTCGTCCTCGCTGTCGTTCTCTCCCGGAACGACCAGCGTAGTCAGCTCCACGTGGCAGTGCTTCACGGCCTCTTCTATAAAGGCCATCGTCATGGCGCGGTCTCCTCCGAGTACTTCATTATAGTACCTGTCGGTGAATCCCTTGAGGTCTATGTTCATCGCATCGATGTATGGCGCGAGTTCCCCGAGGATCTGCAGATCCGCCGTGCCGTTCGTAACGATCACGTTCCTCATGCCCTGTTCATGCACGAGCTTTGCCGTGTCACGTATGTACTCGTATCCGATAAGGGGTTCGTTATATGTGAATGCAACGCCGATATTCCCCCTGTCCCTGCATGAGAGGGCTATGCGCGCAAGCTCATCAGGCGGTATGTATTCCGCTCTGTCCGCAAACCTGTATGCTTCTTCTGACCAGGAAATCTGGTAATTCTGGCAGAACGGACATCTCAGATTGCAGCCATAGCTTCCTGCCGAGAGTATCATCGATCCCGGCATGAACCTCGCAAGCGGCTTCTTTTCAATAGGGTCGAGGGCAAGCGAAGTGATCCTGCCGTAGTTGGCGGCAGTCACCTCTCCGTCCGCACAGGTACGGGCTCCGCAGAAACCCAGACCGCCTTCGGGAATATTGCAGTGTCTGAAACATACCTTGCATACAGCCATGTCAGTAGTGCCTTATAACCTCGAATCTCTGCAGTTTGTATCTCTCGAATCTGTGGATGCCGCCCTTCTTCATCGCGATCTCCACCTGCTGCTGCGGCGTGTCAATGCCGTCCAGGTCAGGAAGCAGCAGACCTCTTTTGCGTCCGCAGCTCACTATGACTCCGTATCTTTTAACGTCGAGCTCGTCCTCGGAATCTATGTCTTCAGGTTCGCCGAGCACATCCACGTTAATGTCGAGCCACGGCAGCTCGTCAGGCTTTATCGCCGGGAACCTCGGGTCTCTCGTCGAAGCGCTGATAGCATTGCCGATTATCTCCTCAGCCACGCTGCTCCTCGTCGGACTGATAGTTCCTATGCAGCCCCTGAGTTCTCCGTGCTCGTGTATCGATACGAATGTGCCCGCCTGCTTCGACAGCATCTCATCCGGAAGCCCTGCAGGTACATCCAGCACTTCGCGCCTCAGCACATATGCCTCAACAGCTTCCCTCGCAAGCCTGACATATTCATCGGACTTATCGCGTTTCGACCTCAGCTCTTCTTCGATCTCTGCCATCTTCAGCCCCAGAAAGCGTCTGCTTTCGTCTGCTCCTTCAGGATAGAATGTGCATATGCCGTAGCCTACACCCGTGACATCCTGATGGACCAGCTTTTCTGCTTTTACTGCCGTGCCGTCGAACGCGCCGCCCATGATGACGAACGACCTGTGTCCGCACTCAGCGGCTTTGTCGCAGAACGTGCTGTCAAAGTCGAGGAGTTCGCCGAAAGCGGCGCGCCCCATCACGTCCATGATACGCCTGTCATACTCAGGACCTTCCGGCGTGTAACCGTAAGGACCGTAGTCCTGCAGTTTGTGCGACAGATCCCCGCTGGCTACGAACACGACCCTGCGGCCGATGTTCTCAGCAGCCTCGCGTATCATCATGCCGAATCTGTAGTGGTCTATGAGAGGCAGACCGGAAAGGCCGATGCGGACTATCTTCCCGCCCTTATATTTGTTCCTTATGAACCACAGCGGCACCATCGTGCCGTGATCGAGCTCCCTCTCGCGCTCGCCCAGCATGCCCGCAGGGAAGTCCTCTTCATCCGCCAGCCTGCATATCTCCTTTACAAGCTCCGTGTCATACTCTTCACTGAATCTGACGCCGGGAGCCCTGAATCCTGCAAAACTTCCGCTCGCGCTGCTTCCCGGTGAAATGTGAAAGTAGTCCGCATACATTATCGAATGCGGACTTGTTATTATTATGGTTTCCGGCGCGAGCGAGGCAATCTCGTCCGCTACCCTTTCATAAGCTGCAGTGGTATCTGCTACCTGGGCTTCGCTGCCCCGTCCTATGTCAGGCACGATCATAGGCGGGTGCGGCACCATGAATCCTGCAATTATACCCATGTTTTTCTCCCGGTCTCATTGACCCGTTTATTTTCCAAGATACTCTTCCAGCGTGACGCCTTTGTCAGTGATCTCTTTTGCGATCTCAGGGCTGTCCAGGTAACGTATGTGCCATGGCTCATAAGCGTATCCCGTTATGGCCTCGCCGGACTCTGGGAAGCGCAGGATAAACCCGAACTCCGGGAGTCTCGCATGTACAGCTTCCCAGATATCCGGATACTGAACGAGATCTTCATTTTCGTAGACGTCCTTGCCGTCGATCGTGAAGTAAAGGTCGAGCGCAAGACCTGTATGATGTTCCGAATAGCCCGGAACAGCTACATATTTCCTGACGTAGTCCTCGCCGTATTTTTCGGTGAATTCATCAACTATCTTCTGCTGTGCCGCAACGCTTCTGTATGCGGAATCAAGCTCGAATTTTACTTCCCCTTTTTCATATCCCTCAAGGTCCTTTTCGACCGCTTCCTTCAGCTGACAGTATGCTTCATAAGCCTTCTTTTCGACATATACTTCATCGCCTACGGAGTTAGTGACAGTTGTGGTCTCAAGTGCTTCCTCCCATCCGTCAGGCAGCTGATTACTCTGGTTTACCAGTACCATGTAGTCGATCACCGATCCTTCTTCTTCTGTTGTTTCTGCTTCTGTCTCAGTCTCTGCTTCAGCCGGTTCTTCGCTTTCACTCTGCTTGCTGCATCCTGCAAGCGGGAAGGCAAAAATCATCGCTGCGGCAAGCAGCATTACCAAAAACCTGATTTTTTTCATTTGTGACCTCCGGGAAACTATTATCGAAAGGACTCCATGGCCCGGCCATGGAGTCCGTATTTTACTTGTTTTCGCGATGCAGAGTATCGCAGTATACGCAGCGGTAATCTCTCGAATCTTTATCAACGAGTCTGAACTTCTGAGGAATGCCTCTCTCTACTGAAGTTATGCACCTCGGGTTGCGGCATGTCAGCACGTTTGTCAGTATAATCGGCGGCTTTGGTTTGAATTTTTTGACGAGTTCGCGGTCCTTTACGACATTTACCGTGATATTCGGGCTGATATATCCGATAAGATCGTAGTCGATCGGAATGTCGGCATCGATCTTTATTATGTCCTTGGCGCCGTACTTCTCGCTGCTTGCCCTCTGTATGATCGCTACGGTGCAGTCCACCTTGTCCAGACCAAGGAGGTTATAAAGCTCAAAGCCCTTGCCGGCCTTGATATGATCCAGTACATATCCTGTGTTGATTCCGTCTATGTTCATGTGAAACCTCCTCTATTTGATGCCCAGCAGATACAGTATAAGCGCCATGCGGATGTACTTGCCCATGAGCGCCTCATAGAAATAACTGGCCCTAGGATCCTCGTCTACATCCACGTCTATCTCAGTGACTCGCGGCAGCGGATGCAGCACTATCATGTCTTCCTTTGCCGCTTTCAGCATCGATCTTTTGAGGATGAAGCTGTCCTTGAGTTTCTCATACTCTTCCCAGCTCGGGAATCTTTCCTGCTGTATCCTGGTCATGTACAGTATATCGAGCTCAGGGATCGCGTCATCGAGGCTTTCCACCTCTCTCCACTCGACACCTGCATCATTGAGCCTGTCTCTGATGTATCCCGGGATCCTCAGCTCTTCAGGAGCGATCATGATAAACCTGATGCCTTCATATCTCAGCAGCGCATCGATGAGCGAATGTACCGTTCTGCCGTATTTGAGGTCTCCGCAGAGGCCTATAGTGAAATTGCCGATCTCGCCCTTCTTGCGGTGGATCGTCATAAGGTCTGTCAGTGTCTGTGTCGGGTGGAAATGACCGCCGTCTCCAGCGTTGATTATAGGGACCCTGGACTTGGCAGAACCAACTACCGGCGCGCCTTCCTTAGGGTGTCTCATCGCGATGATGTCGGCATAACAGCCCGCCATTATGATGGTGTCAGCCACGGTCTCGCCCTTTGCCGAGGAGCTTGACTGTGCCTGGTCGAATCCCAGCACATTGCCGCCCAGCTCCATCATGGCAGCCGTGAAGGACAGTCTCGTTCTGGTGCTCGGCTCAAAGAAAAGCGTAGCAAGCTTTTTGTGAGCACAGGCATCCCAGTAATTTTCCGGATGAGCAGTAATGTCATCGGCAGTCTCCATCAGATGGTCGATCTCTTCTACAGTCAGATCGGTGATATTGATAAGATGCTTTATTTCTCCCATTTGGTCCCCTTTCTGTTTTCTACGAATATCTCTTCCACTCAAGACCGAGGCCGTTGGCTACGATCGTGATGAAATCCTGTACGTTTGTAACGATGGTTGTCGCAGCGAGGCTTCCTCTGTCGAGGAGCTTGTTGACTACGAACTCATCGGCGTCGACCGTGTAAAGGAATACCGGTCTTACTGTGCCGTCTTCGAGTACTCTGAATGACGGTGTCATGTTGCCCGTTGCAATGGTGTGGAGCATCGTTGCAAGGCAGATGACCGTGGTCGCCTTCTTCACAGTCTGTCTCATGACGTTCTGGCCCTCATATACGTCAGCTATGACTTCAGGTATAGGGCCGTCGTCTCTTATCGAGCCGGTAAGAACTACAGGAACATTGTTCTTTACGCAGCTGTATATTATTCCATTATCTATATTGTAATCTTCGATGAACTGAGGGATGGAACCGCTCCTGCGTACTTTATTGTCGACGTCGAGGTGGTTGTAGTGGCCGTTCGGCTGTGACTTCTGAGTGTAGATGTCCTGGCCGAGCGCCGTGTTGAGCAGAGCTCCCTCGAGATCGTGTGTAGCAAGTGCATTGCCGGCAAGCAGCGCATCCACATAGCCGTTCTCCACCAGAGACTGCATGCATGCCCTGGCGTCATGGTCAAAAGCGAATGCCGGCCCCATTACCCATACGATGTTGCCGTGCTCTTTCTCATAATTCAGCAAGTCGAAAAGCCTGTCGTAGTCGCGGGCATAGGATGTCTCTCTGCTCCTGCCCTGACGGAAAACAAACTGATCATCAAGTTCTGTCTCTTCGTCCTCAAAACCCCTGGTGTGGACGAATATACCTTCACGTCCGTCCTCACTTCTTCCAAGCGCCACCAGGTCTCCCTTGCAGAGATTGCGGTTTTCCACTACATCGAGTCTGCCGTCAGGTCTGAGCACTACGCTCGAATCCATCCTGCTCTCCTCCGCGAGCTTCCACTCTCCGTTCACCTTGAAGTACTCAGGAAACATGGATGTGCTGTGGAAGTACTCCGGTGCCACTCCGTCTCTGTCCGCTGCTTCGAATTTGCAGTCAGGTGCATTCACGAGCTTCGGCGAGGTGAAATCCGGCGCCTTGTATTCGGGTATTTTGAATTCCATTTCTTATCAGTTCTCCTTTAACTTGTTTTCAGTTTATTACTATGCGAGCGTCGCAACAACAACTGCTTTGATTGTATGGAGCCTGTTCTCGGCTTCATCGAACACTACTGAGTTCTTGCCCGAGAAGACTTCATCCGTGACCTCTCTGATGTCGTATCCGAGCTTCATCTGCTCAGCAGCCATCGTAGTCTTGAAATCGTGGAATGAAGGCAGGCAGTGCATGAATATGTATTCAGGGTTCTCCGTCTTAGCCACAAGTTCTTCCGTCACCTTGAAAGGAGTCAGCAGTCTTACTCTTTCAGGGATCTGATCCTCTTCACCCATCGATGCCCAGATGTCAGTGTAGATCACATCCGCGCCTTTCAGCGATGCATCATCACTCGTTACCGTAATGGTGGCTCCTGTCTCTGCGGCGACTGCGTTTGCGCGTGCAAGTACGTCAGGATCGACACCGTTGCAGAGCTCATCAGGTCCGTAAGCGACGAAATCCATACCCATCTTGGCGCAGCCATACATCCATGCATAAGACATGTTGTTTCTGACGTCACCAACGAATACCACTTTGACCTTGTTGAGAGGCTTCGCAATGTGCTCTTCTATCGTCATAAGGTCTGCAAGTATCTGTGTAGGATGATCGATGTCGGTGAGTCCGTTCCATACCGGTACTCCGGATTCTGCAGCGAGCTCCTCTACTACAGACTGCTCGTATCCTCTGTACTCTATGCCGTCAAATATGCGTCCGAGCACCTTGGCTGTATCTGCAATGCTTTCCTTTTTGCCCATCTGGGAGCTCTTGCTGTCGAGGAATGTTACTCCTGCACCCTCATCCATTGCGGCTACTTCAAACGAGCATCTTGTCCTTGTCGATGTCTTCTCAAAGAGCAGGACTATGTTCTTGCCCTCAAGCGATTTTCCTTTGATTCCGAGTCTCTTTTTTGCCTTCAGATCGTGAGCAAGATCGAGCAGATATCTGATCTCTGCCGGTGTGAAGTCCATCAGAGTCAGAAAACTTCTTCCTTTAAGATTTACTGCCATTATACCCTCCTATATATCGTCTCTGTTGACCGGACATGACATGCAGCGCGGGCCGCCTCTGCCTCTCGAAAGTTCTGAGCTTGGCATCGTCAGCACTTCTATGCCGTTCCTGTCCAGCAGATCGTTTGTAACGTAGTTTCTCTCATATGTGATGACCTTGCCCGGTGCTATGCACAGGGTGTTGGAACCGTCATTCCACTGCTCCCTTTGTGCCGCCATGACATCGTCGCCTCCGCAGCGTATGAGCTTTACGGCCGGCAGGCCGAGCTCTTTTGCCAGAATAGCGGCGAGATCTTCGGTCATCGACCTGAGATCTATCTCTCCTCCCGCTCCGAGGCTCAGTTCGTAGAGCTGCAGAGGACCTTCTATTTCAGGGTGGATCGAAAATTTATCGTGATCCACCATAGTAAATACGGTATCAAGATGCATGAATGCTCTCTTCTTTGGTATGTTGAACACCAGCACCTTTTTGAAATCCGAGCCGTTCAGCAGGTTTCTGGCGAATGTCTCGATACCCGCGGCTGTCGTCCTCTCGGAAAGGCCAACAGCAACGATATCCTTGCTGAGCACCAGTATATCGCCTCCCTCCAGGCTGTACGGATCGTCGTAATCGTACCACTTTTCGGTCCCGGCAGGTGCAAAGCCGGTGTTGAACTCATACATGTATCTGAGCAGCAGGCTCTCTCTTCTTCTGGTTGCCGTGCTCATGTGATGGATGCTTATGCCGTTGCCGATGCACGCTCCCTGATCACGTGTGAAATACATGTTGGGCATCGGATCCATGTAGAACGGATAGGCTTCGTCGATCTTTTCCGCGAGAGTTCTCGGTCTGTAGTCTGCGAGATCGGTCTTCCTGATACCTGCTATCACCTTCTCGACCAGATCGTGAGGTTTCATCACTATGAGATATGCGTATATCGCCTCTTTGACTCCCCTTGATGAAAAGCGTGACTGATCCAGCATCTCCCTGATGAACCGGTCTTTTATGTCAGGCTTTTCTATGGCCTTAGCTGCCTCATCAACATAATAGACAACCTCGACACCGTTCTTTTTAAGCAAATCGGCGAAGCGGTCGTGTTCCTGCTGTGCTACCTTGAGATAAGGGATGTCGTCAAACAGAAGCCGTGCAAAATTGTCCGGAACAAGGCCGTCGACTTCGGTGCCTATGCGGTGAAGAAGCACCTTGTTGAGTTTGCCTATCTCTGAGTAGTTGTGTACTCCATTTATCATTTTCGCTGAAGCTCCCTCTCATGTTCTTCTTCGGCCTGCCTGAGCCTTTCAGACAGACCGGTCAGCGCGTCAAACGGAGCGAATTGCTTGGCACGCTGCGCGCGGGGCATTCTGGGTCTCGATGATACCGGCCGATCCCATGGCCCGCCGTTTTTTATTATACATTTTTTATCGTTTTCTTTCATCATCTTCACATACTTCACATCATTCTTTATGACCGCCTACCTGATGATTCCTCTCGATTGTGGTCGCTGCCTCCTCAAGGTCCATTCCTCTGAACATAGCGTCCTTGCCGTACTTTTTCCTTATGGAATTCACGGCCTCCTGCAGAGCCGCATCGCGTTTGAGTCTGGCACTGGTCTCCTTGACAGGGTCTGACATTCCTTCCCTGCGCATCTGCCCCTTCGTTTTGCCTTCATCTTCGTCTTCCTCATCTACGAGATCAAACAGTGTCATCTGCTTGTCAGCCTCCCGCGGCTTGATGTCGTTGAAGTTCACGAATATCCTTCTGACCGGATACTCATGATTGGTTATATTGTCGTAGAGATCTGCCACCGCCGGCATGATGACCGAAGCTGCGTCCGTCATGTATCCGAAAGATACCGAGCCGTGTGCCATAGGCGTGCGGAGCGCATTGCTGTATCCGACCGCTATCGAAACATTCGGCGTCACATGGCCGATATCCGTCATCTCGTGGCAGAGCTGCTCTGTCATCTCCTTTACGATGAGCCGTCCCTCTTCATTCGTGTAGTCGCGCATCAGCACCTGCCCATGCGAAAGCGAGTGGTTCTTTGTCTTATAGCCCTTGATGTCCGACATCTCCGTCGTCTCCAGGCCGTACGCGTGGTCTATCATGAGCTCGGCGTTGATGCCGAACATCCTGTACAGGAGGTCTTCATCACGCGCGGCAAGTTCGGCGATCCCGCCCATGGTCGTGATGCCTATGCGCTCAAATTTCTTCGCTGTCTGCCGTCCTATCATCCAGAAATCGGTTATAGGTTTATGATCCCACAGCTGAAGCTTGTATGCGTCTTCATCCAGCACTCCGATGAAATCCTCAGCATGCTTGGCGATTATGTCCATCGCTATCTTTGCAAGGTACAGGTTAGGCCCCACGCCTGCAGTTGCTCTGACTCCTATCCTCTCGTAGACCTCCCTCATCAGGAACTCCGCCATCTGCTTCGGATCCATTCCGTATCTTTTCAGATATGCGGTCACATCGAAAAAGACCTCGTCGATGGAGTAAACGTGCATGTCCTCCGGCGCTATGTAATCGAGATAGACCTTGTAGATCTCCGCGGCATACTCCATATAAAGTTTCATCCTCGGCGGTGCCATGATGTATTCAAAGCTTCTGGGGATCTCGAACACCCTGGCTCTGCCGCTGACGCCTCTCGCTTTGAGGGACGGGGACACCGCAAGACATATCGTTCTGTCGCCTCGCGTCGGATCGGCAACTACCAGGTCGGTAGTAAGCGGATCGAGTCCTCGCTCAACGCATTCAACGGAGGCATAGAAAGACTTGAGGTCGATACATACGAACGCCCTCTCCCATTTTTCATATTCAAATCTTCCTGTTTCAAGATCCATGTCTATCCGAATTGCCTGCGATATTCTACCGGTGTCATACCCTCGGTCTCAGTAAAATTCTTTGTAAAGTAACTCTGCGAGCAGAACGCGAGTCTGTCCGCTATGTTTGCCACTGTGAGGTCGGTGTCTCTGAGCATGCGTTTTGCCTCGAGCAGGCGCTCTTTCATGATGAACTCGCTGATCGTGATGCCGAGCTCTTCCCTGAACACAGCCGAAGCGTATGTGCGGCTGATGCCCACGTGGTCGGCAATGTCGGCAAGCTCGATCTTTTCGGTCAGATGCTCCTCGATGTATGTCATCATTCGCGCGAGCCTTGGCGAGCGCCTCTTCTCCTTGAGAACATACTTCATCTTCATGGCGTAGTTGTGCGCCATGCCGTGGACCAGGTCGTACAGGTCGGGCAGCGAGACCGCGTTGTCGAACTCCTTGATGAACTCATCGCGTATATCATATGCCACCATGTCCAGGAGCCCGGACTGTATGGCGATCAGGCACATCTCGTTGGCTGCACCGACTGCCTCGTAGTACATCTTGTCCATCGCCTCGCTGTATGAGCCGCATCTGTTGTACAGCGCGGTCGGATATTCATAGTTCTGCTGCGAAAGCTCAGCGATCCTGTCGTCATCGCCTGAGGCTATCGCTTCGAAGTACGGTTTCTTTCGCGTGTACGGGAGATATATCTGATTTCTCCTTGTTCGGCTGAGTATTAGATTTGCTGTTTTCTTTTCTGCCATATTTTGCCCGTTTTCGTAACTTTATTATATTATTCGAAACAATATTATAACATCTGCGGTTTGCATTCAATACAATGGAACTACAATAAATGTTGTTTTGCAGGCTGTCAGTTCAACTCGAAAGAGTATGTTTGCGGGCAACATTGAAAAGACTCTCAGGTCTACGGGGAGAGTTTTTTTAGAAATACTCGATATGAGATAGTGCTTTGAAGAAACGGCTATGCGCACGTTGATGGGGTTCAGCTTGTACAGAGTCGTTTTTTCATTACGTAAAAAGGGAGGCTGCGCCTCCCTCTGTTTTATGGATCTTTATTTTATCTGACGTATAAGTCATCACCCTGTCTGCAGCAGATCCAGCCGCCGGAAACCTTCATCCAGTCACCGCTGATAGCAAGGCATTTTACTGTCTGTCCCGGCATGAGTATCGCATATTTGCTGTCAGTGTCTGTCTTTTTCTGCATTGCAGCAGTGAGATCGGATCTGCGCACTTTGTCGTAATTTGTACCTGCACCCTTTCTTATGTTCAGGTAATCCTGTATCACGTATGAGTTTCCTACTGTATAGGTGATATTGGCTGCGGTCTGCAGATACGATGATCTCTCCGTGTTCGCTGTTCTCAGGTAGTTAGCGCAGCTGATCAGTTTCTTGGTGCTGCCTTTGCTCTTTTTTGCGATCTTGATAGGTATAAGCGCATAGCCGCTGTAATTGCCTATTCCTTTTATATACGCGTAGCCTTTTCCTCTGGTCTTGTTTCTGATACCGCCGACTATGTAGTCCTTTCCTTCGATGAGCCGTTTTTTCCCGGCATATACCTTGAACTTCGGAGCTTTTGCAGCCTTTTTGCTGAGGGTCGTTCTGCCGCGTATCTTTGTTACAACACTGCTTGAAGCCTTATTTTTATTTATGTACCAGAAGTTTGCATCGATCTTTCCCTGCAGTCCGGTGAAGGAAAGCATGCCGTCTATCCTTGCGCTGCTCGAGTACTGCCACTTGGAGTAATTCACCCCGGACTGATTGCGCTTATTGTACTGCGCACACCAGAGATCCACATCAGATGCCAGCTGCTGTGTTGCAATATATGAGCCGAAGAAAGTCGTATTTGCATAGATCCCCGGCGTGTAGCCTGCATCCTTGACAGTGTTGCAGAAAGCTACGGCCGCGTTTGTCGCATTTGTTTTGCTTATGCCGCGCATTCTTCCGAGGATCCCTCCTGCAAATTCATAGTCCATGTATACAGGGAGGCAAAGATCCGCAGGACCGATACCCAGTGCTTTCAGTCTGTTTATGGCAAAGGTCGCCTCTGCAGCGCCTTCGGCGGCGTTCTTCGCCTGCGAGAACACATAGACTCCGCGCATTAGCCCGGCGGCTTTTGCATTTGCGTACAGAGTGGCAAACTTCTCATCGTTGTGCGTCGAAAGAGCCTTCTTGCTGTATGACGAGTAAGTGACTCTCATGATAACGAAGTCGACACCGTCTTTTTTTGCATCACCGAAGCGGCATTTCTTGGACTGCCAGTCCGAGATGTCAACGCCGTTCACGATAAGGTTTCCGGCGTACTTATCCTTATGATAATACGACGAATACCCCGTTTTGCTGAACGGGCTCGCATACTTGAATTCTGTCGCAGCATATGCCGGATCGATCACAGGCATGACCCCGGCCATAAGGCTGAGCGTCATCACCAGGACCAATGCAGCACTCAGAAACCTCTTAGCTTTTTTCTTTGTGTTGCGATTCTTCATTTTTCTTTCCCTTCTATGATCAGAATGTAGCGACCTCCGGATTGCAAGGCTCGCATCTATCCAGCTTCTTTATGTAGAGCACAGGGCCTTTTTCCTTATATGCTTCCGTGTATTCGCAGCGCACCTTTGCTGTTATCTCTATCCAGTCCCCCACGCTGAGTTTTTCAGCGCCGGAGTAATATGCCAGCAAGCCTGCAAACTGTATG
This sequence comes from Mogibacterium sp., assembly GCA_017432075.1. Classification (GTDB taxonomy): domain Bacteria; phylum Bacillota; class Clostridia; order Peptostreptococcales; family Anaerovoracaceae; genus Crickella. Next base: position 1,057 of record JAFRJV010000063.1, on the reverse strand, counting down.
TCTGCCTCACAGCAGGTCATCACGTGTCTTCCGAACGCGAACTGCCCTTCCGGCAGCTCTTCTGACAGCGCGACTCTCCCCTTTATAACGAAAGTCTTGCCGTCATAGTCATCTTCGTTCTCGTTTATGTCTCTGTACCACTCCGCATACCACTCGTCTTCGATCTTTATCTTCGAAGCGTTCATGTCGTAAGGAAGCGGATCTATGATGTCATCCGGCTCGATGTCGTCCGGACCGTACTCGTAGACTATCATAGATCTGCGGTTCGCTATGCGGACTTCCTTGTGATAAGGCATCTTGTCGAAGCCCTTCTCGCAGCGGTTGAACACCACCATGTCTGCCGTCTGCATCTTGTTGAAGCAGAGCTGGCGCAGGTTCTTGTTGTACATCATGAAAGTGCGCGTATCGAAAAGAGCCATCTCCTGTGCGATCAGCCATCCCTCAGGCATCGCAGCAAAGAGCTTCTGGTTCTCCCACATGCCGTTCATCTCGACTACAACGCGGTCGAAGCCGCCCTGTCTGTTGATGCGGCCTAGGTTCACATCATTTAATTCAGCTTCGGACCTGATTCGCTCTACTCTGACCCCCGGTCCGACGAACTTTCCGGGATCATACTGCACCTCCCCGTTCTCGCAAATGAGAAGAAGCGTGCGTCCGTCGTCTCCGAACTCGTGGTTCTCCAGGGTCTCTTTTATGAATGATGTTTTACCGGCTCCGAGGAATCCGGTGAATAAATATACAGGTATATCTCTCATGCCAGTTTAAACAGTTCCTTGAGTTTTTCTTTGTTCAGTCTTGTGCCGATGACAGCTACCATTCCTGTAGCCTCAGCTTCTGTCTCTCTTACTTCACCTTCACCCGGCACGTAATCGAATTCAAGCCAGCCTCCGTCTGCGTTCTCTACGATGCCCTTGGCTCTGAGCACCTCGCCGCATTCATCGAGGCTGTCGATGATCTCATCGAGTTCAGCCTTCGTGTATTTGTTGCTGGTCTGTGCTCCGACTTCATCGAACACCTCGTCAGCATCATGTCCGTGATGGTGGTGATGATGGTGGTG
>JAFRJV010000062.1 GCA_017432075.1 Mogibacterium sp. | reverse complement strand
GCACTTCGATCCGCGGACTGGCAAAGATGCTCGATCCTAAGTTCAATCCGGATCATTACGAAGACGCAAGATTCCTTGGCCGCGGCACATGCACGGTTTCCCAGATCTTCTACACATCACCGAGCCGCTGCGCAGTTGCAGACTCCTGCGCTATCTCGATCGACAGGCGTATGACTGCAGGCGAAACATGGGACAGCTGCCTCGAAGAGGTCAGACAGCTTCCGAGCGTACAGAAGTACGGCGATGATGTAAAGGTTTCGATGTACATGTATGACCGTCCGTCATGGACAGGTGAAGTATACGAGACAGAGTGCTACTTCCCGACATGGATCAACAAGGAGAGCTCGGCTCACGTAAAGGCTCTCGTTGAGGCACATAAGGCGCTCTTCGGAGACAAGAGGATCGGTTCGCCAAGCGCAATGCATCTCAGAGATGGCCGTCCGCTCTGCGACAAGTGGACATTCTCCACAAACGGAGTATCCATCCAGGGACGTTACGGAATCCCATGCGTAGGATTCGGACCTGGAGCAGAGAGCCAGGCTCACGCACCAAACGAGATCACATGGAAGAAAGACCTCGTTACATGCGCAGCACTCTATGCAGCAGCTATTCCTCTCTATCCTGATCAGGAGAAGACCGGCGACGTAAGCCAGTTCCGTCAGGGCAAAACAAACAACGACATCAAATAAGCAGACTGCATATTATGGCCCCGTACCATCTGCAATGGTACGGGGCTTTTGTTGTTAAACAGTCTCATTTATGATATTCTCACTATGTATGGGCAACTTTACTTTTCACATCGGTAAGGAGAGGGTTATTCGATGAAAAAAATGGAAGAAATGATTCTGAAAGAGGGAAAGGTTCTGCCGGGCGGAGTGCTCAAGGTGGGAAGCTTCCTCAATCAGCAGGTAGATACAAAATTCATGAAAGAGATTGGAGACGAGATCGCGCGTCTGTATGAAGGTGAAGGCATTACCAAGATCCTCACTATCGAATCGTCGGGCATTCCTATCGCTATTTCGGCAGGTTTCGCGATGAAGGTCAAGGTAGTCTATGCTAAGAAGAACAAATCGTCGAATGTTTCCGGGGATGTTTACGCGACTCCTGTCAAGTCATTCACGCACGGAGTCACAAACAATGTCGTAGTTACGAAGGAGTACATTTCGCCTGATGACCGCATCCTCGTAGTTGATGACTTCCTGGCTCACGGAAGCGCGCTTACAGGGCTTATCGATATAGTCAATCAGGCAGGAGCCACTCTTGTAGGCTGCGTTGCAGCGATCGAGAAAGGCTTCCAGATGGGCGGAGACAGGCTCAGAGAGCAGGGTTACAGGATCGAGTCTCTTGCCATCATCGATGAGATGACAGATGACGGGATCACATTCCGCAAACAGTAAGAAAAACAGCGAATGAATATAACTATCGGTGGATTAAACATAAACTATAAGATAAGCGGTCCGGACGGGGGCAAGGATGCTCCTGTTCTTGTGGTGCTCCAGGGCTGGGGAACAGGCATGGAGATCTACGATTCGGTTTCAGCTGCAGTCAATGACAGATACCGGGTCGTCCAGTTCGATCTTCCGGGATTCGGCGCCAGCGATGAGCCTGAGGAGCCGTGGAACGTCGATGCGTATGCGGACTTCTTCTGCAGCTTCATGAAAGAGCTGGGCATAAAGAAAGCAACACTTCTCGGCCACTCCTACGGCGGCAGAGTCATTATCAAGCTGGCTGCGAGAGACAGCCTTCCGTTTGAGATAGAGAAGATCGTGCTTGTCGACAGTGCCGGAGTCATGCCTGAGCGCAGTGCATCGCAGAAGTTCAAGGTGAAGCTGTACAAGATCAAGAGGACCTTCCTCATGAGCAAGCCTGTGCATGCGATGTTCCCTGAGGTCATCGATTACTGGATGAGCAAGCAGGGATCCGAAGACTACAGAAATGCGAGCCCGATAATGAAGAGATGCCTCGTGCTGGCAGTCAACGAAGACCTTCAGCATCTGATGCCGGATGTAAAGCAGGAGACGCTGCTCGTCTGGGGAGACCTCGACCTCGATACGCCTATCAGCGATGCTCACAAAATGGAAGCGAAGATGCCGAATGCGGCGCTTGTAGTACTGGAGGGGACCGATCACTACTCGTTCCTATATAAACCGGTCGAGTTCAGGAACATCCTGAGAGCGTTCCTGGGGATCGGAGGTGTGGCATGATAATACGCACTCTGATCACACTTGCGCTTGCTGTACCTGCATTCTGGCTGACCATGCGTTTCAACATGCACATGTTCCAGCTCAACACTTACATGAACAACGAGCAGAGCGCATGGCTCGCAAAAAACAGACATCTCCAGTGGATACTGTATTTTGCCGTCGCCCTCGGTGCCATCAGGATGTTCGTGCCTCTTGCAGGCCTGGACTGGCTGACAGCCGTAACTGACGTGCTTGTCTGGATCACACTGATAGTCATAATACTGGTATACAGGCTGCTCATTGAGATGAACTCAAAGAAGCCGCTCAAATTCACCCCTAGGGTGAAGAGAATGGTCGCGACGATAATCGCTGTTGATGTGCTTATCGTGCTGGTATGCTATGCGGCAGTTCTGATAAGGTACGGAAAGATCGAAGCATGGAATCTGGCTCCGCTTGGAGGCTTCCTGCTTGCGGCAGTCGGTCTTCAGCTCGGAGAAAATATGCTGGCAAACAGCATCAACCGCCCGATCGAGAAGGGCGTAAACAACCATTATATAAACGACGCGAAGCGTATCCTGAAGGAGAATCCCGATCTCATTATCATTGGAGTAACAGGAAGCTACGGCAAGACGAGCGTCAAGTTCTATCTCGAGACACTGCTGAGACAGAGGTTCAGAGTGCTCGTGACGCCTGAGAGCTACAACACTCCGATGGGCATTGTCATTACGATCAGGAAGTTCCTCAAGCCGACGCATGAGATCTTCGTATGTGAGATGGGGGCCAGATATGTGGGAGAGATCAAGGAGGACTGCGATCTGGTTCATCCTCATCACGGCCTCATTACGTCGATAGGGCCTCAGCACCTCGATACATTCGAAAGCATGGAGAACATACAGAAGACGAAGTTCGAGCTTGCCGATGCTGTTCCTGACGGAGGGATACTCTTCCTGAACGGAGACAATGAATATATCGCAGAGGAACTGCAGCGCAGAAAGGGCAGCAGACCGCTTTACGATGATCCTGTCATGTATCATTCGCAGAAGATCGGAAGCGGCTACTATGCTTCTGACGTTGTGGTTACCAACCACGGTACCGACTTCACGGTCAACGCACCTGACGGAGAGACTGCAAGGTTCTCGATGAAGCTCGTCGGCATGCACAATGTCATCAATGTAATGGGCGCGATCGCCGTTTCCCATGAGTTCGGCATTCCGCTTGCTGAGCTTCGCATACCTGTCAGAAGGATACAGAGCGTGCCTCACCGCATGGAGATGAAGAACCACGGAGATGTCACTATCATCGATGATGCGTTCAACTCCAATCCGGTCGGATCGAAAGCTGCGGTCGAGACTCTGGCGATAATGGACGGAATGCGCATACTCATCACGCCGGGTATGGTTGAGCTCGGCGAAGACGAGGCGGAATATAACAGAAAGTTCGGTACATACGCTGCGGACTGCTGCGACAGGATATTCCTGGTCGGCAGAAAGCACACCGAACCGATCAAGGAAGGAATACTGAGCAAGGGCTTCCCTGAGAAGCATCTCGAAGTATTCGACAAGGTGGAAGACGCGATCAGCCGCGCATACGCGGTAAAGACCGATAAGCATAAATACATTCTGCTCGAGAACGATTTACCTGATAACTATTAGGAGTTGTATATGAAGACGAAAGTCGCGATGATGTTCGGCGGAAAGACCGTTGAACACGAAGTGTCAGTAATATCCGGCATCCAGGCATTCAAGGCCATGGATACGGACAAATACGAGGTCATTCCGGTATACATGACGAAGGAAAACGACATGTACATAGGTCCGGATATCGGAAAGATAGAATCGTACCGTGACATCCCGGCGCTTTTGAAGCGCTCGCAGAGGGTGATCATGGTGAACGACGGAGGAAGGGTGCAGCTCGCGCCTTATCCGGCAAAGATGTTCGGCGGACAGAAGCCTGTAGGCATAGATATAGCATTTCCTGTGGTGCACGGCACTAACGTCGAGGACGGAGCCCTTCAGGGCTACCTCAAGACGGTCGGCATCCCTTTCGTCGGCCCTGATGTGACATCGTCCGCGATAAGCATGGACAAGTTCATCACAAAGGCCGTGCTGAAGGAAGCAGGCGTTCCTGTGCTCGACGCGAAGGTCTATACGATGGCTGACTACGAGTATCCTGAGAAGATCGCAGACGACATCGAAAAGACATTCGGTTATCCGGTCATAATAAAGCCGGTCAATCTCGGCTCCAGCGTGGGTATCGGCGTTGCAAAAAGCAGGGACGAGCTCATCGATGCTATAGATGATGCGTTCAGATATGCCGCCCGCGTGATGGCAGAGCATGCGATCTCAAAACTCAGGGAGATCAACTGCTCGGTGCTGGGCGACGAGAACGAAGCAGCTGCATCTGAATGCGAGGAACCTCTGACATCCGGCGAGATCCTCAGCTACGAGGATAAATATGTCAACGGCGGAGGCAAGAAAGGCGGCGCCAAGGGCGGAAGCGGCTCCAAGGGAGCAGGCATGGCGAACCTTTCGAGAAAGATCCCTGCAGAGCTCAGCCCTGAGAAGCGCGAGGAGATCCGCGAGCTCGCCGTAAAGTCGTTCAAGGCTCTCGGCTGCTGCGGAGTGTCGCGCATCGACTTCATGATCGATGAAGAGGAAGACAAGCTCTACTTCAATGAGATAAACCCGATCCCGGGCTCGCTCTCGTTCTACCTGTGGGAGCCGGTAGGGGTTCCTTACAAGGAGCTGCTCGACCGCATGATCCAGCTTGCGCTGAAGAGAGCGCGCATCGAGGATTCGCTCACATTCACATTCGATACAAACATTCTCGCTAACGCGAAACTGTAAGAGGTAAGCATAATGTCACTTGATGGATTCAAAGATATATACAACGATTTCTACGGTCCGGCCGACAACTATGAAACTTTTGTAAAAAAGAAGGAACAGAACGTCCGGGACAAGATCAATCAGCTTTCAAATGAGGGCAAGGCTGAGCTCAGTATAGAGACAGAGGTCGAGACTATGGAAGAAGAAACAAGGAAGCCGGTGGCTGTGGCTGCGAAAACTCCGGGTGATGAGCCTGAAAAGCCAAAAGAACCGGAAAAGTCCGGCATGGAGGAACTGAACGAGCTCGTCGGACTCAGGACGGTCAAGCACGATGTCGAGGAGCTCATAGGACTGGCCAAGGTAAGAAAGATGCGTGAAGAGAAGGGGATGAAGGCTGTCCCTATGTCTCTGCACCTTGTTTTCTCGGGTAATCCGGGTACGGGCAAGACTACTGTTGCCAGGATACTGGGCAAGCTTTACAAGGAGATCGGTATTCTCTCGACAGGCCAGATGATCGAGACTGACCGCTCCGGACTTGTTGCGGGCTACGTTGGACAGACCGCCATCAAGACACAGAAGAAGATCCAGGAGGCCATGGGAGGCATTCTGTTCATAGACGAAGCCTACATGCTCAACCAGAAGGATGAAAACTTCGGACAGGAAGCGATCGACACCATCCTTAAGGCTATGGAGGACCACCGCGACGAGTTCATAGTGATAGTTGCCGGATATACGCAGCTCATGAAGGAATTCGTTGAGAGCAACCCGGGACTCAAATCCAGGTTCAACAAGTTCTTTGAATTCCCTGACTACACGGTCGACGAGCTTCAGCAGATATTTGAGCTGCAGTGCAAAAAGTATCAGTACAAACTGACAGAAGAGGCTGACAAAGCCGTTCGCGCGGAGATCATAAGACTTGAGGAATCGAAGGGCGAGAACTTCGCGAACGCCAGAGAGGTACGTAATCTATTCGAGAAGATCATCGCCAACCAGGCAGCAAGAGTCTCAGCTCTTGAAGAAGTGGATGAGGAAACGCTATCTACTATCACGATCGAAGATCTCACTGATAAATTCGAAGAGGAATACGAAAAGGAACTCGAAGCAAGAGCGGCAAGGGAAGCTGAGATCGCTGAGGCGCTGAATGATGTAGAAGAAATGAACGGCGAAAATCAGCAGACCGCAGAAGAGAGGGCCGGCGAACTGGTCAGTCTCCTGCAGGAAATGGTCGAAGAGAACGGCGAGGGATCCAAAGGCGGGAAAAAGAAAAAGATAAAAGCGCCGGATAAAAAGCCGATAATCAGACGATAAAAAAGATAATACAAAGAAAAGAAATTATTAGCACTCACGTCAAGTGAGTGCTAAATTTTTCTTTACAAACGTTGAAATCTGTGGTATCGTTGTTTTGTAAAAATTGAATTCATTCTTTTTTTACCAATTTTGCTAATAAATCTTCACACAGGAGGTATGCATATATGAACATTGAAAGATACACTCAGAATGCACAGCAGGCCGTGCTTGACTGTCAGAACATCGCGGTAGCCCTGGGCAACCAGATGGTAGACGGCGAGCACATCCACCTTGCTCTGCTCAAACAGCAGGATGGGCTGATCCCAAAGCTGCTTCAGTCGATGGGCGTCAACATCATTGCCATGACAAAGGATGTTCAGGCTGAGGTAGATAAGATCCCTAAGGTGTCCGGAGGCGGTGACGGCATGTACGGCACACGCAGGTTCAACAAGATCTTCATGGATGCCGAGGAAGTGGCGGAACAGTTCAAGGATGAATACGTCAGCGTGGAGCATATCTATCTTGCGCTTCTCGCAGAAAAAGGGACACCGAGCGAGAGGATATTCCTCAGATACGGCATCACAAAGGAAAAGTTCCTCGAGGCACTCACCAAGGTGAGAGGCAATCAGAGGATCACGAGCCAGAACCCTGAAGATAATTACGAAGCACTCGCCAAGTACGGCAGGGACCTCGTTGAGATGGCAAGGGCAGGCAAGCTCGATCCGGTTATCGGAAGAGATGCCGAGATAAGGCACGTGGTGCAGATCCTTTCGAGACGTACAAAAAACAACCCGGTGCTAATAGGTGAGCCGGGCGTCGGTAAAACGGCTGTAGTCGAGGGCCTTGCGCAGAGGATCCTCGCGGGCGATGTTCCTGAAGGTCTCAAGGATAAGACCGTATATGCCCTTGATATGGGAGCTCTTATCGCAGGAGCCAAGTACAGAGGCGAGTTTGAGGAAAGGCTCAAGGCCGTACTCAATGAGATCGAAAAATCAGAGGGAAAGATAATCCTCTTCATCGATGAGATACACAACATCGTCGGAGCGGGAGCCGCAGAAGGCGCCATGGACGCAGGCAACCTCCTGAAGCCTAAGCTGGCAAGGGGAGAACTCCACTGCATAGGTGCCACGACTCTCGACGAGTACAGAAAATACATCGAAAAGGACGCAGCCCTTGAGAGAAGATTCCAGAAAGTGCTGGTCGATCAGCCGACAGTCGAAGACACCATCTCGATCCTCCGCGGACTCAAGGAGAAGTTTGAGATCCACCACGGCGTAAGGATCACAGACAGCGCGCTGATCGCATGCGCTACGCTGTCCGACAGATATATCAGCGACAGATATCTGCCTGACAAGGCCATCGACCTCATGGACGAGGCAGCAGCCCGCATCCGTACTGAGATCGACAGCATGCCTTCAGAGCTCGACCAGATTTCCCGCAAGATAACCCAGCTCGAGATCGAGAAACAGGCTCTTTCAAAAGAGGAAGACAAAGGCTCCATGGCCAGACTCGAGATACTTGAGAAGGAACTGGCTGAGCTCAAAGACAAGAGCGCAGGCATGAGAGCACAGTGGGAGAACGAGAAGGCTGAGATCCTTGAAGCGAAGAATCTCAAGCAGCAGATCGAAGACATCAGACTCGAGATCGAGGATGCTGAAAGGCATGCCGACTATGAGAAAGGTGCGCAGCTGAAATATGGCGTGCTGCCTGAACTCGAAAAGCAGCTTGAAGAAAAGAAAGCGGCAGCAGACAAGAGAGAAGAGGAAAGGCTGCTTCAGGAGGAAGTGACCGAAGAAGAGATAGCGGAAGTCATCTCCGGATGGACTGGAATTCCTGTAAGCAAGCTGGTAGAGACCGAACGCGATAAACTCCTCAGATTGCCGGATATCCTGCATAAGAGAGTCATCGGTCAGGATGAGGGCGTAAAAGCCGTCTCAGAGGCGATTTTGCGCGCCAGAGCGGGTCTCAAGGATGAGAACAGACCTATCGGATCGTTCATTTTCCTCGGACCTACGGGCGTAGGCAAGACCGAGCTCGCAAAAGCGCTTTCGGAATCACTCTTCGACAGCGAGCGCAACATGATCAGAATAGACATGTCCGAGTACATGGAGAAGCACTCCGTGTCGAGACTGGTAGGAGCTCCTCCGGGGTATGTAGGATATGACGAGGGCGGTCAGCTGACTGAAGCAGTGCGCCGCAAACCGTACAGCGTCATCCTCTTTGACGAGATCGAGAAGGCTCATCCGGATGTGTTCAACATCCTGCTGCAGCTGCTCGACGACGGACGCCTGACAGACAATCAGGGCCGCACGGTAGACTTCAAGAACACGATAGTCATCATGACATCCAACATCGGAAGCGCCGACCTCATCGACAACATGAAGGAAGACGGCACTATAGATCCGGCTGTTGAGGAGATGGTCATGGCACAGCTCAAGGCGGGCTTCAGGCCGGAGTTCCTCAACCGTATCGACGACATCATTCTCTTCAGCCCGCTCACCAAGGAGCAGATCAAGGGCATCATTGGACTCTCGTTCAGGGATATCTCTGACAGGCTCAAAGACAGAGACATCGAGCTCAGCGTCACGGATGCGGCACTCGAATTCATTGCCGATGAGGCATATGATCCTCACTACGGCGCAAGACCGATAAAGCGCTATCTGCAGCAGCACGTTGAGACAGAGATCGCTTCCGGCATTATAAGAGGCACGATTCTTGACGGTCATTCACTTATTTGTGACTCGGACGGGGAGAAATTGATATATAATCAGAAAGAGGCGTAATCGGGGATAGAAAAAAACAGAACAGGGCACGGCCGTGGACAGAAAACAAATCGCATACGGTGATCTGATGATGCTCGCGGCCACCATGATCTTCGGAGCCATGACGATTTTCTCAAAGCAGATACTCGCCGAGCTTGAAGTGTTCAATATGGTGGCGCTCAGATTTTTGATTGCCTTCGCGGCCTGTCTGATAGTATTTCATAAAAGATATCGCAGATTGGATAAAGAAACGTTCCTGCACTCCGGGGTGCTGGGAACGTTTCTGTTTGTTTCGTATCTTTGCATGGTCCTGGGCTGCAAATACACCACAGCTTCAAATGCCGGTTTCATGATGAGCCTGGTGGCGTTTTTTACGCCGCTCATAATACTCGTACAGGAACACATTGTGCCGGGAAGGGTGCAGATCGTCAGCATAATCATTACGCTTATCGGTGTGGGACTCATGTGCCTTTCGGAGGGACTTTCGCTGAACATGGGCGACCTCATATGCATAATGAGTGCCTTTTTCTATTCATTCCAGATGCTGTACACGGAACGCTACGCGCATAAGCACGATCCTATAGTACTCGGCACGCTTCAGCTGGCATTCGTATCCGTGTACGGATTCATATTTGCTTTAGCTTTAGAGGACAGTTTCAGACTGCCGGTCAGTGCTGCCGGATGGTGGCAGCTGCTGTATCTTGCACTCGGATGCGGTGCACTGGGATTCATATTCCAGACGTCTGCCGAGAAGCTCAGCCCTACATCGCACACCACGCTCATATATGCATCGGAGCCGGTGTTCGTGGCGGTGTTCTCATTTCTTATGCTGGGCGAGCAGATCAGCGTGCGTCAGATAGTTGGTATAGTGCTGGTATTCATCGGAGTATGGATAACGGTGAAACCGGACAATAATAAAGATGAGAGGTTGATCAGAGATGCAGACTAAACTCGGAAGGAAATTCTGGATATCCATGCTCATATTCGGCCTGATGGGCCAGGTGGCATGGGTCGTTGAGAACATGTACTTCAATGTATTCATCTATAAGATGTTCAACGCTTCGGCGGCAGACATATCGGCGATGGTCATGGCCAGTGCCGTAACGGCAGCGCTGACGACGATCATCATGGGCGCAGTGTCCGACAAAGTAGGGAAGCGCAAAGCTTTCATGAGCGTCGGCTATATGATCTGGGGAGTAAGCATAATAGCGTTCGCTTACATACATAGCATAATGCTTACGATCGTCATGGACTGCGTGATGACATACTTCGGCTCCACGGCAAACGATGCAGCGTACAACGCATGGCTGACCGACAGGGGAGACTCCACCAACAGGGGAAAGATAGAGGGCGTCAACTCAATGATGCCGCTGGTCGCCGTACTTGTCGTATTCGGAGGCTTCATGAGTTTCAACCTCGATGAGCATTCTGCATGGGTCATCATTTACTATGTGATCGGAATAGCAACTACGCTTATCGGAGTGCTCGGCTGGTTCATAATCGAAGACGACCCGGGTCTTAAAAAGACAGAAGAGAGCCTTGGGGAGACACTGGCTTACAGTTTCAGGCCGTCCGTAGCAAAAGAGAACAAAAAGCTTTATCTCACACTCCTCAACTTTGCGATATTCGGCATATCGATCCAGATATTCATGCCGTATCTGATCATTTACTACGAGAAGACACTTGGCCTCGATAATTATGTAATGATATTCGCTCCTGCCATTATTCTGGCCGCAGCCGCTACCGTGTTCTACGGCAGGCTTTACGACAGCAAAGGCTTCACTGCCAGCATACTTCCCGTGACGGCGATGCTGATTATAGGGTATACTATATTATATTTCACACACGCCCATGCCGCTGTACAGGCGTTCATCGGATCGCTCATTACGATGACAGGCTATCTCGCCGGAATGTCCATCTTCGGAGCTATGATAAGGGACAATATCCCTGAAGGCAGAGCCGGGCAGTTCCAGGGCGTGCGTATTATCGGTCAGGTATTCGTACCGGGTCTTATCGGACCGGCCATTGGCGCGTGGGTGCTCAGGAATGCCGATGTCATTGTCAACAGTGACGGTACCGAGTCTTTCCTGCCTGACAGGGGGATCTGGTCGGCTTCCGCAGTGATCATTGTCATATTGTTTGCGGCGCTTATGCTGACGATGAGGAAGAAGAACAATGGATCAGACTGAAGCCAGACTGTGGATGATAGAAAAACTGAAAAATGAAAATCCGGTCTACCGCAGGGTCCCAGTGCCTGATGATGAATCAAAGCAGAAGGACCTGCTTCGGGCGCTCATGAACGTCAGGGACGCGAAACCTATAGGATCGGAATTCCGTGAGGTGCAGGATGCGTACCTGAAGAGGGAGGCTCTTCTCAGGGGCATCGTCAGCGTGGACTCGCTTGAGCCGTGTGCGCTTGATGAAAGACTTTACCTCTGGCAGGGCGATATAACCAGACTGGCAGCAGATGCTATAGTCAATGCAGCGAATTACACGCTGCTTGGCTGTTTCATACCGCTTCATAACTGCATCGATAACTGCATCCACTCTGCAGCAGGTCTGGATCTCAGATGGAGCTGCCATGAGATAATGCGCAGACAGGGACATGATGAACCTACCGGCATAGCAAAGATCACACCGGGCTTCTGCCTTCCGGCAAAGTATGTTCTGCATACCGTAGGCCCGATAGTAGACATGGGACTAACAGATGAACACAGAGAGCTGCTCAGATCATGCTACCGCTCCTGCCTGGATCTTGCTGCAGAAAACGGTCTCGAAAACATCGCCTTTTGCTGCATTTCCACGGGTGTATTCTGTTTCCCGGCAGAGGAGGCGGCACAGATCGCAGTAAAAACAGTAAGAGAATGGCTGGACGGCCATGAAAGCAGCATCAATAAAGTCATATTCAACGTATTCGGCGACAGGGACAAAGCTATTTACGAGAGTATTCTGGGATAGAGAAGATAGTGAAAGGAGCCTAAAATGAGTACATTGTCAGTAAACAACATACGTGCGATCGTTTCATGCGACGGCAAAGATAGTGTTTATGAAAACGTCAATCTTTTCTGCAGGGACGGCCTTATTTCATACATAGGACCGGAAAAACATGATGCGGATACAGTGATCGACGGAAGCGGGATGCTATGCTATCCGGGTCTTGTGAATGCCCACCATCATCTTTACCAGGTGTTCTCGCGCAACCTGGAGAAAGTCCAGAACATGGAGCTCTTCGACTGGCTCAAGACTCTTTATGAGATCTGGAAGAACCTCAACGAGGACACGGTCTATCTGTCATCTCTGACCGGCATGGGCGAGCTCATGAAGAACGGCTGCACGACAGTCTTCGACCATCACTATGTATTCCCGGCAGGAGCGGGCGACCTCATCGGTGCACAGGCTGCAGCTGCAGATAAGCTCGGCGTCAGGATGCACTTCTCGCGCGGTTCCATGGACCTTTCGGTAAAGGACGGAGGACTTCCGCCTGACAGCGTGGTGCAGACCGTCGACGAGATCATGAAGGACAGCATAGACCTTATAGATAAATATCACGACAGATCGTTCAGATCGAAACGCCGCATAGCGCTAGCTCCTTGCTCGCCGTTCTCGGTATCTGAAGATCTTCTGCGTGAATCAGCAATACTCGCCAGGGAGAAGGGTGTTCGCCTGCACACACACCTCTGCGAGACCAAGGACGAAGAAAACTACATGCTTGAGCGCGAAGGCCTTCGTCCTCTCGCCTACATGGAGAGAGTGGGCTGGATAGGCGACGATGTCTGGTATGCCCACGGCATACACTTCAACGATGAAGAACTCAAACTTCTGGCGGAAACAGGCACAGGCGTATGCCACTGCCCGATCTCCAACATGAAGCTTTCATCAGGCATCGCACGCATCCCGGAAATGCTCGAAATGGGTATACCTGTGGGACTCGGAGTCGACGGATCGGCTTCGAACGACGGCTCAGATATGCTCGAAGAGCTCCGCGTGGGATTCCTCCTGCACAGACTCAACTCGAGCAGACTGGCACCGACCGGCTACGACATGCTCAAGGTAGCTACCATGGGATCGGCAAGATTGCTTGGAAGAGACAAAGAGATCGGCTCCATCGAGGTCGGCAAGTGCGCAGATTTCTTCATGGTCGATTCGAACCGCCTCGAGCTTGTAGGAGCATGCTACGATCCTAAGTCGGTGCTTGGTACCGTAGGACTCAGAGGCGCTGTAGACTATACAGTCATCGATGGCGAGGTCACGGTCGAACATGGAGCGATCACCGGCATCGACGAAGAAAAGGTGGTCGCAGACTCCAACAGGGAGCTCGGAAGGTATCTGGCGGATCTGTAAGGAAGAACATAATGCTCAGGACTGAATTTGACGGCAGAAAACTGAGACTGACAGTGGACGGGTTCGAACTCCTGTCCACTCCTTTCGTTTCAGCGATAAGGCACAAGAAGACATACAGCACAAAACGCGGAACGGTGAAGGAGACGATAGTCGAGCTGGAGCACGCGCGCCTCGACGATATAGAGAGGACAGGCGACAGCACCTTTGTGATGTCCGGAGACGGTCACTCGCTGAAGATGGAGGTGACGGAGTGCGATCTCGGCTGCGAAATCTTCTTCGAAGGAGAAGATGGGTGGGCTTATGAGTTCAGGATCCCGGCGATAGAGGGCGAAGCGGTTTTCGGAGGCGGAGAACAGTACCGCCAGACGAATCTCCGCGGAGAGCGGATCATGAATTTCGTATCCGAACATATAACCGCGCGTACTCTGATGGAAAAGGTAATACTGCCTGATAACCGTTACCGCGAAAAAACAGCCGACAGTATAGGCAGCTATTCTCCGATGCCGGTATTCGTCACGGATAAGGGAAGGCTCTTCTATTTCGATACTGCATCAGACGGCATATCCAAGTTCGGAATACATAATTACAGGCTTAAATTCGACAGGTGCCCGCGCTCGATGATGCTCCTGCACGCAGATGATTACGAAACGCTCATGCGTGCTCTGGCAAAAAAGAACCCACCAAGGCAGTACCTGCCTGACTGGTGCCTTGACGGCATGATCATCGCAGTACAGGGAGGAACGGACAAGGTGATATCAAAGGCATTCACCATGCTTGATGCCGGCGCAAAGATAAGTGCTGTATGGTGTCAGGACTGGTGCGGAGAGAACCGCACGGTGATGGGAAAACAGGTGTGGTGGAACTACGAATACGATGACAAACTCTATCACCATCTGCCTGAGGCGATCAGAAGGCTTGAGAGCAGGGGAGTGCGCTTTCTGGCATATCTGAATCCTTACCTGGTAAAGGACAGCAGGCTGTATAAAAAGTGCGCCAAAAAAGGCTGGCTCATAACTGACAGAGACGGCAGCATCTGCCATATAAAGACGACCACATTTGATGCGGGCATGCTCGATCTGACTAATCCTGAAGCTGTTCGCTATATCAAGGAAGTCCTTATAAAGAAGAATATGCTGGAGATCGGTGTCAAAGGCTGGATGGCGGATTTCGGCGAATATCTGCCGACGGACTGTGTCCTGCATGACGGCGACCCGGCAGAGTTGCACAATATGTGGCCCGTGCTGTGGGCTAAGATCAACCGCGAGGCAGTAGAGGAGTACGGTGATAAAGATGTGATGTTCTTCACACGTTCCGGTTACCTTGGAGAGCAGTGCTACGCGCCTATAATGTGGAACGGCGATCAGCATACGGACCTCACCAGGGATTACGGCATGCCGTGCGTGATGCCGGCGACATTCTCGCTTGGATTCTCGGGAGTACCTCTTGTACACAGTGACATTGGCGGATTCTTCTCTGTAGGCAGGCTCAGACGGAATGATGAGCTGTTCATACGCTGGATGGAGATGAACACTTTCTCGCCTCTGATGAGGAGCCACGAGTCGATCAGACCATGGGCAAACAGCCAGTTCGATTCTCCGGCCGTTCTTCCGCACACGGTGCGTCTGACTAACATACATGCTGCACTGAGGCCATATATTGAGCGCTGTCTGAAGCAGGCAGAGGAAGGCATACCTGTAATAAGACCGGATTTCTGGAATGCTGTGGACTATGGCGCTTCCAGAGACGAGTACTCATATTTCTTCGGGGACGATATGTATGTGTGCCCTGTGATCGAAAAGAATGTTTCCGAGAGGACTGTATATCTGCCTGAAGGCAACTGGACCGGCTTCTGGGACAATAAGGCTTACAAAGGCGGCGATGTCATAAGAGTGAATGCTCCGCTTGGCAAAACACCTGTGTTTTACAGGACTGAGAGCAGCTTCAGAGATCTGTTCAGACATGCTGCTGAAGCATAAAAAGAAGAGCTGTCTCAGGACAGCTCTTGCTAACCTATAAATTTTATCAGTATACAAAAGCTTTGAATCCGAACATCTTTGCTAGAGCTTTCAGCGTTTCGGCATGATGTCCCTTCATGACCACGAAGTGTGGTTCAAAGCCGTCAAGCACACTGGTTTCAACGGCTTCACGCACTGGGGCCGTTGTTTTTATTACTATCGAAGTACCTGTGAATTGCTTTGGCTTATCGAGAGCTTCACCTTCAAGTATGAAGAAGCGATAGCTTCCGTCCGGCTCGCGGCCGATCCGGAAAATGGTTGCTTCAGGAAAAGCTTCACATCCGAAGTCCATGGCAGGTCCGATCTTTCTGTTCGGATGAACGCCCACCACAGCACCTGTGTCTTTGCGTGCGAGAGTGCATGCTGCAGTCCCGCAGTGCCAGAAGGTAAGCGTGTTTTCTTCTTCATCAAGGCTCACAGGATCTCCGAAGAATACCGGAGACGATGAAAGCTTCATGCCGGTCCACATGGAAAGGGCGCCGTAGACATCCGCTTCGCATGCAGCCGCAGTACCGTCATCGTTGAGCATGGAAAGCACCGCGCAGACCGGTGTTCCGTATTCTGTAAAGTAATCAGGCCAGCAGCGGGAGGCGAGGACACCTATGCTGTTTTCCCGCACAAATTCGCTGTATGCCTTATACAGACGAGCATGGTCTTTCAGGTTTTTTTCAGGCGTCCTGTCGAGGCCTGATGTAAGCTCACGGGAGCGATCCATGTAAGGTTCACTTTCTTCATCCGTGTAAGACTTTGCTCGTTCGATCATATCAGATACAGATACGGATACTATCTCAGCACCGAAGACTTCTCTGAGCTTGCTTACGTGAGCGCGCCCGAAATCGAATCCCTGAGGAGGTTCTCCGACTGTAGCCAGTCTGAGTCCCTGCATCGCCTTCATGATCTCAGCAGCCTTGACGCAGGCCTTTATTTTGCTTATAACGGCATCTTCCTCAGGCGAGCCGAAAACGTACTCAAAATCGGTCCGTCCGGTAAGGCGCATCGCGTTTGCCGCACTGTAGGCGCCTGTAAGCGAATTGAGGCGGAGCCTGGTACCGTCGATCACGGGCTCGCGAAGTGTCCAGAGAAGGACAGGGCAGTCGAATCTGCTGACCACTTCAGTCATATATGCAGCATTGGCAAAGGTAAGGTCCTGGAAAACGATGAGATCCGGGCAAAGATCCGAAATGTATTCGCTCATCGCGTCAACGGAAAGCAGCATGTCATCCGGAACAGTAAAATCCGGATCTATGCTGCGCAGGGCTTTTACGGACCTTTCGAAAAGATCCTTTGCGCTTTCAAGGTGGAAGGTCGGTACGCCGACCGGTATGTAAACGGGTGTGAAATCTTTCATTTATGGCCTCCGTGTCATTTTTCGGCAAAGAGAATCGTATAATCAAAGAAGCCGGCTGTCAACTGCAACCGGCTTCATACTCTTTCTGTTTTTCTATATTCTGATGCTTACCTCGCCTGATCTCAGGATCTCGACGCTTCCGTCTTCATAGCGTACTTTGAGTCCGAACTCTTCGTCTATTCCCAGGACGTGAGCCGTGATCATTTCCTTGCCTTTATGTACCGTTACGTCCTTTCCGGTGAGCATTGAGCGCCTGATGTATTCTTCGGAATAAGGGGTATCAGGAAGGTGCCTGTAATATTCCATAAAGCGGTTCAGCACTTCAGCTGCAAGGCGGTTTTTGAGTTCGATCGAAGGCTCTTTAAATACACTGCCGGCTATGTCGGCGATCGAGGAAGGGAATCCGCCGGCAGGCTCATATGCATTGATACCTATACCTACTATAGCGTACTCGAGCTTTCCGGTATTGATGCCGTAGGATGCCTCGGACAGAATGCCGCAGACCTTCTTACCGTCAATGAATATGTCATTGACCCACTTGATATCTGCTTTTCTGCCTGATACAGACTCTATGGCTTCACTTACTGCAGCAGCAGCCATGGTGGTAAGATGCAGCACCTGATTTTCAGTCAGTCCGACAGGCCTGAGAAGGATGCTCAGATAAACACCGCTTTCTGCAGGGGAAAAGAACGCCTTTCCTCTGCGTCCTCTGCCTGCGCTCTGGGATCCGGCAACGGCAACATAGCCTTCAGGTTCACCGGCCTCAGCTTTTTCGATGCAGATGGTGTTGGTGGAGTCAACTCTGACGAATACCTCCGGCCTGAGCTCTTTACAGTTTTCATCGAGATGACTGCGGATCCCGCGAACAGTAAGTACGTCCGATTCCTTGTCAAGGCAATAGCCTCTGTTGGTAACGGCTTTGATCTCATAACCTTCGCTCTGAAGCTTCTTTACAGCCTTCCATACTGCTGTTCTGGAAATATTCAGTTCTTCTGCTATCCGTTCTCCGGAAATGAAAAAACCCTTGTTTTTCTCAAACAAAGCAAGGACTGTGTCCTTTGTACTCATTACTCCGCACTCCTTAGATACCGAATCATTTTTTATCGGGGTATCAGCCGATCATTATCAGTTAGCTTTAGTTAATAAAAGTGTAATACCGCAACAATTGTTTATCAAGAGAGTTGACATTGTGGACAGCATTAAATACAAATCGTGGACTTCTTTGAAATATATGCTAATATTCCAATTAGGAGGGAAAAACAATGGACAGACCTGAACTCTTATCACCGGTGGGAGGCAAAGCGCATCTTATTGCCGCAGTCAATAACGGCGCTGATGCTGTATACATGGGAGGCATGGCGTTCAATGCCAGAATATTCGCGGATAACTTCAGCGATGAGGAGCTTCCTGATGCCATCAACTATGCTCATTCCCACGGCGTAAAAGTATATATGACCATAAATACTCTCGTAGCAGACAACGAACTGGCGAGAGCCTTTGACTACTGCAACTACATCTACGGACTCGGGGTGGACGGAGTCATAGTGCAGGACATGGGCCTTGCGAGACTGCTTCACAAGTATCTGCCCGACCTTCCGCTTCACCTGTCTACACAGGGTACGCTGTACAACAAAGGCGGAGCCCGGGCTGCAGCGGAGATGGGCTTCAGCAGGGTAGTACCTGCCAGAGAGCTCACGCTCGAAGAGATCAGGGACCTCGCAGAGTACTGCAGTTCACTTGATCCCGGGCTGGATGTGGAAGTTTTCGTTCACGGTGCCCTCTGCATGTGCTATTCCGGGCAATGTCAGATGAGCAGGGTGCTCGGCGGAGGAAGCGGACGTACGGGAAACCGCGGCACATGCGCTCAGCCATGCAGACAGGCATACAGGGGAGATGACGGCGAGATCTACTATGCTCTCAGCCCTAAGGACCTCTGCCTCATAGAACACATACCTGAACTCGTGATGTCCGGAGCTGCTTCATTCAAGATAGAAGGACGAATGAAGACTCCTGAGTACGTTGCAGTCGTGACCAGGATATACCGCAAATACATCGATCTATTTGCAAAGCTTGCTGCTGAGCACGGTCCTGAGAAGGCCTCTGAACTCTACAGCGTTGAAGAGAGTGACATGCTGGAGCTCAGGCAGATATTCAACCGCGGAGATTTCACGGAAGGCTATCTGCTCGGCAATCCGGGAGCAGACCTTCTCTCTGGATCGAGTCCTAAAAACCAGGGGCTCCGCATCGGCCGCGTGATCGCTGTTATAGACAGCGAGAACAAGGTTAGTGAGAAAGACGAGAAGGCAGCTGCCAGAGGCGCACTCAGACGGGGACGGGAACTCGTTTGCATAGAGCTTGCTCGTGATGCTGGAGAGCAGGGCATCAGCCTTGAAAACGGAGACGGCATAGAATTCATCAGAGAGGATGCGGATTACCTGATCAGCTCGCCTGCGGGAGGCGTCGTCACTTATGTGAAAGACATAGGACTCGGCTGCATACTTGCGGGAGATTTTGAGAGAGGCGCTTTTACAGGCGATACTGTCTGCAAAGTGACGGATAAGAAGCTCCTCGAAGAAGCACTCGACGTACCGGAGAAGAAGCTTCCGGTGACCATGACATTCACGGCGCGTGCGGGACAGTTCCCTGTGCTCGTGATGACCGATGTAAGGAACGGAAACAGTGTAGAGATAGTATCCGATCACAGAGTCGAGTATGCCGAAAAGGTGGCAACTGACAGTGAGCGTATAGAAGCCTCGCTTAACAGGCTGGGAGATACTGTGTTCACACCGGGACTGACAGGAATAGACGTACAGACAGATGACGGTATAATGATGCCTCTGTCCGTGGTCAACAGGATGAGACGTGAGGCTGCTGATGAACTCATGAAGAGGCGCAGGGAACATGTCATAAAGAACAGGAGACCTGCTCTCACTAAAGATGAGATAGCTGAGATAAGAAAGGCTGAAGAACTCGGAAAGGGAGCTCTCAGTGCCGACGACTGGCAGCACAGGGTAAACAAAAGCGGCATCAGACCGATGCCTCTGGAGAGATTCATGGAGACAGAAAGCGGCGATCTCAGGCCGGGAACCGTTCCATATATAATGAACGTCTCAAAGGGAAGCCTCGACAGGTTCATCGAAATGCACTTCGATGAGATCGCAGAAGCCTGCAGGGAATGCGGCATACTATGCGGTAATGCAGGCTGGATCACGGGATTCAGGGATGCGGGAGTAAAGGTCTACGGAGACTACGGACTCAACGTGTTCAACAGGCAGGCCGTACTCGCTTACAAGGAGCTGGGAGCGGAGATATACATGCCTTCGCATGAGACCGGAGTATCTGACGAAAGAGGCATTCCGCTCATGATCACAGAGCATCCGATAGACGAAAAGAAGCTGACTGACAGAAAGGGCGGTGCACACAGAATAGTGAAAGCTCCGTCCGGAGATAAGACCCTTATCTATTAGTCAGCATGTTGTAGATACACAGGGGTAAAATGTAGTATAATATATCGGAATAAGCTGATTAACAGCCGGATCATGCTTTTACCGGCTGAATATACAGATAAAGGAGGAACTGTATATGCTTGATATCAAGAAAAATCTGGATGGGTCAACACTGGAATTCGTTCTTGATGGAAGACTCGATACCATTACAGCTCCACAGCTTGAAGAAGAAGTCAAGTCGTCGCTTGACGGCGTAACCGATCTGATCTTCAACTTCGACGGACTGGCTTATGTTTCCAGTGCCGGACTCCGTGTTCTTCTGTCATCACAGAAGACCATGAATGAGAAGGGCACCATGGTGGTGAAGAACGTTTCTGACGAGATCCAGGAGATCTTCGATGTGACCGGATTTTCGGATATTCTGACTATAGAGTAGAGGGCCTGTAATTAAGATGAATACATCTTGGGATAACGAAAAATTAACAATCGAACTTGAGGGGCGTATAGATTCAGGCAATGCCGCTGCTGTTGAAAATGAGATCAGTGAGGTGCTGAAAGACAAGGAACCTTCCGATCTGATACTTGATGCAGAGAAACTGGACTATATCTCCAGTGCCGGACTCAGGATCATTCTGCGTCTCAGAAAGAAATATCCCGGACTCAGGATCATCAATGTTAAATCTGATGTCTTTGAGATCCTTGATATGACCGGATTCACTGAGATGATGACTGTCGAGAAGGCATACCGGAGGGTGTCCATTGAGGGATGTGAAGAGATCGGACGCGGAGCCAATGGCAGCTTATACCGTATTGACAAGGACAATGTTGTAAAAATATACAACAATGCAGATGCCCTTGCCGATATCCAGCATGAGCGTGAGGTCGCAAGACTGGCACTGATCCTCGGAATACCGACGGCCATCTCTTATGATGTCGTGAAGGTGGGAAACAGCTACGGATCGGTATTCGAACTTCTGAATGCCAGATCGTTCTCAAACATCCTTTCGACCGAGCCGGAAAAACTCGACTGGTGCGTAGACCAGTATGTCGAGATGCTTAAGCGCATCCACAGCACCGAGGTTCCCGAAGGAAAGCTGCCGGACATGAAGGAAACTGTTATATCATGGGCAACATTCATGCAGGACTACCTGCCTGAAGAATCCGGCAAAAAGCTGCTTGCCCTCGTAGAGGCAGTACCTCACGATAACCACATGATCCATGGTGACTACCACACAAAGAACCTCGAGCTGCAGGACGACGAAGTGCTTCTCATCGATATGGACACACTGGCTGTAGGGCATCCTATTTTTGAGCTCGGATCGATGTTCAACGCATACAGGGGATTCTTTGAGCTCGACCATGATGCGATCCTGTCGTTCCAGAAATTCAGCTATGAATTAGCAGAACAGTTCTGGTATAAGACACTTGCCAAGTACCTCGGTACGGAGGATAAGGAAGTTATACGCAGCGTGGAAGACAAAGCCCGCATTATCGGCTACACAAGGCTGATCAGAAGGTCCATAAGGCGAGGCGGGCTTGAGGATGAGGCCCGCAAGGCAGAGATCGATCACTGGACAAAAGAACTCATTGAGCTCCTTGACAGGACGGATACACTCCTGTTTGAAAACGACCTCGAAAAAGCCGACAGGAATCATGAACTCGACATAGAAGCCATTGAGGAAAATCTTGGCGAAGTAATGGCTTTCATTGATGAACAACTTGAGACTGTAGGCTGTTCAATGAAGTCGCAGATGCAGATCGACATAGCAGCCGAGGAGATATTTGTCAATATCTGTAAATACGCATATCACCCTGAAAAGGGCAGAGCAGTGGTGCGTGTAGGAGTAACAGACGAACCTGTTCAGGTAAAGATCACATTTATCGATCACGGAAAGCCATATGATCCGCTTCTGAAGGATGATCCGGATGTCACTCTTTCTGCCGAAGAGAGAGAGATTGGCGGACTCGGTATATTCATGGTAAAGCAGACCATGGATGCCGTGGAATATGAATATAAGGACGGCAGCAATATCCTTACACTTGTAAAGAATATCTGATAAGCAACGTTTGACGGTTTCTCAAGCGGTTAATTATAACTTTTACAGGAGGTAAAAAGATGGCAGATAAGAAGACAGTCGATAAAGTAAAGGAACTGCTCGGCGGTCATGTATATGCTCCGCTCAAGGAAGCAGCTGAAAAGTGGCTCGCAGAAGCAGATGAAAAGTATGGCGACAAATTCGATGAGCTCAAGGAAAAGGGCGGCGAAGCATGGGACAAACTCGGAGAATTTGCAGACAAGTATTCCGAGAAATCCATCGAAGTCGGTGAGAAATTTGCAAAGGTAAGCGACAAGCTTGGTGAAAGTGCAGATAAAATCTCAGAAAAAGCTGCTCCTGTTGTAGACTCACTTAAAGAGAAAGCAGCACCGAAGATTGAAGAGCTCAAGGAAAAAGCTGCTCCTAAGATCGAAGAACTCAAGGACAAGGCTGCTCCTGTTGTAGACAAGGTTACTGAGAACGAGTTTATCAAGCAGCTCAAGGCAGGTATTTCCTCCCTCGATGAAGTCATCGATACATTCAGCAAGCCTGAGATGAAAGAGGCAATGGGCGAGGAAGCAGCTGCACAGATCAAAGCTCACGCTGAAGCCATGAAGGCAGAAGGCAAGACATTCTGCGACTGCCCTGCATGCACAAAGGCAAGAGAGATCCTCAAAGACCTCGGAGTAGAGCTTGAAGAGCCTGCTGCAGAAGAAGAGCCTGCTGCAGAAGAATAAAAATTGATTTGAGTTAAAAGGACAGTCGCCGCCTTGTGTGGCGGCTGTTTGTTCCTGACGGAGGAAGTGCAATGGATAGACACAAGATAGTAGTGCTTGACGGATATACCGAGAACCCGGGAGACCTCAGCTGGGAACCGCTGGAAGCGCTTGGTGAGCTGACGGTGTATGAAAGAACGTCATACTCCGAGTCGGATCTGATCGCGGAGAGGATAGGCGACGCGGACATCGCTGTCGTTAACAAGACCCCGGTGAGCGCTGCCACGATTGATAAATGTCCGGGCCTCAAAGCAGTGTTCGTGCTTGCCACAGGCTATAACATCGTCGATGTGAAATACGCGAGAAGCAAGGGGATAGACGTAGTCAATGTTCCTACTTACGGCACCCAGAACGTCAGCCAGTTTGCTGTCAGTCTGCTTCTGGA
Source organism: Mogibacterium sp. (assembly GCA_017432075.1). Lineage (GTDB taxonomy): Bacteria > Bacillota > Clostridia > Peptostreptococcales > Anaerovoracaceae > Crickella. Next base: position 7,480 of record JAFRJV010000062.1, on the reverse strand, counting down.
GATATGCTCGCATATAGGACATCATGACCGGGCTGTAAAAGAGGGCAAATGGCAGGACAATGTCGACTGGTGCTTCTGGGATTATCCGCTCATTGAACTTGCGGAAAAGACTGCGGGCATTATAGGGCTCGGCAGGATAGGACAGGCAACTGCGAAGATACTCGGCGCCCTCAATATGGAAGTGATCGCCTATGACGCATTCAGGTCAGACTCGGGAGCTGCTGTTGCTGAATATGTTGAACTTGATGAGCTCCTGGCACGTTCAGACGTGATCTTCCTCCATTGCCCGCTTTTCCCTGAGACGAAAGGGATCATCAACAGGGAGAATATCAGCAAAATGAGGGACGGCGTGATACTGATCAACAACAGCCGCGGACCTCTGGTCAACGAGCATGACCTGGCTGAAGCTCTTGAAAGCGGCAAGGTATACGCAGCAGCTGTGGATGTTGTATCAACTGAGCCTATAAAGGCGGACAATCCGCTCCTGACCGCCAAAAACTGCATAATAACTCCGCATATCTCCTGGGCAACAAAGGATGCCAGACAGAGGATAATGGATATAACCGCTGATAACATCCGCGCATGGGAGAGAGGCGAACCGGTGAATGTGGTGAACTGATCTACATGCATTCCGGGAAGAATTTTTGCTGGACATAAGATCAGGCTTACTGTACAATGTTGCGCGGACGCCCGCAGATAATAGGCGTCCGAAGCAGTTCGGGTCCGATATCCTGCTTCTAAAATACTAAAACCAAAGGAGAAAACAATTTTAATGAAAAACAGAGATCCAAAAGTTCTGAGAATCACTCAGGGCGCAGTTATCGCTGCTCTTTATGTGGTTCTCACACTGGTTTTTGCACCGATATCCTTCGGTCCTGTACAGGTGAGAATAGCTGAAGCACTGTGCATTCTGCCAATGTTCACACCTGCAGCGATCCCGGGACTGTTCATCGGCTGCCTGATCGCCAACCTCATCGGAGGGGGCATCATGCTCGATGTTATATTCGGAAGCATCGCCACACTGATCGGAGCAGTCTTCGGATACGTGCTCCGCAAAAACCGCTGGCTGGTACCGCTGCCTGCAGTTATTGCAAACGCGCTCATAGTTCCATTCGTACTCAGGTACGGCTATGGCGTAGTCGATGTAGCTATTCCGGTACTGATGTTCCAGATCCTGCTTGGCGAGATAGCCGGCTGCTATGTGCTCGGAGAGCTGCTGTGCACGGCGCTTCTGAAGAACGCAGACCGCATCTTCAGAACGTCCGAAGAAAACATGTAAAAAGACCAAAACAAATGGCCGGAGCATTTCAGCTCCGGCCGTTTTGATTTTTGCAGATGTTTATGCTTTTCTGTGTCCGAGTTCTTCTACGATGCGGTCGTACTCATCTTCATCGAGGATGTAGTGCTTTTTGTAGAGCAGGTAAGCGCCGAGCATCATCAGAAGCGGTATGAGAACCATTACCAGCAGGATGCCGTGGCTCTGGCTGCTGCTTACCGAGCTGATGACTGCATCGATCTGTGAAAGTTTATCGGCTTCAGTTATGGAACCCATGTTTGCAGCCTGCTCGAGCGAGCTTATCTGGTTGGTGTACTTTGTGACACCGAATATCAGGTACGAGACTGTTGTGAGCAGCACACACAGAGCACTTCCGAACTTCGTGAAGAAAGGTCTGATGGAAGCGATGATCGCTTCGTCTCTGGTGCCGTTCTTGTATTCATTGTATTCAACAGTATTGATGATCGAAAGCATCATGATCACGTAGTAGCAGTTCATGCCGAGCTGGGCCAGCATATAGCCGACTGTGGTGATCCAGAATGACGGCATGGTCGCCGGCATGAAGAGCCCTGCAGCGAGCATCATGGCAAAGCCTGCTGTCATGATCAGTCCGAATCCCTTCATTAGGCTTTTTCTGCTCCATCTGGATGACAGCCATGGATATGCGATCAGAAGTATTCCCGAGGCAGACAGCCCGATCGTCGAGAACAGAGAGTAAAGACCTCCCTTGTAGCCGTATGTGAAGTAGATGTATGTCGATCCTATACCACCTACGATCAGGTCTGCGCCGATCTGGTGCAGCAGGAAGATGAGGCACATCCAGGACAGCTGATCGTTGCCCGTGATCGTGGAGAGGATCTTTTTGAAGCTGACCGGAGGTGGGGTGGTGTCCATGTACGATCTGTCTTCCCTGACTCCGAAGATGGTGAAGCAGAGGAAGAGAGGAGAAAGTATACAGAATATAAGGGCGACCACTCCGTAAGCTGTCTGTGCATTACCGCCTATTGCGCCTGAGCCCGTGGTGAGCATAGGGATGAAAAGACCGGCAAGACCTCCGCCGATACCGGCTGCGAGGTTCGTCATGGCTGTCAGCTTATCGCGGGTGCTGCCTTCCTTGCTGAGCGACGGTATCATTCCCCAATAGGAGATATCGTGCATGGTGTAGGCAATGCTGTATGCGAAGTATATTATCCCGAAGAACCATATGAACGCCCAGCCCTCAAGCCTGACGTTGAATGCCAGGTATACTACTATGGAAGTGCTGATTATGCCAATGACCAGCCATGGTTTGTACTTGCCCCAGCGTGTCCTTGTACGCTCAATGATGTTTCCCATGAGAGGGTCGTTCAAAGCGTCGAATACTCTTGCCCCGATCATGATGCCCGTGATCGCCATCAGCTGGGCAGGTGTAAGATTGTGAGTGAAGAGTACATAGACAAGGATGAAATTGGTGAACAGGTTGTAGATCATGTCTCTTCCGAACGTTCCGAGCGGGAAGAACCACAGATTGCGTTTTGCCTGCTTTTCCGTGATGCCGGCTGATGTGGCTGTTTCTTTTTTGTTGCCCATTTTGTTTTTCCTTTTTATCTTGCTGCGCTGTATTACTTGTACTTATTTATCCAGTCCAGGAAGTGCCTGTCTGTCCAGTCTTTTTTCTGCCAGAGATCTCTTAACTGTCTGTAGTGCTCACGCTGCTCCCTGTCATAATCTCCCATGTTGTCGGAAGTGAGGAAGAAACTGCCGTACTGTGCAAGAACTCTTGCGTGCAGATCCTTCTGCTCTTCGGTGAGCTTTATATTGTCTTTCCTGAGGAAGAACACGTCGGGGTCGTTCAGGAACGCTCTGCCGTCAAGGCCTCTTCTGTAAAAAGTGTTGAGTATTGCATGCTTAGTGGACGGGTATTCACGGTTGACGTTCCTCATGAGAGGAACATTGTTCCAGTCGAGGCTTGCATCGCATCCGATCCTGCAGTACTCGACCTTTCCGAAGGCAGGCCCGAGAGGCACTCCGCATCCGAGTATCAGTCCATCGCCGCACCACTCCCTGAGGTAGTCCATGGCCCTGCACATGCGTCCTCCGCGGCTCTCTCCGTCGAATTTACCGCCTTCAGTCTGCCACGGTGCAGCTCCATAGAGGAAGTCGAGCTTCACCAGGTCGAAACCCCATTCGCTGAATATCCTGTCAAACGTACGCTTCAGATAGTCCTGCACTCCCGGCTGATCTATATCCAGTGCGAAGAATCCGCCCCAGTTGCAGCCTGCATACCACGGCTTGCCGTTATGCTTCAGCAGCCAGTCGGGATGCTCCCTGGCCAGCTGTGATCTGCACTGGGCAGAGTAGGGGGCAAGCCAGAGGCCGGCTTTGAAGCCCTTGCTGTGTATATCTTCGACCGAGGCTTTCATGCCGCGCGGGAAACGCTCCGGATTGCAGTCCCAGTCGCCGACCTGTACCTGCCAGCCGTCATCGATCTGGAAAAGGTCTCCTGGTTCGAGTATGCCCGCAGCGCCTTCGAGATCGCGGGTGATGGTTTCATCGTTGATCTTATCGTAATGGTTATACCAGCTCCCGTAGCCGGCCATAGGTGCGGCAGGGCGGCGCTTTATTCCTGCTTCCTCAAACCAGGCGTCGAACACCTCGTCGTGTCCGCCTTCGAATGCTGCTATATGCAGGTCCTGATCGAACCTGCTGCTTCCTGCGTCCTTTCTGATCTTCAGAACACCCTTGAGCATGTCATATTCGAAAACGGTATATCCGTTTGTCTCGTCAGTAGAGCCTATGAGGAGATAGCTGTCCTCATATCTCTTGTAGAAATATGTGAAGCCGTGAAAACGTCCCGGCTTGCCCGGGTAGTCCATGAAAAAGTGGTCGCCGTATTTAGTGATGCCCCACGGAGCACCTATGCGCCTGAAGACTCTCCTGATGCCGTTGTGGGTATCCGTAGGCCTGACCTCATAGGAGGCGGTCCATGTCTGATAACCGTTGAAGTAAGCTCTTTCCGTCTGTTTGCACGGAAGATCAATGATCATCACGGAGCCTGTGTCTTCCCTGATGAAAGGTGTCAGATCGATTTTGCCCATGCGCACCTCCTTGTTTCATTCATCAAGATTATACATTATGACATGAGCGATTTCGCATAATTTTCCGCGCGTCTCATTATTTTCACATACTCTCGGTTGAACGTCCCGGGCAAATGTTGTATAACATGTGAGGTGTAGAAAGGTACCGCAAACGGCAAATGTCCAGAGTAGAACGTCACGCAATAAAAGAAGCAGAAAAGAAAAAAACCGCACGTCTTTTAAGGATAAGGGACTGTGCGGTGATTTTTGCCTGCCTGATAATGGTGTTTATATATATAAGCACTACCAGCAAGGTCACTCCTGAACCGGAGTATGTCTATGCCGGAGGCAAGACGAAAGACGTTCCGGTGTATCTGATCGGCATACCGGCGGAAGGCGAAGAGTCAGATGTAAAAGCGATCGAAGTCGGACAGCTTGTCCGGGGCACTTCAGTGAAAAAGGTGCTTGGATACCAGGTGGTTGATGGTGTCAGCTACTGCAAGGTAGACAACACCGGCATTGAAGGGGCTGCCGATCTGTATATGAAAGAAGAGAATCTGGTGCTTTCGCCTGATCAGGTCGTGCAGGAGACTGAAGTGTATGTGAGGACTCCGGTGACAATATATGCAGAGGAGACAGGGCCTGCGATCGCATCGTTCGCTCCGAAGGGTACATGCCTCAAGGTGACCGGATACGATACTATGCTGGCTGACGGCTCGATCCACAAATACAAGGTGGAGTATCAGAAGGGCAATGACAAGACCGCTGAAGGATATGTCTACAGCAAGTATCTGGCCGACACTCAGAAGAAAGCCGACAAGGTATACAAGAAAAACGGTATCTACGACAAGGTGAAAAAGGACAAATACGGATACGATCTGTACGGCGGCAAAGCGAAGAACCTTGATTATTATCCGTACGAAAAGCCTGTGATAGACGGCAATGAGTTCCTTTACGATGCCAGGGCGATGTACCTGAACTGTGCCGCGGCGGCAAGCCCGGACAATTATATTGACCTGATAGAAAAGACCGACTGCAACGCAGTAGTGGTGGATATCAAAGACGGAGTGCTGGCATGGCCTGCAAAGACAGCTAAGGAATGGTCTCCAAAGTCATACAAAACAGCATATACCTCTTACAAGAAGTACAAGAAGGGTGTAGACAAGCTGAAGGCTGCAGGAGTGTACACCATCGGACGCATCGTCGTGTTCAACGATCCTATATACGCAAAGGATCACCCTGAAGACTGCATCAAGTACGGCGGCAAGGCATACTGGCCGAGTGCGTACTCACGTGATGTGTGGGAATACAATGTAAGACTTGCGCAGGAAGCAGTAAAGGAGTTCGGATTCAACGAGATCCAGTTCGATTACGTGAGATTCCCGGAAAACTCCTATGAAATGTCGAAAAACAGCAAAACGAAGTTCCGCAATACATACGATGAAGAGAAAGGGCAGGCTGTACAGAATTTCTGCTTCTATGCGGCAGATCAGATACACGAAGCCGGCGCCTATTTCTCGGTAGATGTTTTCGGGGAGAGCGTATACGGATACATGACTGCGTACGGACAGTACTGGCCGGGGATCTCGAATATAGTCGACGCTATAAGTGCCATGCCTTACACAGACCACATGGGAGGCCAGGACACCTGGAAGAATCCGTATAATACCATGAAGAACTGGGGCAAAAAGGCCAAAAAGATGCAGGATTACCTCGAACATCCTGCTGCAGCACGCACCTGGATAACCGGCTACAATACTCCGCACTGGAATCCTACAGTCAACTACGGAGAAAAGGAGCTGAAAGCCCAGATAAAAGGTCTTGAAGATGCCGGCCTGGAGGGAGGCTTCATCCCGTGGAACGTAAACAACGATCTGGGCAAATACAAACAATATAAAGCGATCTGGAACAAGGATTGATTTACATGATAAGCAAATAAAAGGGACTGCCCTGAAGGCAGTCCCTTATTATATGTGAGATCAATGATAAGTTAGATCTTCATTGCTACATCCCATGCGCTCCAGATTACTTCTCTCAGAGCTCCCCACTTGACGCATGTTCCGACTCTGTGGAGGTGCTTGTTCTTGACCGAAGCGAACTGGTCGTTTGGAACGAAACCGATTCCGTTGACTACGCAGTCACATTCTTCCTTCCATTCTTCGCCTGTTTCGAAGTTCTTGATCATGCAGTATCCGTCGCCGATCTCGGTTACGGAGCTTCTCAGATGTACAGGAACTCCCTTGAACGGCAGAGCCTCTCTCAGGAACGAGGAGTTGGCAAGGCATGTGCCAGGAGCTACGATAAGGTCGTCAAGGAACTCAACGACTACAGGCTTCTTGCCGGCAAGTACTGCATCATATGCAGCTTCGCAGGATGAAAGTCCGCCGCCGAGGAAGACGATCTTCTTGTACTCGTCTTTCTTAGGTCCGATCAGGAGATCCGTGAATGTGATCGTCTTGTCGAATCCCTTGATGTTGAGAGCCTTAGGGAATGTACCGACCGATACGATAACATCATCGTATGCCTTGAGCAGGGAGTTGATGTCCTTGACCTCGCTGTTGAGTCTGATGTCGATATCCCACTTCTTGAGCTCTCTCTCATACCACTGCATGAGCTGCTTGTCGGCATCCTTGAAGGACATTGCCGAAGCTGTGTTGTACAGACCGAAGATCTTGTCGCTCTTCTCGAATACGACAGGATTGTGGCCTCTCTTCTTGAGTACGAGAGCTGCCTCGAGTCCGCCGAAGCCTGCGCCGACAATAGCGACTTTCTTTGGCTTGTTTGTAGGAACGATCTTGTACTTGTTGTGCTGCATCGTCGAAGGAGTCAGAGCGCAGCGTGCAAGCTGGAGCGAGTCGAACAGAGGCTGTGTGTTTGCAGTATGTTTCGACTTAGCGAAGTTGAAGCATGCGTTGTGGCATCTGATGCATGGCTTGATCTCTTCTTCGCGTCCTTCTCTGAGCTTTGTTACCCAGTCAGGGTCTACGAGGTTCTGACGTGCGATACCGAGAGCATCGATCTTGCCTTCCTTGATCTTCTCAGCAGCAAACTTGATATCCATCTTACCTGCGCATACGACAGGCTTGTCGGTGAAGTTCTTGATGTGCGCAACGTCTTCATAGTTGCAGTTATCCGGCATGTAGACAGG